>JBCCWB010000138.1:0-11437 GCA_039194345.1 Planctomycetota bacterium
CATATTTTGGCGGATTAGGTATTAGATCCGCCCCAAAACCGGAAGATCCAAATCTCATACCACCCAGCCAGTGGCGGGCCAAGTGTTAAAACGATACGCCGTCTGCTTGCTCCAAAGAATCGGAACCAGGCGTAGCCAAGGCGATCGGCTGTCGACCCGCCCAGAGAATCGCCCGTTTGAGGAACTGCAGGTCTACATTCTGATCGATCTTTCGGATGGAATAGTTATTCATCGGCGCAATGACGCGCCGCCCGAATTGGGTGTCTCCGGGGTCGTGTACGACAAGCAGAGGCATATCGGTGCTCGCAAGGTTGGCGTCAGCAGCTTGCTGGGCCACAGGCAACTCATCGGTGTTGCGCATCGCGAGTACTTGGGCATCGGGAACCAACTCAGTGATCGCGCCGCAAGCACAAACATCGAGTTGATCGCCGGGCTGCATCGCTCCGAGGATGGCGTGAGATTGGAGCACGGTCGCGGACATGCGTTGGCCATGACCTTCCGGGTGGTGGAAGGCTACCGAATCTTGAACCAACGCCATCTCACGAGCCTCCGGCGTGTCGGGGAGCTGTGGAGCTAGCAACACGGTGCCCACACCACGTTGCCACGCCGTGCTGGCCTCAGCCCATATCTGCTGGGCGGCGTCTGATTCTTCGGCCAGGGCCCGAGCCATGACCAACACATCAATACCGGCCAGTGCATCGGGGGTTTCAAAGTAGCGGCGCGTCAGATTGACCCCCATGAAACCAAGGATGCCTTCGAATTCGGGAGATTTCTGTCGCGGGACCAATAACACCAGGTCGAGCTGATCATCGGAAGACAGCCGTAGAATCTCGTTGAACACGGGGGTGCCGTTTGTGATATCGCCGGGAACTCCATCCATGATCCATCCCACCCGCAGACGTGTGGAAGGAGGCGGGGTCGGCGGAGGCGACGGATCGGCAGCGACGCGAGCCCCGGGGGCAGTTGTTTGAGGGAGTGTTGGTTTCGCCGGGGAAGACGTCGTGAACAGCCAAAGGCCCATTGCGATCACAACGAAAAACCCCAGCAATGTCGGGATCAGGACGCTTAAGCTCGGAAGCGAGAAGCCTCCCGCAACGCTGGCCGGTGTCGCAGCCGCCGCGGCCGGGCTGGAGAACGAAGCCGCGGTTCCCCCCGCCCCGCTTCCGTTCGCCGCTCCAAGAATGCGCAGCGTCAGCCCCGCCGGAAGATCGGCCGCATTAGCCTGGGTGCTCAGCAGCCCCACAAGCCCGGCCGCGGTGGCGGTGGTGTATCCCCGGCTATTGAGACGTTCTTTGATCATCTCCACGGCCTTGCTCACCCGCCGACTCACCGTCGCGACGGAACACCCCTGCTCTGCCGCAAGATCGCTTTGGGTCCGCCCGCCCAGGAAATGCTCAACCACCAAAATACGGAACGGCTCATCAAGCCCGGCGACCGCTTGGTCCAACTCCGTGCGCAATTCAGATTCGTCCATCGCGTGCTCCTCGCCAGATGCAACGTTTTTCAGCATCTCATTGCGTGACGCCCCCGAACGCAACGCCCGGGTTTCTCGACGCCCCCAATCCACCGCGGTCGTCGTGGCGACCGTATGTAACCAAGCACACACACTGGTTTGAACCTGCCCGGGATTACGGACCAACTTTAGAAAGGTCTCTTGAGTGGCGTCTTCCGCATCGAGCGGGCTAAGTCGGCGTCGGCATACGGCGTACACCATCTCCCGGTACCGGCCGACCAAAATCGCCAGCGCTTCGGGGTCGTCTCCCGAGCGGAAACGTTCAAGAACTTCAAAGTCATCATGCAAAACTCAAGTATCCTTCATCACAACAGACGCTCTTGAATGTACGGTTTTGCAAGGGGCCGATTGAGCATTTCTCCGCCGCAAACGTCATTTTCTCATATCTGCAAGTAGCCGCTCTACTTTTCGTGCCTCTAGAGACACGATTCTGTTTATTTTTTACCCGCGAGATGTAACATGAAGTTTTTCCGGACGTCTCTTCAGATATGTGGGTGACCGGACAGCCAATCTCCCGTTTTCGCTCTTCTTTTGCATTTTGTACTCACGCGCTAGGCCCGTCACGATGCGAATAATTTTCCGGCCCTTGATCCTGACGCTGCTGCTGCTTACGGCTTGGGCACCCACTTCGTCTCATGGTGAGGTCCACGCGATTATTGTCCACGGCCTGGTCGGCGACGGCGCGATTGAACAGGACTGGAAAACGCAGGAGCAGGCCTGGGTCAGCGCGATGGCGGTACGGCGGGCCCAACCCAAAAACATGCTCGTCATCCAGACCCAGGGCCCCGACGACCGCACCGTACGAGACCAACTCATGGCTGCGCTAGCGGGATGGAAGTCCGAGCTCCAAAAAGGGGACGAGGCTTATCTCATCCTGCTGGGGCAGGGTGTAACCCGGAACGGGCGCTACCGGTTTGACGTCCGCGGCCCACGCATCACGGGGAACGATCTGGTCGGCGTAATGGAAGGGATGCCCGAGGCCGATCTGTGGGTCGTCACCCCCGGCCCGGGCGGCCGTGGCCTGATCGATCTGCTGGGCGAATCGGGCGTCAACTTCATCAGCGCGACCGACCACGAGCGGCAGATCAATCACCCCAGGTTCGGCGGAATCTTGGCCGAGCAGATCGAAGCCAACCCGAAGGCCGACCTCGTCGAATTAGCCGCCAAGGCCAATAGCTATGTCGCCAGTTATTACAAGGAACGCAAGCTCATACGCACCGAAACCGCGGGGGTGTGGGTCGCTGGCGAACGGATCGATCTCGACCAACACGCGCAATCCCAAGAAGAGGCTGAATCCGAACTAGAGACCGCCGCCGCGGTGTCGACCGAGTTTGACACGACCAAACTACCCGGTGACCTCGTCGCACCGGGACCGGACGAGCCCTACGAAATTCGCGCCCAAACGCCCGAAGAAGCGAAGCGGCTACACGATGCGAACGCAGCTCCCCGCTCGGCAAACGCGATGGCGGTGGTGCTGCAACGCGACATCGTGATGGACCTCAAGTCCGACGGCAGTGCACTCTGGAACGAATCGGCTGCGATGATCCTGCACGACCTGCGGGTACGGGGGCTTATCGACGCGGTGTGGACCAGTAAATGCTCAAGCACCGGCTGTTCACCCGTAAGGCTCAAAGCCCTCCGCGTCATCCGGCCCGACGGCTATACGCTGGAATGGGACTACCAGGCACCGCCGCCAATGCTCTTGCCCGGCCTGCTTGCGGGGACACTCGTGGAGTACGACTTCGAAACCGTCTCCAACAAACCGCTGCTGCCGTTTTACACCGGCCAGATCGATTTCGCCTTGCCCCATGCGGATGTGCTGCAGCAGACGGTTCAACTCTTGAGCCCCCCGAGCTATCCGATCCAGAACAAATTGACCGTGACCCAGGGACGAGAAATCCAAGAGACGCAAGAGATGGGTTTGGCATACATCGGCCACAAGTGGACGGTCAGCAACGTCCCTCCCAAAGACGATCCGCGCGATTCGCCGCGTGTCTTGCTAAGCGGGTTTGGAACTTGGGATGAAATGGCCGACTTCTACCGGGGCATGATGCGCGACACCGTCGGCGACGCCGAGGCTGTCGCCAATGCCGCGCAAGCATGGACGCAAGACGCCTCGACCCGCGTCGAGAAGATCGCGGCGCTCTACGAACAGGTCAACGCCTTCCGCTACAACACCATCCCGCTCGGCGTCCGCGGACTTCGCCCCGAACCCGCGAGTGAAGTGATCCAGAGCCGCTACGGCGATTGCAAAGCCAAGGCCAACTTGCTGGTGGAAATGTTGGCGACGCTCGACATCGAAGCGCATTTCGTTTTGGTCGAACGCGGCGGGGATCAGACCCCGCTCGACCCCGAGTTTCCCGTCTGGAAGTTCAACCACGCCGTGGTTGTGGTCCCCGACCCACACGGCACGGGCGAGGGCCCGCCGCTCTGGCTCGACGCCACCGATGAGATCGCCCCGATCGGCATGATGCCGCCTGGCGACCCGGGGCAGTCGGCACTCGTCCTAGCAGAAGAACCCTATCTCACCACCATCCCTGCGTTTTACGAAGGCAAACTGGCCTCAAGCGGAGGCGAGGTTTTGCTGTCCGACTCCTCGTGCGAACTCGATCTCGTCGCGGGGCCCGACGGCCTCACCGGCACCGCGGTGTGGCGGCTGCAGGGCTGGATGGCCTACCGCTGGCACCGCGTGCTCAAAGGCGGCGATGATTTCTTCAGCGAGCGTTTTGAAACGGCATGCCTCGCGGCGTGGCCCACGGTGAAAGTCTCCCACGTCACCCCCGTTAATTCCGAACTCGGGTCGCCGCTCGTGGTGACCGCCAAGCTGCACTTCCCCCACGCTGTCAGTGCGTTTTCCCGTGAGCTTCGCCTGCTGGCCACGCCCGGGCCCTGGGCCACGGATCTGCTGCCCACTGCTCAACATCACACGCCCAACGGGGGCTACCCCGGTTCTTTCGTGCAACGGCTTGTCCTGGCTCATCCCGAGAGCTGGGATCTCAAAACAACGACTCCGATGTCGTTCGATTCCGCCACGAGCCAACCGGAGCCCGCCGAATACACCTTTACGTCGGACCTTGTCCAATCCGCTGGTACAAGCTCCGCCGCGCCAAGCGTGATCCGTGAGACCGCGGTCCACTACCGCAGCGTCCCTGATTTCTCAGACAACCCGACCCCTGCCGAACACGCCCGAGCCTGGCGGGCCCACCTCGATGTCCCGCTCATCTTTGAACAGACCACGCCTGTGAACTGAAGCTTTTCCTACGAACCGGAATTTTTGCATGACCATTGAAACCAACTCCTCCGCCCCCGTCGCCACGGCCACCGCCGAACGCGTCGACGAAGCGGCCATCGTCCGGGAAGCCCGCCGTGTAGGCGACGAACTTAAATCGCAGATCGGCCGGCAGATCATCGGGCAGGAAGAAGTCGTCACCCAGCTGCTCGTCGGATTGTTTGCCGGGGGACACGCGCTGCTCGTCGGCGTGCCGGGCTTGGCGAAAACGATGCTGGTCCGTTCGCTGGCACAGGCGACGCACCTGTCCTTCCGCCGCATCCAGTTCACTCCCGACCTGATGCCCGCCGACATCACCGGCACTCACCTGCTCGAAGAAGATCAGGCAACCGGCAAACGCAGCTTCCGTTTCGCGCCCGGCCCCCTGTTTGCCCAAGTCGTCTTGGCCGACGAGATCAACCGGACCCCGCCCAAGACCCAAGCCGCACTGCTCGAATCGATGCAAGAGCACTCGGTTACCGTCGGCGGGACCACACACCAACTCGAAGAACCCTTCTTCGTGCTCGCTACGCAGAACCCGATCGAGCAGGAAGGCACCTACCCGCTGCCCGAAGCACAACTCGACCGGTTCATGCTGAACCTCACGCTGGACTACCCCAGCCTCGCCGAAGAAGAGGCGATCCTCGCCTCCACGACCGGCTCCCCCCCGATGTCGATCGAGCCGGTGGTCGAAGCCGAGATGCTGGTGCAGATCCAGAAAACGCTGCGTCTGATCCCGATCTCTCAGCCGTTGATCCAAGCGGTAGCCCGCTTCGTGCAAGCCACGCGTCCGTCCTCGCCGGTCGCCGGGCAACGCGTCAACCACCTTGTGCGTTGGGGCTCCGGTCCACGGGGTGGCCAACAGTTAATCCTTGCCGCCAAGGTCCACGCCGCGCTCTCGGGCCGATACCACGTCGAACCCGAAGACTTGCTCGCCCTGGCCAAGCCGGTGTTCCGCCACCGTGTACTGCTGAACTACCACGCCCAGGCCGAGGGCTTGCACGTCGATCAGTTGATCGAAGAACTCGCCGCTGAACACCTGCGCTAAATCGAATTCGTTATGCCCAGCACGTCGTACCAATCCAGCGCCCGCGCCAAGGCCAAGGCCTTCGTGTCCGGCCGCACCGTTACCGGCCAAGCGGCCCCCGCTGCTGCGCCTTCGGTGCGCGAGCCTGACAGCCTAGCGGACCACTCCGCCCTACTCGCCTCGAACCGCGAGTTGGGGTGGCGAAGCGCCATGCTGGTCGAAGGCTTCCGTCAAGGGATGCACCACAGCCGGCTGCACGGTTTCAGCAGCGAATTTGCCCAGTACAAAAACTACACCCCCAACGACGACCTGCGCCACCTCGACTGGCACGTACTGGGCCGGCTCGACCGGCTCTGCATCCGCCAACACGAGGCCGAGACCAACCTGCGGGCGCACCTCATCCTCGACGCGAGCGCCTCGATGGCGTATCAGTCCGAAGGCTCGCCACGATCCAAAGCAGATCATGCTTCGCTCCTCGCCGCGGCGTTCGCTCGTCTGCTTATTGGCCAGAACGACGCTTGCGGGCTCACGGTTCTGACCCCCGACTCCGCTGAACACCCGCAACGCATTGAGCCCGCACTCGGACGGCTACACGTGGACCGCGTGTTGGCGATGCTCGAAGGCGTCTCGGCCGGGGCTTCTGCCCCACCGCCCCGAAGCGCCGAGTCGGCTCCATCCGATGCGATCGCCCCGGCGCTCAACGCCCTGGCCCCGAACCTCAACCGCCGTGGCCTCGTGGCGGTGTTCACCGACGGCTTCGAAGACATCGACCCGCTGTTTGAATCGCTGCGGCTCCTGCGTGTGGGTCGGCACGATCTGGTCTTCGTCCAAGTGGTCGACCCACAAGAGATCGCCTTCGAGTTTGAAGGACGCAAACGCTTCCGTGACCTCGAGACCGGCGTGCGTCTTCCGGTCTCGCCTTCGCTGGTGCGTAAACGCTACCTCGAAGCGCTCAAGGCCCACCAGGACCAACTCGAATCCTCGTGTTCCGTCCTCGCGGTCCACCACGTGCTCGCCGTCACCGATCAGTCCCCGTTCCAGACACTCTATCAACTGGCCAAGGCCCGCGGTCCGCATACCGCAGCCCGCCACTCGGGAATGGGAGGCGTGCGATGAGCCTCTCCCTCTTGCTGCCGCTCTATCTCGCGGGGGCCGCGGCGATCGCCGGTCCGATCATTGTCCACCTGCGTCAGCGTGCGACAGCGCAGCCGTATGATTTTTCTACGCTGCGTTTTCTCTTGAAGACCCAGATCGTCAGTTCACGCCGACAACGTTTGATGCGTTTGTTGCTATTGCTGATGCGCATCGCGGTGATCCTGGCGCTGGTCTTTGGGTTTGCCCGGCTATGGCTGGACGACACACCCGATCTCGCCGAGGAAGCCACCGTTGTGATCGTCGATGTCTCGGCGTCGATGCGGGGTGAATCGGTTTGGAAACAGACGATCGACCGGGCCCGCGACGCGGTCGACGAAGCCGGGCCAAACACCGCGGTCGTGACCATGGGGCGTTGGCCGCGTGTGGCACGTGGGTTTGAAAACGCAGACCGCACCGCGGCACAAGCGATCGCCACCCTCGAACCAACCTACGAGTCCGGCGATGCCGAGGCCGCCCTCCGCCGAGCGGGCGAACTCCTCGAAGATGCCTACGCCAAGGATAAAACGATCGTTATCGTCTCCGACTTCGCCCGCCCCGCATGGTCCGCGGTGCGTTGGAATCAGCCGCTGCCCGCCGGCATCACCCTCGAACGAGAGCGTGTCGCCGAAGCCCCGACGGGCAACTTGGCCGTGGTCGAGATCAAGACCCCGCGTACCTTCTGGGATGTTGGCGAATCGGTCGCGGTTGAAGCCACCGTCCGACACCTCCCGGCCGACCTCACCACGGCCACCGAGCCGACCGTCTCGGCCGAGCTGCGTCTGACCGCGAACGGGCCGCAAGGCGTCACCACCCAGGATCAAACGATCGACGTACCAGTCAACGGACAGGCCACCGTGCAATTCGTCATCACGCCCGAATCACTAAGCGACCTGTCGGGTGAGGTCCGCCTGACCAACACCGATACACAGCTCCCGGCCGATGACGCGGCCTATTTCCACGTCCCCGCGGGTGAGCTGCTGCAAGTCGGCCGACTCAAACACGAGGACACGGACGACACCTTTCTGCGCATGGCGGTTAAGCCGAAACTGGAAGGCCAGTCCGAGGCCAACGAAAACAAATCAGCCGAGCCGTATTCGATTTCGCCGTTTGATCCCGCAAAGGAATTCGACGCCCTGATCATGGACCACGGCCTGACGCTCAACGAGCCGATCCGCGACGCGGTGCAAGCCCACCTCGATGCAGGCCGACCGGTGCTGGTGATCGTGGGCGAATACGCACGGGGCCAGGACGCGTGGGAATCCAAGGCCCTCGGGATCGCGAGCGGTCGACGCGGCCAAAACCAGCTGACGTCTTCGGTGCTCCTCGCCGGGGGCATGGCCTCGCGTGGCTTTGGGCAGATCGATCTGTATCACCCGATCTTCAAGCCCTTCGCGAACCCGCATTCCGGCGACCTGTTCGCCGTCGAAGTCCACCAATGGCGGGCCCTGGATGCGCCCAAGCTCCAGCCCCTGATCCAGATGGCCAACGGTGACACGGTCATGGGCGTGACCAGCGTGGGCGGGGCACGGGTCGCGGCGATCGGCCTGGAACTGAACCGCGACGCATCGACCTGGCCGGTGGAAAGCACCTTCCTCCCGATGATCCACCAAACCCTCGCCTGGCTGACCGGCCGGGCCGAGGTGACTGGCGATCTGCTCGTCGGCGACCGCGATCGAGACGGCAAAGTCTACGACCGCCCCGGCGTGTTCGACGGCGAAGTGGTCGCCCTCGACCCCACCGAATCCGATCCCCGCCGATACACCATCGACTCGTTCGACCGCCTCACCCCGCCCGAAGACTCCCCCCAAGGACAACAAGCCGCCTCCGCTTCGGCCCCCACCCTCTCGGCCGACCAAGACGGCAACGACTTCACGCCGTGGCTTCTCCTGTTTGCCGCAACCGCCGCAGGGACCGAGCTCTGGCTGGGCAATCGACTCTCACGCGGATAACCCGGAAGGTATTTCATGACCTCACTCCAACCCGATCGGCTCGACAACCTGGACCGCCCGCTGCAGCAGGCCGCCCGGTCTCACCGCCTCCGCAATGCCGGCCGCGGCGTCGTGGCCTTCGGCAGCATCCTGATCATCGGCCAGGCAATCTTGATCGCCGCGATCGGCGCGTGGCGGCCCGAAGCCATCTCACACCTGTCCGAATTCGCTCTCCTCGGCCTGTTCATCCTGCTACTCGCCAGCGGCGGGATGATCTTCATGGCGGCATGGATCGACCGCCGAGAACGACTCATCGCCGAAGCCGAGCAGCGGCTGCCCTCACTGGGCCGTCGGCTGAGCACCTCCATGGAGTTGCGGGACCGCAAGGCCATCCACGAAGCGGTTCCCGACACCCTGCGGTCAGCGGTCTATTCCGACGCCGACGCGCATCTGCAAGCCTCCCCTTGGGCCCGGTTCGTGGACCGCCGCAGCGCGTGGACCTGGGCCTTCACCGCCTTTGCGGTGATCCTGTTGCAGGGGTTCTTCTTCCTGCAGAGCTACTCGACTCACATCCACATCGCTGCGCCCGGCAACGGCAACCTTTCGATGCAACCGGCGTCCGCCACCAACCCGCTGGCGGGCGATAACGTTGATGACAAAGAAAACAAGGCGGAGCAAGAGCCCCGCATCAACGCCACCATCACCATCACCGAGCCGACCGAGGACGGCTGGGCCACCCGCATCGAAGCGGTCTTGGTGGAGTTCAGCACCGATTCGGAGGCCGGGCTAACCGACCTCGCCGTCGTCGTCAGCCACAAGGGCAAGACCTACCACACCGCAGCGTTCACCACCGAACTCGCCCCCGGCAAACAAGTCGGCGAGGCCGAGTTCTACCTCGACGAGATGCCGTTGGAAGACTACGACGTGCTGGCCTTCCACATCGAAGGCTGGCACTCCAAACCCGTGGGCGGCGAGAATTCATCCGATGAAAACGCGGGATCGACCCTCGTCGCATCGGACTTAAAATTCCTCCAGATCCGCCCCTTCAACGAAGACATCCTGTTTAAACCCATGGTCATGGGTGAAGGCGATCCCTGCCTGAAGATCCTGGCCTGGATGATCGAAGAGCAGCGACGCCTCGTCCGCGGCGGCTGGCTGCTCCAACCCACCTCCGGCTTGCCCGAAACATCGGAGCGTTACGCCATGGTCGGCGAACGGGTCACCGAAGACCAAAACGAGCTGCGTGGCGTCATGCGAGAAGCCCGCACCTTGTTCGTCGAATCGCCCAACACCACCCCAAGGATGCTCACACTTCTCGACCAGGCGGGCGACGCCATGGATGACGCCAACACCGACCTGTCGGACGCCCAATACATCGACGCGTTGGCCCACCAACAACAATCGCTGGGCCACCTCGTTTCGGTCTTGCGGGAGTTCGAGAAAGAATACGGCCGATTCCTCGACGGCCTCGAAGTCCCCGAAGCCCCGGAAAACGCTGATGGTCCCGAACCACCGAAGCGCAAGAAAAAAGACCTACCCGAAGGCAAAACCTACGGCGACCGGCAGCTCATGCGCGACGACCTCACCGCCTTCGATTACGAACTCGAAGAGATCGCCCAGCAGCAAGCCCAATTGAACTGGGAGCAGATGCAGGAAGAAGAAACCCGCAACAAGCAGTGGCGCAAGCACGAGGTGCCTGCCAACCCCAACGACACCGGCACACCGCCTGAAGACAAAGAGAAGCAAGGCAAAGAAAAGGAAGGCGAAGAGAAGAAGTCGGATAAGAAAGAAGGCAAATCGAACCAAGGTAAGAAGCCCGCCCCGTCTCAAGGCCAAGCCCAGGCCAGCGGCCAAGGCCAGGGGCAAGGACAACAAGGTCAACAGAGCCAGCAGGCTCAAAGCCAAGATCAATCCCAGCAACAAGCTCAATCGCAAAACCAGCAGCAAGCTCAACAACAGGACCCCTCCAAGAAGGATTCCCAAGACCAAGCCGCTTCTCAGCAAGACGCCGCCGAACGCCAAGAAGCCTTGGCCGAGCGTCTCGACGATTTGGCCAAGAACGCGGTGACCGGCGAATCGGTGCGTCAGGCCTTGCGTGAAGCGGCCGAGGCGATGCGCGATCAGGCCAAGCAAGACGCGGATCAACAGGCGAACGGTCAACCTTTCAATAGCCCCGAAAGCCAGCAACCCGGCCAGCGTGCCGCAGACCTGATCGACCGCGCGTTGGATGAACGCGACCGTGAGCTGCACGACGCCCAGCTCCGCCAGATCGAAAACGCCATGCGTCAGATCGCGGAAGGCCAGACCGAGAACGCAGGACAATCCGGCAATGCCGCGGCGCTGAGCCCCTCCGAGCGTGAACAGCTGGCCCAACAAGTCGAGGAACTCGCCAAAGCGATCGAGGCCCGTCGCCACGGCAACGGCAACGCCGGACCAAGCACCGACGGCAACTTGGCCGAACGCCGGGCTTCCGCCGCCGCGTCGCTCCGTGAGGCCGCCAACACCCTGCGGCAGATGTCCGCCGCCGGTCCCGAGGCCGCCGACGAACAGCTCGGCCAAGCACTCGA
>JBCCWB010000139.1:0-11413 GCA_039194345.1 Planctomycetota bacterium
CAGAGATCCGCTGCTTCGATCCGATGTTGGCACGCGTGACTACTGGATTAGGCGTCTTATTCACCGGATCGTACTGGCGCCGGATGAGCTGACCGCCGAACTATTGCCCTGCCAACTCGACGAACTACGGCAGGTCGAGTGGCCCCACACTCTCAACGCAGAGGTAGCGCCCTGTCCTCGGTGCCTCTATCAGCCCCGTGTGGATAACCAGCGGAATAAGGTCCGACTGCGTGTCGCGTTGCAGATAAAGCGGCTCGACGGAAAGCGAATGTTGGTCTCACCAGAGGGACAAGACCTCGTTGCGCCCGGTGAGCCGTTGCCGCAAAGCCACATTGTTGCTGCAATCGGGCAAGCCTACCGCTGGCGTGAGCTATTCATGGAAACCGGGGCCAATCTGCCGAAACTAGCCAATCAGCAGAATGTTTCCGCGAGTCGGATCCGGAAGTACCTCCCCTTGGTCCAACTGTCCCCTACGATCCTGAAACGAGCGCTGAGTGGGGAGCTACCTGTTCGCATCACGCTGACCAATCTGCTCGAGGCCGCGCAGTCGTTGGACTGGGACAAACAAGCCCAGTTTCTCGGCCTCGAGGTAGCCCCCTAGGCAATCGGTTGGCACACACAGCCGTATGTAGCCAAAGAGATGTTTGGTGACATTGGGTGGCGATGCGAAGCTATTGCTTCTGGCTTTCCGAGTCTAAGCCGAGCGGTTCCCAGCGGATGCGGGCTTCGCCGAGGACAGTGCCGGTGGCAAACGCGAGGTCGATTTGGGCGATCTGGTAAGCGGTGATAGCGCTTACCTCTCGGGATCGAGCGTCAGCAAGCCGGGCTTGGGCTTCCAGTACTTGTGTCGAGGTGACCAGCCCCAACTCGAACTGGCGTTGTTCGGCTTCTAGCACGCGTGCTTCCAGCAACACGGCTTGCCGTGTGGCGAGGATGCGCTGCCACGTTGTGGTGAGGGTATCTAAGGCGTTCGCGATTTCTTGGGCGATCTGAACTTCTTGCAGCCGACGGTTCGAGAGCCGTTGCACGCGGGTGAGTAGGGCACGCTGAAGTTCTGATTTGGCGGCCTGGTTACCAAGCGGTACCTCAACCCGCAGCCCGATGCTGTGGCCATCGAAATCTTCTTCGAAGACCTGGCTGAACGCGTCGTTGAACGAGCCGCCCAGCCCGTTTCGAGTATAGCGGTAGTCGAGCGAGGCCAGGGGCAGCGTTGCGTTACGGCGGACATCGATGTTCAGTGCGTCTTGGGCGAGTTGGAGTTCGGTTTCAATCAGTTCGACACGCTGATCCATCGCGGTGTCGAGCAGCCGATCGCCGTCGAGGTCGTAGTTCACGGGGTTGGCGGGCGTGACGGCGATTAAAGCGGTCGGGCCGTTAAGCGGTAGGTGGGGCTGGTTGATTAGGCGTTTGATCGAGCGTTGGGTGAGGCGGAGCGTATTCTCGGCGGTGATAATCGCCTCCAGCCCGTCGGCGACCCCGGCCTGGGCGCGGATGACCTCGACGTCTGCGGCGGCGCCTGCTTCGACCAGACGCTCTGCGCGTTCGAGTTGGGCGATCGCGAGCTCGTGTTGTTGCCGCCGGACGTTGAGTTCCTGCTGCGCTTGGTAGAGTTGCCAGTAGGCTCGATCGATTGCGGTCAGCACGCGGATCACTTCCACGCGGGTTCGAGCAGAGACGGCTTGAGCGTCGAGCCGGGCGATCTGGATCGGGGCTTCGGTGACGCGTTGGCCCGCGTTGCGGAGCAGCGGTTGGGACAGCGAGATGTTGGCGTCGCCATCGAACGACGGATTGAGCGTCGAGAATGTGTTGTCAGTGTCGAGGCGCTGCGCGACGAAGTCGGCGGTCAGGGTGCCGCCGGTACGCAGCGGCAGACGGACGCCGAGTTGGCCGCGAGAACTCTGCACCTCGCTGCCGTCGAGGGTCGAGGCGGTCGGGGTTTCGGTGTCGCTGTAGTTGGCTGAGCCGAACAGCACCGCCTCGAAGCGTGCCTCGGCGGCGGTAACCGAGAGGTCCGCGAGGGTCGGATCGAGCAATCGAACATCAAGGTCGAGGCTGTCGGCCAAGACCCAGGCCCGGCATTGCTCGAGGGTGAGCTCCAGCTCGGCCGGGGCTTCGGGTATAGGTTCGGAGGGCTCGGTCACGGTGAACGTTTCGAGCGTGACCGGCTCGATGTTTTGCAGCTTTGCGCGGTAGGCCTCCTGCGTCAGTGGATCGTGGCGAAACGGGTCGGCGCAGCCAATGAGTCCGCAGGCGACCACGATCAGCGCGGCCCCGGCTTGGTGGAGATGAAAGAGGTTACTCATGACGCAGCGCCTCGATGGGGTCCATACGGGCCGCCTTGAGGGCGGGAAAAAAGCCGAACGTCACGCCCACGCCGCCCGAGAACGCCAAGGCCAGCAGCACCGCCCACAGCGGGATGTAGGCCTGGTCGAGGTTGGCGTTGGGGATGCCCTGGATGCCCTCGACCATGAGTTGGCCGACACCTAGGCCGATCATCCCGCCGACGGTGCAGAGGGTGACGCTCTCGATGAGGAACTGCATCAGCAGGGCGGTTGGCTTGGCCCCGACGGCTTTGCGTAGGCCGATCTCGCGGGTGCGTTCGGAGACCGACACGAGCATGATGTTCATGATGCCAACACCGCCGACGAGCAGCGAGATCGAGACGATGCCGCCCGCCACGGCGGTGACGCCGGCAGCCAGACTCTGGAACTGCTCGATGGCCTGGCTGAGCACCTCCATGCGGAAGTTGTCGGGGTCACCGGGTGCGATCCCTCGGGTTTTGCGGAGGAACACCTGGATCTCGGCACTGGCTTCCTCGGCGACCTCAGGCGAATGAGCCACGGCCACCGCGTAGACCCAGGGCGTGTCGCGGCGCATCTGCGTGGGGAACGGGACGTAGATCTCCTGCCGCACCACGCCGCCGCCAAACGCCGCGCCCGCGGGGCTCGCTTCTACGATGCCCACGATCCTGAACTTCTGCGAGTACATGATGATGCTCTCACCGATCGGGTCTTCGGGCAGGTTGAGGTCGTCGCGGGTCTTTGTGGTGATTAGGCAAACCGGGCGGGCGTTGAGCTGATCGACCACGCTAAAGGTTCGGCCTTTCTCGACCCAGCGGTTATGGATGCCGTGCCAGGAGAAGTCGATGCCGTAGATGCTGACGTTGTCCAGGTGGGTGTCGAGGTAGTCGACGCTGGACGAGCCTTCGCCGAGCCGACAGAAGTCAGCGACCGACGGGGCCTGGTCGAGCAGGCCGTTGAACTGCTGCGGCTCGAGGTTGATCCGGCCGTAAAATGGCGCGTTCCGGTCGGGGCCGGAGTCCGGCCGGTCAGGGAAGACGAAGACCTTGTTTGCCCCGAAGGTCTCGAACTCGGCAAGCACCTTGGTCTTCAGTCCGGACAGGGCCGCGATCACCGCGACGACCGACGCGATGCCGATCACGATGCCCAGCGTCGCCAACAGGCTGCGCAGCTTGTTGGCCCAGATCTGCCCGAGCGACATCTGTACGCTGACGTAGGTCAGTCGTAGCAACCGCAGCGGGGCTAGGAGCACGTGCTGGATCACGCCGTCACCTCCATAGATTGACGGAACGGCGCGGTGACGAGGTCTTGGTCCGTGGAGAGATCTGAGTCGACCCGGCCGTCTTTCATGCGGATCACCCGCTGGGCGTGGGCGGCGACGTCGGACTCGTGAGTAACCATCACGAGGGTGTGACCTTCGGCGTGAAGCTGGCCGAAGAGATCGAGGATCTCGGAGGTTGTCTGCGAGTCGAGGTTGCCGGTGGGCTCATCGGCGAAGAGGATTTTCGGCTCGTTCACCAGAGCCCGGGCGATCGCGACGCGCTGTTTCTGCCCGCCCGAGAGTTGGCTGGGGCGGTGCGAGGCGCGGTCGGACAGGCCGACTTTATCGAGCGCCGCGAGCGCTTTGACTTTGGCCCGCCGCCCGCCGGATTCGCCGTACATCAACGGCAGCGCGACGTTCTTCCACGCCGGGGTGCGAGCCATGAGCTCGAAGCTCTGAAACACAAAACCCAGTCTTGCGTTGCGTACGTCGGCGAGGGCCCAGCTCGACATCCGGCTGACCGCTTGCCCATCCAGGTAATAGTCCCCGGCCGTCGGGCGGTCGAGACAACCCAGCACGTTCATCAACGTACTTTTACCCGAGCCCGAGCTACCCATGATGGACACGAACTCACCGTGCCGGATGGTCAGGTCGACCCCCGCGAGCGCGTGGACGGTTTCGCTGCCGACGTGGAAGACCCGGGTGATCCCCGTCAGCTTCAGTAGCGGCGGGCGATCACTGGGCGTCGTCATCATTGCCTCCGCTCTTTCTGTCTTCCCCAGTGTCCGATGATGACGCCTCGGCATCGATCGCCTTACCGTCCCGGCGGGTGACCCGGACCTTGAGGTCTTTGGCCAGCTGGCTCAATGAGGCGAACGGCCCGCTGATCACGGTGTCGCCGACCTTGAGCCCTGCGGTGATGATGGTGTTGTTCTCATCCGATGCGCCGATCTCCACCGGTACCAGCGTCGCCTTTCCGTCGCGCACAGCGTAGACCGCTAACGCGGTCGTCCGGCTACCTACGTTGTACGTGGCCGACACGCCGTCTTCGTCGTCGTCCCCGTCTTCGACTGTGGGCAGCGACTCGATCGGCACGCTCATCACGGATTGATTCGGCACCAGCAACACATCGTGGTACTTGGCGGCCTCGATCTCGACGCTGGCCGAGAGCCCGGTGCGGATCGGGTCGGGCAGCTCGTTCAGGCGGATACGGGTCTCGAAATAGGCCGAGCCCGTGCTGCCCCGGCCAGCCGCGGTTTGCGTCGACGTGGCCAACGCGACCCGCTCGACAATCCCGTCGAAAACTTGGTCGGGGTACGCGGCGATATAGATCTTTGCGGGTTGCCCTTCCTTGGCTCGGATTATGTCCGATTCGTCGATCCTGGCGGTCACGACCAGCCCGGAGAGGTCAGCGACCTCGATCAGCACCGTACCGGGGTTATTCATCGTGCCGGTGACCGCGATCTCGCCGGCCTCGACGTTGACGCGGGTGACGATCCCGTCGATCGGCGAAGTGATGGTGGTGTACGCCAGGTTCTCCCGCAGCCGCTGAATTTCGGCTTCAGACGAAGCGATGTTGAATCCCGTGACTTCGAGCCCAAGCTCCGCCGCCTGCAGGTTCGCGTCGGCGGAGGCCGCGGCGGCTTCGGCCGACGCGAAGGCCTGGCGGGCGTCTTCCAGCACCATGGCGCTGACATCGCCACTCTCTTGCAGCCGGGCCTGGCGCTCGAGGTCGGAGCGGGCGTCGTCTAGAGTCGTTAAAGCACTCTTGCGGCTGGCCTGGAGCCCGCGGATGCGTGCGCGGTCGACTGCGGTCGTGGCGATGAGGCTGTCGCGTCGTTTCTGGGCCGCATCGAGCTGGGCCCGAAGGTCCGAGGCATCGAGTTCGATCAGAATCGACGGGGGGATCGGCGGATCGGAGGCGGGGTCCCCTGCAGTGACTTGTTTGCCCTCACCGTTAGGGATATCGAGGATCCGTGCGGACACCCGGGCGCTGATCTCCACCTCCGTAACGGCCTCTACCAACCCCGGGGCCGCCAAAGTTTCGACGAGTTCACCAGTTTCGACGGTTTTGAGCCAGACCTCGAGGTCTTGGTCATCGCCGGGGGCGAACCTTGCTGCGACAATGCTGCCCGCCACTCCCAATACCACCACGATGGCCAGTAATACTCCCGCGATCCAAGCGAGGCTTCTGAAAAACTTTTTCATAAATAAAGACAGGATGATTTTGTAGAAGAGAATCGATTCGTAACCGCGGTCAATAGCCTATGGCATATTGATGACGTTGCCGAAAGCAAATTACTTCACCGGTACTAAAATTTTTGAGAAATGGAGGCTCAATTTCTGGAGGGTTTATCCTTATTACTATCTTTCTCGGTGATGTGTAGATGTGTAAGGCGAAGTCGTAATCGATATACGATCAGTTTCCTCTCTTGTTACTAGATTCCGCATAGTTGTCGTGGGGCCGTTAGCTCCAGTTTTCTGTGCTAGATGCAGCACCCCAATCCATCTAATCCGCTTAGTGTCAAGTTCTGATTGCCGTGGATAAGTACCCGGCGCGCACCGCGACATGCAGCCAAAGAGACGTTTAGCAAGACGGGTGGTATATGTGGCCAGCTTTAGTTCCAATAGCCTTGGCAGAGACGCTTGGGTAAAACAAAAAACTCCCGCATTCTGCGGGAGTTTTTGAATTCTTGGCCTGATGTTCTCTACTCGTTTGAGTGCATGTTGACGGGAAGCGGAGAGGGAGGGATTCGAACCCTCGGTACGCGCTAGACGCACACTGGTTTTCGAAACCAGCTCCTTCAGCCGCTCGGACACCTCTCCGGGAGGATGGCCGGCTCATCAATCAAGTGCAGGTGGGGTGGCGAAGGGGTCGTTCACGGCCCACCGGGGGAGCACTGCGACGGGCAGGCGATCGGCAAGGCCGAGCATTGTAACCAGATCGGCGGGGGGCTTTCCAGTCGCCTCGGATTGGGCTATCGTGAGGGCACCTCAGGAGCCGATTTGGATGACCGATTCGCCAGAACAAACCGCCCCGGACACGCTGCCCGAACTCGCCCCGGGCATGCGGGTGACCGTGACCCAGCAGGTGCAACTCAAGGGCTGGACCGCGTCGGTCACCGGCGTCATCGAGAGCCTGGAGCAGCGCAAGACCGGCTCGTGGTATGCCCACTCGAAAGACGACAAGCTCTGGCTGGACCGGCTGATCCTCAAGAAAGACGACGGCGAGATCGTGGTGTGCAACCTCGACCCCTACAGCCGGATCGAGCTCGCCGACGCGGCGGGTGAGTCGTCTGCAGACGACGGCGACGACGCCCAAGCGGACTGAATCGGATGGCCGAGCGCCCCCTCGACAGCCAAGGCCTGCCCGACGGCTACCCCCTCCAACCCGATTGGGAAGTGACCCCGCGTGCGGTGAAGACACTGCGTGAGACGGGCGAAGATTTCGTGCTGCTGGACGTGCGCGAGCCGCGGGAGATCGCGGCGGCGGCGGTCGATGGCGCGGTGGTTGTGCCGATGGGCGAGATCCCCTCGCGGCTGAGCGAGTTGGAACCCTGTGCTCGGGAGAAGATCGTGGTGATGTGCCACCACGGGGTACGCTCGATGCGGGTGGCCGCGTTCCTCCGGCAGCAGGGGTTTCGGGACGTGAAGTCGATGGCGGGGGGGATCGACCTGTGGTCGCGGGATATCGACGCGGGTGTGCCGCGGTATTGAGTTGCGGGGCAAGGCGAGCGGCGATCTTTGATCGCCGGCTAAACGTTTGTGAGTTGGTTGTGCCTATAGCTGCGACGCCACGCGTCGCTGGTTGATGTCGTTAATCCAGTGGTGCGCTATGTGTGACCACACGCAGGGCCGCGCTGCTGACGTGGCCGTTGGTTTCGGGGAAGGCGAGTTGGACCTTGTTGTTTTCCTTCAGCACGTTGTAGGGCACGGGCACCTCGAGCAGGCCGAAGAAGCGTTTGCGGTCGGCCTGGGTGTCGTCGCCGCGGAACTGCTTGGGGACGCGGACGGCTTTGCCGTTGACCTTGATGCGGGTGGGGGTGAGCTCGTTGCCGTGGTCTCGGCCGATGCCCAGGCGGAGGGTCGCGGTGCCCTGCTCGCCGAGCTCGACGCCGTCGATGTTGAAGGTGATCGCCTTCTTGCCCTGGATGGGTTGGAGGTAGACATCGGCAAAGGTTTTGCTCTCGCTGGCCGTGTGCTCGGGCTCGAGGCGCTCGGGCAGGCGGATGTGCAGGATCGCGGTGGCGTTGGGCGGCAGCACGACGCGATCGGGGATGGCGTCCAGCGATTCCTCCTCGAGCTGAGGCGTTTCGCCCTTGAGATATAGGAGTTTGAGCGAGACGCTTTCGGGGGTCGCGGCGTGCTTGAGGTTCAACCGGACGCGTTGGGTGTCGTCGTCCGACAGGTTGTTGAGCGCGACAAAGAGGTTGCGGCTGCTGAGGTAGGCCTGGGCTTGCACATCGGGTTGATCGGAGTGGATGAGCACCTTCGTGCCACGCACGTCCGACCAGAGCTCCCAGAACTTGATCTGTTCGCTGAAGACCCACGGCCCCTCTTGGTCGTTGGCGGTGTTGCCGTCGCCCTCGTTGGCCCGGCGTAGCAGCCGCCAGTAGTAGGGAACGGTTTCAGAGTTGCGGCCCCACTCGGCCTTGGGCGGGGTGAAGGCCAGGGCCTTGAGCACGAGGTCGGGGCGTTCCATGAACTGCATGACCATCGCGTTGAACGCCTTGACGCAAAGCCAGTCGCGGTAGGGCGACCAGGGCTGGTGGTACCAGTCGTGGACCTGCGAGCCGTACTCGGAGATGAGGTAGGGCTTGGGCTGGCCGAGCTTGAGCGTGGAGTAGTGGTCGATGAGGTCGAAGCTGGCCTCGAGGTTGCTGCCGCGGCGGAGGCGGACCTTGCCGCGGCTGATGCCGGGGAAGTCGTAGAAGTGGACGCTGTAGAAGTCCATGTTGTCGCCGGCGATGTCGATGAACGACTTGAAGCGTTTGTCCCACCGGCCGAAGTCGTCGTGGTCGAACAGATCGAAGGCCATGGTGTACCCGCCGACCGGCACGCCGGGGTAGTGCGTGCGGATCTGGTCGGCCACGGCGTTGTGGAAGTGGACGACCTGGTCGGGGTCGACGTCGCCGTGGGAAGAGAGTTCGTAGAGCGGCTCGTTGACGACCTCGATCCACGCGGGGCGGGGGCGGTGTCCCTTGGGTTTGTGGAAGTTGCGGAAGTAGAGCCCCATGAACTCGCCGGTCGCGGTGCCGAAGGGTTCGTCGGCGGTGTCGGTGGTGGAGAGCTTCCAGTTGGTGTGGCGGGTGGCTTTGTCGCCCGGCCAGAACGGGTGCAGCTGGGCCCCGATGATCATGTCCGATCCGCTCAGGTATCTCTGCCGGGTCTTGGACATCTTGCGGTAAGAAGCGGCGTCTTGTTTGGCCAGCGCTTCGATATGTTTCGGGTCGGCGTAGCCGCGGCGTTTGGGGTCTTGCTTAACGCGGTTGAGCGTGCCGCTAATTTGCCCGGTGTCTCGGCCGAAGTGGCCGCGGAGCTTCTTGGCGAAGTAGTCGAGCTTGTCTTCCTCGCCGTTCCAGTCCGGGCTGACGGGGGTGGTGTGGGCGGCGAAGAAAACCGAGCGGTCGAGTTCGCTGACGCCGCCGACCTCGTGGCGGACGTTCGGGTAGACCTCGACATTTGTCGGCGGGGCGGCGAGGGCCGAAGCCGGGGCGATCAACAGGGCGGCGACGGACGCAAGCAGGCGGGGAAGACGCGGCATGGGAGATTCCGGAGGGGCGATTGTTAACAATCTATGATATCCGCATCCCGAGCTCTGGCCAGTGTTTTTCGCGTTGCCGGAACGGGACGGCTACACTTGCCGCTCATGGCACTTACCGACTGGAAATCTCTTCACGGCGACGCGTTCACCGGCCGACGGGCACTGGTCACCGGGGCCGCCGGGTTCATCGGCAGCCACCTCTGCGAGGCGCTGACCACTCTCGGGGCCGAGGTCGTGGCCCTCGACGACCTGTCCGGTTCGGATGGGAGCTGGGCCAACCTCAACACCTTCTTCACCGGCCGCCAGGTCACCGGCACGATCCTCGATGCCGACCTCGTCGCCGACGCGATGCAGGGCTGCGACCTGGTGTTCCACCAGGCGGCGATGGGCAGCGTCCCCCGCAGTGTGACGATGCCCCGCCGGTACCACGAGAACAACACCACCGGCACGCTCAATGTGCTCGAGGCCGCCCGCGCTGCCGGCGTCTCCCGCGTCATGTTCGCCGCCAGCAGCAGCGCCTACGGCGACACGCCGACGCTGCCCAAAACCGAAACCATGCCCGTGCTGCCCCGCAGCCCCTACGCCGCCAACAAGGTCGCCTGCGAAGCACTCATGCGGGCCTACGCCATCAGCTACGCCCCGGGAACGAGCAACACCTCCGAGAGCGGTGTGGAAACCTCTGGCGTCGACACCGTGAACCTCCGCTACTTCAACATCTTCGGCCCCCGCCAAAACGCCAACTCCGCCTACGCCGCGGTCATCGCCGCCTTCGCCACCGCGCTGTTGAACGGCAAGCGTCCCGCGATCTACGGCGACGGCGAGCAGTCCCGCGACTTCACCTTCATCGACAACGCCGTCCACGCCAACCTCCTGGCCGCGCGTGCCGAGGGGCAACTCGCTGGAACAGTCTGTAACGTGGCCTGCGGACAACGGGTTTCGGTGAACCAGCTCGCCGCAGACATGGCCGAGCTGTTGGGCAAGCCCGAACTGAAGCCCGAGCACCGCGAGGCTCGCACCGGCGATGTGAAGCACTCGCTGGCCGACCTCGACCACACCCGCGCGACGCTGGGTTACGAGCCGATCGTGGATTTCAAGGACGGCCTCGCGGCGACGGTCGAGTGGTATGCGGCCGAGTCCAAGCGGTGAAACACGGAACGAAAAATTTAGCCGGGGCTTAACACCCCCGGTGTCGTGGTCGAGGAGAATGTCATCGTGACGCTCCGGCCAAACCCCGAGAGCGAGCCGGCCTGTAGCCGGGATTACCCCACAATTTCCCGGACCCTCCATAAATCCCTTTACGGCCCCACACGCCGGCTCTACAGTACAAGTCCATGTCTCAGATCCCCATCGACACCCCCACGGCCCGCGGCTATCAGCCCCCGGTGAACACGCAGTTTTCGGTGTTTCTGGACAACCGCGTCGGCCGGCTGATGGACCTCTTGGAGCAATTCGACAACGCCTCAGCCCTCACGCTCGCGGGCCTGAGTGTCGTCGATAGCGCGGACCACGCCGTGGTGCGTCTACTCACCAGCAAGGCCGACCTCGCCCGTCGGCTGCTCAACCGCTGCGAGTACGCGTTCAGCGAGATCGATGTGATCGCGGTCGAGCTGCCCTACGAAAACTCGCTGGTCAGTGTCTGCGAGGTGCTCACGACGGTGGAACTGAACATCCACTACGCCTACCCGCTGCTCGTGCGTCCGCGCGGGCTGCCGGTCGTCGCGCTGCATACCGACGACACCACCTTCGCTGGGCAGGTGTTACGCAAGCGCCACTTCACAGTGTTGGCCGAGAATGACCTCGGCGAGAACGCGCCTGGCAGCACGCCCGGGACGCCGAACGATCCCGAGGGGAATTGATGGGTTTGCCTTGGTCCCCTCTCCTCCGGAGAGGGAGCAATAGGGCCTGTAGGTCAGGTCTTCGACCTGACACCATCATCTCGTGCCAACCTTCGACGATGTCAGGTCGAAGACCTGACCTACAGCACGACCCGCGTTGCGAAGCAACGTCGCTACCTCAGAAAAACGTTCGGCGCGCAGCCCAAGCCCCTAAGCCCCCAACACCCAAGCCCCTAATTGCCAAAGAGCGAAC
>JBCCWB010000140.1:0-11197 GCA_039194345.1 Planctomycetota bacterium
ATAAGTTCCCTATTAGGATACACAGCGACCATTGACAAAACTCCATAAACAATACGCCGATGACTACGGCTGAATACGGCAAACGAGTCAACTTCACAATCGGCAAGGGCGGCAACCGCTCCACTCACCAGGTGAAGTTGAGCAGCAGCTTCTGGAAACACGACGCCAGGAACGCGCGGTCGCGCTGCCCCCGCGGCGCGGTCATCTTGTAGATCCGCCAGACCGCCCAGGCGTGCACCGGCGGGTTCACGTCGCCGAAGGCGAACTCGTAGGCGGGGATCTGCCCGTTGGGGTGCATGTACCACTCGCGCAGAAACTTGTCGAGCTGCCGCTTGGCGAAGTCGGCGTCGATCCGGCAGAACGGCAGCATGTGGAACGCCGTGTCCCACGCGGCAAACCACGGGTACTCCCATTTGTCGGGCATCGACAAAATGTCCCGGGCAAACAGGTGCGGCCAGTCGTGGTTGCGGCCTTTCTGACGGTGCTCGGGCGGCGTACGCATGTCCGGGTCGCCGTTGAGCCAGGCGTCGATGATGTAGTGGTAGAACTGCTTGGTCCACAGCAAACCTGCGTAGGCTTGGCGTGACACGAGCCGCTGTTCATCGGTCAGCGTTTTGGGGATCACGATGTCGTAGAACTGCTCGGCGTCGCGCACCCGCGCGTCGAACACCACGTCGAAAGCTTCGGGCGAGAGTTCTTGATCCAGACTGGTATGGCGCGGCGTCTCGCTGGGGAAAAGACGAAGCGTTAGCGTCTTGCTCTCGCCGGGGGCGAGATCGAGTTGGTAGTGGGCGGCGGCCTTGGTTCCGTAATGCTGCGGGTTAACCGCGCCTTTCTCGCCGTCCACGATGTGGCGGTGGAACGCATCCTTATGGAATCGGGTGCGGTTCTTCTCACCGAACAAGCGTTCGTGGTTGGTGTGGTTCTCGGTAAAGAGCATATCCGGCAGTTCACCCGTGTCGGGGTTCGGCCCGGCGACCCACGTGTAGTTGCCCAGGGTCTCGTGCTCGGTCTTCACCGCCTGCACTTTGCGCACACTCATCGCCTTGCCCGGACGCGGCACCATGCGCATGTCCGGCCGCATATGGCAGCCTTCGTGCTCACAACCCCACACCCACGTGTTGCGGAACCACAATTGAGGCAGCACGTGCAGCGGAGCGGCGTCGGGGCCGCGGTTGGTCACGGCGATCTTGATGAGCAGGTCGTCGACGTCAGCCTTGGCGTACTCGGCCTGGACCTCGAAGAAGCGATTTTCGTCGAACGCACCAGTATCTTCCAGCTCGTACTCGAGGTCTTTCTTCGTGCGCTTGGCGCTTTCTTCCACCAGCTCGTCGTAGGGGTACTTCGACTGGGGGTAGCGGTACATCGCCTTGGCGTAGCTGTGGGTGGGGGTGGAGTCGAGGTAGTAGTACGACTCTTTCACATCCTCGCCGTGGTTGCCTTGGTGGCCGGTCAGGCCGAACAGACGCTCCTTGAGGATCACATCGTTCTCGTTCCACAAAGCCAGCGCGAAACAGAGGCGGCACTCCCGGTCGGTGAAGCCCAAAAGGCCATCTTCGCCCCAGCGGTAGGCCCGGCTGCGGGCGTGGTCGTGGGGGAAATAGTCCCACACGTTGCCGTCGGCGGAATAGTCTTCGCGCACGGTCGCCCATTGGCGTTCGGAGAGGTACGGACCCCATTGTTTCCAGTTTTTCTGTCTTGCCCGGTCTTCGCGTAGCCGTCGGTGTTCGGGCGTATCAGCGTTCGGGTTGGGTTTTGGTTTTGGCATCGGTCTATCATTGTTGCCGATGAGTCGATCTTCTTCCAGCCGAGCCCGCTTCGCGGACTACAAAAACAGACTGCGTGAGCGCCGCAAGCAACCCACCAAGCGCGACAAGCGTGGCAACGAGATCAAGCGTACGCGCAGTTTCACGCAACTTCTGCGCGCGTTCCTCGGTTTATTGCGTGGGCATCGGCTCATTCTCGCCGCGGCGCTGACGACACTGACCTCTGCCACGCTTATTGCGCTGGTTCCGCTGTACGCGCCGAAGATCGTGGTGGATAACGTGCTCGGTGGGCAGCCTGTACCAGAAGCTTTGGCTCGTTGGCTGCCCGGTTCAAGTGGCGACACCCCCAAGACGCTTCTGGTTACGCTCGTCGTCTTCACGCTCATCCTGGCCTTTATTTCAGTGGTCATCGGCCTATGGGGCCGTTGGCACGCCACGCGGATCACCAAGCGGCTGCAGTCGGATGTTCGTCGCCAAGCCTTCGAGCACGCCAGCCGACTGCCGCTACACCGGGTCTACGAACTCAAGACCGGCGGCGTGGCGGGCATCCTGCGTGATGACGCCGGGGCCGTCGGCCAACTTGTGTTTGGAATGATCTACAACCCCTGGCGGGCGGTGATTCAGTTTCTGGGCACGCTGATCGTGTTGACAACGATCGACTGGAAGCTGCTGCTGGGCGGGCTCTGCATCCTGCCGGTGGTGTGGATCACCCACCGCACCTGGATCGGCCGAATTCGCCCGATGTTCCGCGACGTCCGCAAGACCCGTGAAGGCATCGATGGCCACGCCACAGAAGTCTTCGGCGGGATGCGCATCGTCCGCGCTTTTGGCCAGCAACGAGCTGAATCCGGGCAGTTTGTTGGCGGCAACCACATGATGATCCGCCAGGAGCTCAACACCTGGTGGTGGATGCGTGGCATCGACACAGCCTGGGCGGTGATCATCCCCGTCGCCTCGGCGTTGCTGCTGCTCTACGGCGGGCTGCGCATCCTGGATGACAAAGCCGCGGTCGAAGCGGGCACCCTTGCACCCGGCAAAGCCCTGACGATCGGCGACTTGGTGGTGTTCCTCGGTTACCTCGCCGCGCTGCTAGGCCCCATCGCGACGCTCGCCGCTACCGCGGCCTCGCTGCAGAACGATTTGGCGGCGCTCGACCGCACGTTAGACCTGCTCGAAGAGCCGCGGGAGATGCCCTCCCCGCCGCATGCGTTGGCGGTCTCGCGGGAAACCGTGCGTGGCCACATCGAGTTTGATGGCGTGAGCTTCACCTACCCCAAGGCCGAGAAGCCGGTCTTTGCGGATATCTCCTT
Source organism: Planctomycetota bacterium (assembly GCA_039194345.1). Classification (GTDB taxonomy): domain Bacteria; phylum Planctomycetota; class Phycisphaerae; order Phycisphaerales; family Phycisphaeraceae; genus Algisphaera. Next base: position 3,077 of record JBCCWB010000140.1, read on the forward strand.
TGCCGCCGAGCCCGGCCAAACGATCGCGCTGGTCGGCCCCAGCGGCGCGGGCAAAACCACGCTCTGCAACCTCGTCGCCCGGTTCTACGACCCGACCGTCGGCCGGGTCACGCTCGATGGCACCGACCTCCGCGACATCGACGTCGACAGCTACCGCAATCTGCTCGGCGTCGTCGAACAGGACGTGTTTCTTTTCGACGGCAGCGTGGCCGACAACATCGCCTACGCCAAAGCGGACGCCACCCCCGATGACATCCAACACGCCGCCGAGCAAGCCAACGCCTACGAGTTCATCAAAGACATGCCCGACGGCTACGCCACGCTCATCGGCGAACGCGGCGTCAAGCTCTCCGGCGGGCAACGCCAACGCCTCGCCATCGCCCGCGCGATCTTGGCCGACCCCCGCATCCTCATCCTCGACGAGGCCACCAGCAACCTCGACACCGAGTCCGAGCGTCTCATCCAAGCCTCGCTCGCCGACTTGATGCAGGACCGCACCAGCTTTGTCATCGCCCACCGCCTTTCGACCATCACCCACGCCGATCGCATCCTCGTCATCGCCCACGGCCAGATCCTCGAGCAAGGCACCCACGACCAGCTCATGCAGGCGGGTGGCACCTACCGCGGCATGATTGAGATGCAATTAGAAGCGCCCGAGCACCACACCGATGTGGTCGCAACCGACGGCTAATATGTTGCGTTAGCACTTCGCTTCATCTCACCTTCACCGCGAGGACCTCATGCAATACTCGAACCTCGGTGCTTCTACTCTTTTGGTCAGTCGCATTTGTTTGGGAACGATGCACTTCGGTCCCAAAACCACTGAAGCTGATTCGTTTGCCATCATGAACCGGGCGCTGGAGTTGGGGATCAATTTTTTCGATACCGCCAACATGTACGGCGGAGCGGAGCACCGAGGCCACACCGAAACGATCATCGGGAACTGGTTGGCGGAAGATCCATCGCGACGGGATCAGATTGTTTTAGCCACCAAGGTCTACGGCGATATGGAGGCCGACGGTCGGCCCAATAGTCACCGCGGCTTCTCGGCCTACCGCGTCCGTCGTCACCTCGAAGACTCGCTCCGCCGACTACAGACCGATCGCGTCGACCTCTACCAGACCCACCACCTCGACCGCGAGGTGACGGTTGAAGAATTCTGGGGCACGATGGATCAACACCAAGACGATGGCAAGATCCTTTACGCCGGGGCGAGCAACTACACGGGTTGGGCCTTGGCGAAGTTTCAGGCCGCGGCACGTTCGCGTGGACGGCTTGGCTTTGTGTCTGAACAGTCGATGTTTAGCTTGCTTTGCCGATACGCCGAACTCGAGGTTTTACCTTCGGCCGAGGACCACGGCATTGGCGTGATTCCGTACATGCCATTGGCGGGCGGGCTACTCAGCGGGAACACAGACATCATCGAGGGCTCACGCACCGCGGCTTCCGCGGCGGAGTACGGCATCGAGGCCGGGGCCGCCAACCCAACGCTCAAGGCGTTCGCCGACTTGGCGGCGGACCTGGGCGTGGGCTCGCACAGCTTAGCGATTGCGTGGGTGCTGAGCAGGCCTGCTGTGACCTCGGCCATTGTGGGGGTTCGTACTCTGCGACACCTCGACGGACTCGAAGAGGCCGCCAACCTTCAACTCAGCGACGATGTGCTTGCCCGGCTGGACGAGCTTTTTCCGCCATCGGGCGGCCGTCCCCTTCGGCCCAGCAAAGCAGCGCCCGAAGCCTACGCGTGGTGAGCCTTCAATCCGATGTCGTGGTCAAGTTCGCCAGCCCGTCGAGCTCCGCCATCACATCGCGATGTCTTTTTCAGGAATCCGACCAAAGGCGATTTTGTCGTCCATGGCGTAATCGACGACGTGCGTCATCGAGCCCGGATGCAGGGCGTGGGCTTTGAACCGGCGGTTTACCCGGTCGATCACTTCCGAAATTTTGTTTTGCTTCTCGGCCTGCGCAAACAGGTGGCCCGGGGTTGATTCCTCTGGCGTGAGTCCGCTCAGGTCGACCGACACCTTCAGCGGCACGGGCATGGGTTCGCTCGATCCCGGCAGCGTGCCCATCCCACCACGCCACGGCCGACGCCGCCAAAGCCGCTCGTAATGCTCGATGACGGTTGGCGTGTCGTGGACCGACGGCAAGGCGATCTCCTCACCCCACGAACCGCCACCCACCAGGGATACGTGGACCCGCAAGCGGTGGGCGTAATACCCGTCGCGGCGGCAGCGCATCACGGCTTTGCAAAGCAGCCGGGTCATGATGCCGTGAGCGCCTTCGTCGTTACGGTACTGCGGCGGGAGGATGTGGGCGTGGCCCATGCTCGAGCGGCGGGTCTTGGGTTCCTCGGCTTCGTGGCCGTGATACCCCATCCAGAAATACTCGCCCTGCACCGAGCCCCAGATGCGTCGGCAGTCGGCCTTACTGAGTTGCCAAAGCGCCTCGGGCGTGGTGATGTCGTGTTGGCGGAGCCGGGTGTCCATGCCGCTGCCGATACCGGGGATGTCGCGGAGCTTCATCGGCGAGAGGATGCCGGGCATGCGGTCCATGGTGAGCACTGTCAGCCCGTCGGGCTTCTGAAGTTCACAAGCGGTTTTGGCCAGCAGGCGCGACGGCGCGATGCCGACCGAGCAGGGCAGTGCGTGGTCGTGGTCATCAGCGATCTGCTGTTTGATGCGCTTGGCTAGCTCCACCGCACGCTCGGGCCGACGTTCGTCGCCCAGCAAACGGATCGCCCATTCGTCGATCGAATAGGTCTTGGTGGTGGGCAGGTGCTTTTCGATGCTGGCGTGGATCGAGTGGTGCAGTTCGACGTAGCGGGCGGGGCGGGCCTGCAGCAGCGTGATGTCGGGGCAGAGTTTGCGGGCCTCGGCGGCACGCACGCCCATGCCTACGCCGCAAGCCTTGGCCTCGTAGCTCGCCGCGATGACGGCGCCGCCGGACGCGAGAACGGGGCAGACACCGACCGGCCGGCCCCGGAGTTCCGGCCGGTCGTGCTGCTCGCAGGACGCGAAAAAACTGTTGAGGTCAAGAAAAAGCCACGCCACCGTCTGCCCGCTTGGCGTTTGGGAGAGGTTGTCTTGGGCCGGTAAACGCCCGGCAACATGTTGTGAATTCCTGTCATGCACATACCAAACATATTCCTATCAAATGGATTTGTCCAGCGAATTTCACGGGGTGGTCGCTGGATCGCTGAGTCGATTCGGGACCGATGCCCAGCTCTCGCTGGATTGAATATGCCCGATGAGGACTGCCTGCCCCACATCGGCATCCTCCATACCGATGTGGAACCGACAGTTCATCGTGGCCCGTTGTTTGAGCCGTACAATCTTTGCGTTGACCGTCGTATCTTGCGCCCCCTCTCGGCGGTGCGGCGGCACACGGAGGTCGGCGAAAGGCCAGCGGCGTGAGAAGCCCGCAAGTGGTAGTTCGCAGTCCATTTGTGGCGCGACATCTCCCTCATTGGATTCGGCCCATTCAAGATTGATAGTGCAGAGGTGCCGGGCTTTGATTTCGCAACGTACGTGCAGTCCACGCGGGCACTGGCTATCGGCAACCAGTAAGCCGGTCACCGGAACCGGGTCGCGGCCGGGCAAGACCAAGTAATCGTCGTCGCCGGGCAGCTGATGCAACCTGGGCTCTCCGAGCGTGGACACACGCAAGCTGTAACCCATCTCGCACGGCGCAACGGCGATGGCCTGGACGCAATAACTCGTATCTAAGTTGCCGTCGTAGACCCGCCAATTACCGCTGTCTTGAATGAGCAAGTCCGGATCGAGCGACCACACATGCACATCCACGCACCCCGGATGCATCGGGTCCGGCTCGGCTCGATTGATCGAAGCCAAGCGCGTACCCGATGCATCCATCAGCCAAACCCCACTCACGCCCCGTTGTCCCCTTGTCGTCGACACTTGTAAAACCTCTCTAGCGGTACCCACGAAAGCCCGGTCTCAACCTAAGCATTCAAAAAATCAGTTCGACGACAGCCGAGATATCACCACTTCGTCACGTACTTCTAAAAGCGTCTCGCTTTGAGATACCCGGCTCAGTTCTCGGGCCGTTTGCGTCACGTTTGCGCCCCGTGCGACCGGAGTGGTAGCGGTCCAAACAGTGAACCCCAACGTTCCGACCAGTGCGATTGCTGTGAAAAGAAGACGGACCATCGTTTGACCTCATGGGAGTACGAGCTATTAACTGAGACTATGTCTCAAAAATAGCAAGCCGCACGACAAAGTCAAGGTTTGTTGAGAATAATTCTCAACAATTTTGACTCACCCGAGATCACACTCAAGTCAGCCACTTGTAGAAACTTGGGGGTTTGAAGCCGTGAATAAAACCGACCTGACGGATTGTCGCTAAACGGTCTCTTGCGATACTCTTACGCAGCCTGCGAGTGCACTTAGCCGCCATGCGGCCTGGGTTTTTATCACCCCAGACCGATAAGCGGCACATGGATGGAAATGTGGGAAGATTTGGACGATATCCAAATGTTTACCTATCCCATCACTTATGGAGTCAGGCATGGATCCGATCTGGGTTGTCGTCGCGTTTTTGGTGGGGCTGGTGGTCAAGCAATTCGGCCTGCCGCCCATGGTCGGGTTCCTCGGCGCGGGCTTTGTGCTCGCGGGGATTGGGGTCGAGAACTCCGAAACGCTCAGCTACATGGCCGACCTGGGGATCTATCTACTGCTGTTCAGCATCGGACTCAAGCTCGACCTGCGCGGCCTGGCGAAGCCCGAGGTTTGGGGCGTCGCCTCGGTCCACATGCTCGCCACCACCCTGGTCGTGGGCGGCGGGGTGTTTGGCTTATCGCTGCTGGGGCTGGGCATGTTCGCCGAACTCTCCTGGTCCACAGCACTACTCATTGCGTTTGCGCTGAGCTTCTCCAGCACCGTGTTCGCGGTGAAAGTGCTAGAAGAAAAAGCGGAGATGAAAAGCCGACATGGCAGCGAGGCCATCGGCGTGCTCATCGTGCAGGATTTGTTCGCGATCGTGTTCCTCACTGTTTCGCTGGGGAAGACGCCCTCGCCGTGGGCGCTGGGGTTGCTGATTCTGCCGTTCCTGCGCCCGCTGCTAAGCCAAGTGATCGACCGCGTCGGCCATGGGGAGCTGCTTGTGCTGTCCGGGCTGGTTTTGGTGTATGGGTTTACCACGCTGTTCGGTGTCGTCCAGATGAAGCCTGACCTCGGGGCGCTGATCGCCGGGCTGATGGTGGGCAGCCACCCGAAAGCCAGCGAACTCTCCAAGAGCCTGCTCAGCCTGAAAGACCTGCTGCTGGTGGCCTTCTTCCTGACCATCGGGCTCAACGGGTTGCCGGGGCTCGAACAGCTGGGGATCGCGGTTGCGTTGGTGGCCTTGGTGCCATTCAAAGCCGTCGGCTTCTTCTGGCTGATGACTAAATTCCGACTGAGATCCCGGACGTCCATGCTCAGCTCACTCGCCTTGGCCAACGCCAGCGAGTTCGGCCTGATTGTCGGGGCGCTTGGCGCTTCCAAGGGGTGGATCAGCACCGAGTGGCTGGTCGTGCTCGCGATCTCGGTGAGCCTCAGCTTTATCCTTTCCGCACCGTTCAACGCCAAGGCCCACGGCCTGTTTGGCCGGTTCGGCAAACGACTGATGCGGTTCGAGTCGGCGACGCGCCTGCCTGACGATCAGCATATCCAGTTCGAGCGGCCACCGCGCGCCATTGTGGTGGCGCTGGGGCGTACGGGCACCGCGGCCTACGACACGCTGCGTGAGCACATGGGCAACGACGTGGTGGGGCTGGATGCCGACCCCGTTTCGGTCGAGCGTCACCGCGCCGCGGGGCGGACCGTGATCGTCGGTGACGCCACCGACCCGGACTTCTACGAGCGTTTCGATACCAATTGCGGCTGCGAACTCGTACTGATCGGCCTGCAGTCCAAGTCCGAGGCGGGCAGCATCACGCGCCTGCTCCGTGCCAGCGGATTCACCGGCCACATCGTCGCCATGGCACGGTTCCGTGACGAGATCGAGCAGCTCCGCGAAGCTGGAGTCGATACCCCTTGCTACCTGCACGACGAAATGGGTATCGGTCTGGCCAGCTCGGCCCTCGAATGCATCACCGAGGCAAGAGCCGCCGCGGCATAGCACATCTCAAAATCAAAATGCTTACTGGTTGTTGCGGTAGTTGGTCTTGGTTTCGTTCTTGGTGACGGGAATCGTCAATGGCTGAGCTTTTATGTCGCCCTTGGCCTCGGCAACAAGCTCCACGCAGCGGGCTCGCAGGTCGTCGAGCACCTCGGCGTAGTCGGGATCGTTGGCGAGGTTGTTTGCCTCGTAGGGATCGGACGCGATGTGATACAGCTCTTCGTAGACGACCGGCTCACCCATGATCGACGCGGTCAGCCAGCCCTGGTATCGCCCGGCGATCTCGGGGGTGACGGTGTAGAGCATGTTGTTGGGCGTGCGTTCGCGGAGCTCGCGGTTGTCGTTGGCGAAGTAGCGGATGTAGCGGTACTCTTGGGTGCGGACCGTCTCGCACCGGGGGTTGCCGAAAATAGTCGACCAGAGGTTTTCGCCGAAGGCGGCGTCTCGCCATGCAATCTCCTGGCCGCGCGTGATCGGCGAGAGGTCCAGGCCCTGCATGGTGTCAGGGGTTTCGACACCCGCCAAGCTAAGAATGGTCGGGGCGATGTCGATGGATAGCGCGAGGTCGTCGCTGCGTCGGCCCTGCTTCACGCGGGGATCGTAGATGACCAGCGGGACGCGGAGGTTGGTTTCGTAGCAGAGGGATTTGCCGCCCAGGCCGTGCTCGCCGTTAAACAGGCCGTGGTCGGAGGTGAAGATCAGCACGGTGTTGTCGGCGATACCGAGGTATTCGAGTGTGTCGCGCAACTCACCCACCATGCGGTCGATACCTGTAACGGCCTGCAACACGCGGATCATGCGTTCGCGCGCGGTGTCGGGTTGATCGACCCAGTCGTAGCCAGTCTGACGAAGGTCGGCGAGCAAGACGTCGGCGGGGAGTTTGGGGCTCTCGATGTCTTGGCGGGCGATGTAGGAGTCGGGCAGCGGGAGGTTGTCCTGCCATTCGCGGTAGGCGGTGCGGTAGAGCTCGTCGTCGGTGGGGCGTTGCTCCATGGACTGGGTGCTGAAGCCGTGGGGCAGGTTGAGGCAGACCGAGAGCATGAACGGCTGATCGCCCGGTCGTTTCTCGAGGAAGCGGATGGCATTGTTCATAAAAGCTTCGTTCGATTCGGGATCGAGGAAGGCTTGGATGCCTTCGCCGACGACCTCGGCCTGGGTATCAAGCTCGGCGTTGTCGAAGATCTCGTGGCGGTCTTTGGGGTAGAAACCGATGTGGTGGTGCCCGGCGTACCAATAGTCGAAACTCTTTTCCATCAGCCCGGTGTAATAGCCTTTTTCGCCGATGGGCAGGTGGTTCTTGCCGACGTAGCCGGTGAAGTAGCCCGCGTCGCGGAGGAGCACGGGGTAGGAGTTGGCCCATGCTTCGGGCGCCATGGCTGTGCCGGAGTTGAAATTCACGCCGTGCATGCGCTCGTACTGACCGAGCATGTAGCTGGCGCGGCTGGGCGTGCAGATGGCCGAGGTGACGAAGGCCTGGTTGAACGTGTGTCCCTCGGCGGCGAGGCGGTCGAGGTTCGGTGTCTGGGCGATGGGGTGGCCCATGAAGCCGACCGAGTCCCAGCGCTGGTCATCCGTGAGGATGAAGATGATGTTAGGCTTACTCGCCTCGGCGACGGGTTCGTCGATGGCTTGCGTGGTTTCACAAGCGGGCAGACAAACGAGCAGCAGGGCGATGGCGAAGAGGCGTGCGGCGAGTTTCATGGCGTGGTGTTCAGCAGGGATTGAGGGGGATGAGTCGTAGGATTCAAACAAAGGCTGCACTACTCGGCGGGCTCGCGGATGATGCCCTTGAACCAGCCGCTGCCCCAGGCGGCGGACCAGAGGATGGTTTCGTCATAGGGGTCGGGCTTGATGTCGGTCATGCGGTCGGGCTGTCCAAGGCCGCGGTTGATCTTCAGCCAGCCTTTGCCGCCGTCGCGAGACAGATAAATGCCTGGGTTACGGAAGTTGTCCAGCAGCTTCGTGCTCTGGCCCGCGACACTGATCGCGATGATCTTCGGATTC
>JBCCWB010000141.1:0-11145 GCA_039194345.1 Planctomycetota bacterium
CAGCTTCCGCATCCCCGCAAACATGGACCCCAAAAAGGTCGCCCAGCAGTTCACCGACTGGCTCCACCAACACGACACCGGCGGCGGCCGCTGGGAGATCACCAACCACGGCGAGGCCGACCCCGTCGCCACGCCCACCGACTCGCCCTGGGTGATCGCCGCCAGCAAAGCCATCGAGCAGACCGCCGGCCAGCCCCCCGCCCTAGTCCGCGAAGGCGCGACCATCCCCGTCATCGCCGACTTCAAGAACCAGCTGGGCATCGACACCCTGCTCATCGGCTTCGGCCTCAACGCCGACAACATCCACAGCCCCGACGAACACCTGGGCCTCGACCGCTTCCTCCTGGGCTGCAAGACCCACGCCGCGTTGTTGCAAGAAATCGCGTCGTGTTGAGACGCACCCGCCGGGTGGTGTTTTGGTTATGCGTCGGGGCGTGTATCAACGTCGCCGTGGCGTGGGGGTGTCGGCTGTGGGGGAACGAGACCATTGAATTCCTCACCCCCCCAAGCTCATTTTGGATGAGCGGGAGAGCGGTATTTAAGGGGCCGTATGGAACGGATCCAATGTGGGATGAGCATGACGGATGGGGCTGGCACCACTTCATGCACTCTGGGTATCTCGATGGTCGAGGTTCTTATTTGAATCTTGCAGACCAGCCGAGCCTAGACGTAGCCGGCTGGCCGATGCTGTCTTTAGAAGCACGCTATCGGCTCGCGCAAGAGTTTCCTGACAAGGTCGAACCGCGCTGGTGGACCGAACACATGAATCTAACGATCAGCGAAGGTCCTCGACTCGACACGATTACTCCGAAGTCTTGGCGTAAGCGATACGACCAACCTTTTTGGATCAATGCGACACGGTTCAATGGCCACGGCCAAGGCCGACTCCCCATGGTGCCCCGGCCTCTGGGCTTCACCGTCAACACCCTGTTCTACGCCGTCGTCGCCTGTCTGTTGTTTCACTTGACGCGATACCTAGGGCGACGCCTACGCCAAAGCGACCACCCCGCCTGCCCGGCTTGCGGCTACAACCTCACCGGCCTCCCCACGGACAAACCCTGCCCCGAGTGCGGCCACGCCCGCACGTGAGATTGCCTTACCCCTACAGCCCACACCCCTTAACGCCCGGCCCTGTGGCGCGGGTTTTTATCGGTTGCACACGCTTGCCTGAATCTTACGGTTCCCCTCGTTCGGCCCCGGCCGTGTGATTTCTCCGTGAACCTCAGGGAACCCAGTCCGATGAAACCCTCCTCCTCGATCTTGCTCGGCGTCGCGTGCGCCACCACCTTCGCCGCGGGCTGCTCGTCCACCGTCGCCACCGTCGAAGGCCCCGAACACCGCCAAAAACTCGGCATCCCCCACTCGGTTGCGGTCAATCTCGACGAAAAACGTGCCGACCCCGCCACGTTCTCCGCCTCGATTAACGGCAGCGACATCACCGAATCCTTCGTCTTTGGCGACGATGGCGTGACGCTGTCGGATGAGTTCGTCTACGAGCCCACCCAAGGCCGGACCCCCCATCAGCTCACCGTCACCGCCGAGCCCGCCCTCAACGCCAAAGGACGCCCCATGGGCCAATCGTTTGAGCAGACGCTCACCTTCTTCCCGCCATCGCTCAGCCTGCAAGGCAACGTCGGCATGGGCGCCAACAGCCGCATCAACGTGCCCAAAGACGGCCGCACCAGCGTGATGGTCAAGCTCCCCCAAGCCCCCCACCGCGAGACCACCCTCACCATACGCCCCGTCCCCACCAACGCCCAAGTCGTCGGCGACATCTCCGCCCAGGACATGGTCAACTGCGTCGCGCTCAACGACAGCGAGCCGGGCGAGCCGATCACCCTCACCCTGACCCCCGGCCAGCGCGTGGCCGTGTTCACCGTCCGCGGCCACACCACCGGCGTCAACGAAATCCGCGCCGAATCGCCCGGCTACGTCGCCACCGCGATCGACGTCTACATCGACAGCCCCAGCATCACCGCCTCGGTCAACACCTACTAAACACAATCCCCTGTGGGGGTCGGGGCAGAGTCTTCGATGCCCCGGAACAAGCCACCGCGACCTAACCCCGGCACCCCTCCCGGGGCTTCGCCAAGCCTTAGCCCCGGCACCCGAACCTACTAACTCCGGGACACCGCCTCCCCTCCACGCAAGAAGCCCACGGACATACATCCGTGGGCTTCTTACGTTATTTCAGGTTTCACTTTTACTCGATCACGACCCAGGCAAAAACTTCACGCACACCGGACGCGGCACCGACACCGGCTCGCCCACCGGCGACAGCTCGCCCGTCTCCGCATCAATCGAAAACACCTGCACATCGTCGGTGTTCTGGTTGCACGCGAGCAGCCAACGCCCGGTCGGATCGACGTTGAAGTTGCGCGGCTCCTCGCCGCCCGACGGCTGATGGCCGACCAGCGTCAGCGTGCCGTCGCTGTCGTTCACCGCAAAGATCGCGATGCTGTCGTGCCCGCGGTTCGAGCCGTAGACAAATTTGCCGCTGGGGTGCACGACGATCTCGGCGGTCGATTTCCGTTCGCCTTCAGGATAGTCCGTGGGCAGCGTGCCGAGCGTCTGCTTAGCGGTCAACGTGCCCGGCGCGGCGTCCCAGTCCATCACGGTCAGCGTCGCATCCAGCTCGTTGATGACATACGCCCATTGGTCGTTGGGGTGGAACGCAAAGTGGCGCGGCCCCGCCCCGGGGTGCAGCGGCATGAACGGCGGATCATTCGCCTTGAGCTCGCTGGTCGCGGGATTGATTTCATAGACGAGCAGTTGATCGGTGCCCAGGTCCGCCGCGATCGCCCACTTGCCGGTGGTGTCCACGTTGACCGAGTGGGCGTGCGGGCCTTCCTGCCGACGCTTGTTGACGCTCGAGCCTTCGTGCTGGATCAGCGACGCGACGTCGCCGAGCGAGCCGTCGTCGTTGATGGGGAACGATGCGATGTTGCCGCTGCCGTAGAACGCCACAATCGCGGTGGTCGCGTCGGGGTCGACGATGATGTGACACGCCCCGCGTCCCGGGACGGTCTGGGTGTTAAGCAGCGTCAGGTCGCCGGTCGCGGGGTCGATCGCAAACGCGGTCGCGCCGTCGTTCTTGCCCGCCTCGGCCACGGCGTAGAGGGTCTTGCCGTTCGGATGCAACGCCAGGAAGCTGGGGTTGTCCACGCCGCCGAAGCCTTGGTCGACCGTAAGCTGGCCGGTGTCGAGGTTCAATTCGCCGCGGAAGATGCCCTCCTCACGGTCCTGGGTGTAGGTGCCAAAGTAAACGTGCATGGTCGATCGATCCTCCGAATGCGGCGAAGCCACGGCACAACCGCCGCCCACCGCCATGAACAACAAACTCAAAACCGCTAACCCGTCCAAACGCATCATGATCCAGTCCTCGCGGTGAAATGTAGGTCAGGCCTTCGACCTGACGGGTGCGCATGACAACTCTGTGTCAGGTCGAAGACCTGACCTACGCACAAGACTCAATGCCCAAACAGATTCGTCTGAGCGAACATGCCCTGGTCTTCGAAATACTGCATCGCTTCATCGACCGTGCGGAACCACTTGGTGCTGGTCTCGGTGATGAACGGGCTCGGATTCTTCTGGGGGTGCCAAACCACGTACACCTCTTTGCCGTGCTCAAACGCGTGGTGCAGCTCGCGTTCCACGCCGCTCGACAAGCCCGGCGAACCATCCGGCAGGTTCGGCACCAGCGACACAATCATGTCGCTCTGACGCACCATCTTGAAGTCGCGCGAATAGATCTGCCCATCGACATCCCCCGCGATGTCGAGCACCTGTTTCACCGGCACCTTCAGTTTGTCTTTCCCGCCCATGAAGCTCCCCGGCTCGACCTCGACAAAGTCCAGGCCCTCCCGCGCCGCTTCAATCGCGCGATCCAGCAAGATCTTCTCGTCCACATCGCCCGGGTCGAACGCGATGAACTTGTCCGCCAAATCTGCCCGGAACTTGTCGATCACCTTCAGCACGTCCGGCAGCTTCTCGACGTGGGTCATCGGGAAGCTGGGGTACACCGTCTTCATCTCGGGCTTGCAGATCAGCCGGTAACCCGTCTCGGTCGTGTCTTCGTGACGGCCACGGCTGAGCACGTAGAAGCGATCCTGAATGCCCAGCGCCTGGGCCATGATCTCCGTGGCCATGATCTCTTCTTCACGCCAAACCATCAGGTCTTTTAGCGTCGCGTCCACCGCGTGGTCGCGGTGCAGGCGGGCGTGGACAATCTCGATGTTGTCCAGCAAGCAGATCAACACGTCCGGCTTGAGCGCCTTGACCTGATCGAAGTCGAACGCGGAAAACAAACCGTGCCGCCAACGGAACGTGGCGTGGGTGTTGACGATGATGTTCTCTTTGCCTTCCGAGTCGCGGATAATGTCCTTGAACGCCGAGCGACGCAGCGCGTTGAGTCGGCCCAGCTGCAGGTCGAGGATACGGCCGGGCTTCACGTCGGGCGCTTCGTCGTACATGATGTCGCCGACGTTGTAGAGCTCGACGGTTTCGCCCCGGGACCCCGCCAGATCGACGATGCCTTGGAGGTAGTCTTGTTTATCCATGCCGACTTGGCCGGTGACGATCGCGCGCATGATGCCTCATTTCTCAAGGTGTGACTTTGCTTGCAAGCAACGCCCAAGTATACGGATTTAATTGCGAATTGGGGTTAGCATCGCGTTGCCGTAAGGCACCCGGCGGGCGTACACTAGAACGTATCACTTGAAACCGACGCCCCGCCGGGGCAATGCCTTCATCCACAAGGAACGCGTCATGCCTGCTTCTCCGTTCTTGTTCACCCCCACGTTGGCGATTGCCGACCAGGTCGTCGTCGTTGTGCTAATCATCGCCGCGCTCTTCGGGGTCGGCGTCATCATCTTCCTCTCGCGTTTCCTGAACCTGTGGGTGCAAGCCTGGGTGTCGAACGCCAAGGTCGGCCTCCACGAACTCGTCGGGATGTGGCTGCGGAAGGTCAACCCCAAAACCATCGTGCTCAGCCGTATCCAGGCGGTGAAGGCCGGCCTCGACATCGGGTCGAACCAGATGGAAACCCACTACCTCGCCCGCGGTGACGTGCCGCGTGTCGTGAACGCGCTGATCGCCGCCGACCGCGCGAAGATCGACCTGGACTGGAACACCGCGTGTGCGATCGACCTGGCGGGCCGTGACATCCTCGACGCGGTGCAGACCTCAGTGAATCCCAAGGTCATCGACTGCCCCAGCCCCGAACAGGGCCGCAGCACCATCGACGCCGTCGCCCAAGACGGGATCCAACTCAAAGCCCGCGCCCGCATCACCGTGCGGGCCAACCTCGCCCGCCTGATCGGCGGTGCGACCGAAGAGACTATCGTCGCCCGCGTCGGCGAAGGCATCGTCACGACCATCGGCTCGGCCGAGACCCACAAAGCCGTGCTCGAAAACCCCGACTCGATCTCCAAAGTCGTGCTCTCCAAGGGCCTCGACTCCGGCACCGCTTTCACGATCCTCTCGGTGGACATCGCCGACATCGACGTGGGCGAGAACATCGGCGCGAAGCTGCAAGCCGACCAGGCCGAGTCCGACAAGCGTCGCTTCCAGGCCGAGGCCGAGAAGCGCCGCGCCATGGCGGTTGCGCTCGAGCAGGAAAACAAAGCGGACATCGAGAAGAACCGCGCGATGGTCGTTCTCGCCGAAGCCGAAGTGCCCAAGGCCATGGCCGAGGCGTTCCGCGCTGGCAACATGGGCATCATGGATTTCTACCGCATGAAGAACATCCAGGCCGACACCGAGATGCGCGACAACATCGCGGGCAACGAAGAGTAAGTTGAATCCGGAAGGTTGATTCCGGAAGTCGGCAGGTTGCCCAACGCCGCAAGCACAACCGTTAAACAACCCAAAGCCCGCAGATGCAACGCTTCTGCGGGCTTTTCTTTTCACTGCCCCACGTACGCCGACAGTTCCCCCGCATCGCATCCACGCTTTTGCCACTCGATCAACCAAGGCGAAAACGCCCACGGCTCGCCACGCTCAATCGCCATCACCCCAAGCGCCTCCAGCACCGCGTTGCTCAGCGCCGCGATGCCGTCACCGTGTTGAGCGCTGATGAGTAGCGCATCCGCCCGGCCGCCCCACGCCTCGCCGACCGCGTCCGCCTTGTTGACCACCCACACGTCCGGCTCCCGCGGCAGCGCCGCCACCTCGGGCCAATCGTGCTCCGGATCACGCATCACCACCAACACGTCCGCCGACGCCACCACCGCGCGGGCCTGCTCGATCGCACGCTGCTCCACCGTGTCGTCGCTCTCACGCAGCCCCGGCGTGTCCAACCAACGCACCGCAACCGCATCCCGCGCTGGGTCGCCGCCGCGATCTGGGGACTCGGGCACAAGTTCAACGAGGCCGCCGACCCAGTCGCGTGTCGTGCCGGGGAGGTCCGCGACGACACTGGCCGAGCGCCCCACGAGACGGTTGAGCAGCGTCGACTTGCCGACGTTCGGTCGGCCGACGACGACCACCGTGGGCGGGATGAACAGGTGTCGGAACGATTGATGATTGATGAATGATGATTGATGATTGCTTTGCAGCCACTGACGCCAACGCGCGGGTTGTTCGGCCAGCAGATCAATCGCTGCGGGGCTGGCCGCGGTGGCGATGGCGTGCAGCACATCCGCTTCGATGGGTGATTCGGCTTCGGGATAGAGCGCTTGTGTATCGATGTCTGTGGCGGGCTGGACGTCATGTGCTTTAAGCCAAGCTTCAAGTTTCTGCACCACGCGCAGCCCACCGTGCGGCATGAGCTGGGCCGTCGTGTCTGACACACGACCCGCTAAGCCTTCGTCGATGTCCGCGAAATGACACAACCGCAATCGCCCGACTTCCCATCGCTCCACTAGCCGGGACGCTTCGCGTCCCCGGCCCTCCGCAACGACAGCACCCGAATCATCACGCGACTGTTTTTCATCTCCCACGCCCCGGGGACGCGTAGCGTCCCGGCTACTTTCCGCGGCACTTGTTGAAAGTTTTTCGAGAAGGCCGACCAACGCTCCCGCCTCGCCGCTGACCTGCACGATCGCCACCGCGCCCGGTTGGTTGGCTGTCGTGATGGAGTAATGCAAGGTCATCGTTCGCTTCGTTTCTCGGGAACCCCCAGCCGCGGCGATACATTCAATTTCGGTCGGCCGTGCGGGTAGTTCAGCAGCAGCAACACGAGTATCACCACCAACGGCAGCGCCCCGGGCAACAACCTCCCCGCCATGACCGCCGAAACAAACCCGAGCAGAGCAGGCAATTCCAGCAACGCGAAAAAGACCACGTTGGCTTGGAGATACCCCTCGTCTGCCACCGCGTCCTGCCGCCAGTGGGCCTTGTAGATCTGGTTCCGGAGGAAGTACGCGATGGGCACCACCAACACGATGGAAGCCCAAGCCACTTTCAACAAAATGCCCGCCAGCTGCGCCGGCCTTTCCTCGACTTCAAATCGCTGACCCGACACGCCCAGAAACAGGAGCATGCAGACCTGAGCCAACACGATGCCAAGCCAAATCAGTTTGACGGGCGGCCCCTCTTGACCTCGGCTGGATGGTTGGCCGCGACTCTCCACCCCCCGATCGAAATCGCCCTCACTCCCCCGCTTCATCCGCTTGCTCCCGCGCGATACGTAGCGTCGCGGCTAGGCCCATGAGCGTGAGGTCGGGGGCGATGCGGTCGATCAGGTCGTAGTCCTGGAACAGCAGCGGCGCATCACCGCCGGTGGCGACGACCAGGGGAAACTGACCGACTTCCTCAGCGAACTGTTCGACAAGCTCGCGGACCATGCCGCGCAGGCCGTGGAACACACCGACCTTCATCGCTTCGATCGTGTTGTGCCCGATGACGTTGGCCGGGCGGTCGAACTCGACCTCGGGCAGCTGAGCGGTGCGTTGGTTCAGGCTGTCCATCATGAGCTGGGCGCCGGGGGCGATGGCGCCGCCGTGGAAGGTGCCCGCGCCGTCGACGAAGTCGATCGTGATCGCGGTGCCGGCATCGACGACGACGCAGGCTTGTTTCAGCACGTCGTATGCGGCGGCGGCGTTAAGTAGACGGTCTTCGCCGACCATCGCTTCGGGGTCGAGCTGACGGCCGATGGGGATGTTGAAGTCGCGCTCGGCCAGGTGCACCTCGCGGCCGAGGTGGGCGGCCAGCGTCTTCTGGATCGGCTCGGCGATCGTGGGGTTCACCGACGAGAGCAACACCATCGCGTCGTCTTTGCCACGCAGCGGGGCGTAGGCACGATCGATCGCGTCGGTGATCTTGCCGTTGCGTTCATTCACGAACGTGGCGGTCTCGGCGAGTTTGCCGTCGACGAATCCGCCGATGCGGGTGCGTGTGTTGCCGACACTGACAGCGAGGAGGTTGACTTCAGGCATGCGGGGCAGGGATCAGGGAGTGGGCAGTAGGGAGTAGGGAATCGTGGCGAGCGTCAAGCTTGCTCGTAGATTTTTGCTTGGCGGGTTATTCGCTGGCGGGTGGTTGGGCCTTCCAGCCGGGGGCGGTCTCGGGGGCGGCGTGGAGCAGGGCCCACGCCTCTTCGAGCAGCTCGGTCAGGCCCACGCGGGTCGCCGAGCTGAAGGTGAACACCGGCTTGCCGAGCTCGTCGGCGATCATCTGCCGTGCGACCTCGTGATCTTCGGGCCCGCCCATGAGATCCATCTTACTCAGCGCGATGATCTCCTGCTTGTCCGCCAGTGCCGGGGAGTGCGACGCGAGCTCCTTGCGGATCACGTGGTAGTTCTCGATCGGGTCGCTGCCGTCCTCCGGCTCGGGCTCGAGCACGTGGATCAAAAGCCTCGTCCGCTCAACGTGACGCAAAAACCGCGTGCCCAGGCCCGCGCCTTCGCTCGCCTTCTCGATCAGCCCGGGGATGTCAGCGATGACCAGCCGGCGGTTGTACCCCTCGGGCGTGCCCCCCGAGTTGTTCTTGCCGAACCCGCTGGTGAGTTCCGCGATCCCGAGCTGGGGCACCAGCGTCGTGAACGGGTAGTCGGCCACCTTCGGCTCGGCGGCGCTCACCACACTCAGCAGCGTGCTCTTGCCCGCGTTGGGCTTGCCCAGCAGGCCGATGTCAGCGATCAGCTTGAGTTCGAGCCGAAGGTCAAACTCCTCCGCTGGCTCGCCCGGCTCGGCCTCGGTGGGGGACTGGTTCGTCGCGGTTTTGAAATACTCGTTGCCGCGTCCGCCCTTGCCGCCCTTGGCGATGACGTAGGTCTTGCCTTCGTAATCGAGGTCGACAATCAGCTCGCCGTTTTCTTCGTTGTACACCAGCGTTCCGGGGGGCAGACGGACGGTGAGGTCCTCGCCCTTCTTGCCGTGCTGCTGCTTGCCCCGCCCCATCTCACCAGCCTGGGCCCGCCAGTGGTGCCGACCCGCGAAGTCCAGCAGCGTCTCCACCTCCGGGTCCGCCACGAGGATGATCGACCCGCCATCCCCCCCATCGCCGCCGTTGGGCCCACCCTTGGGGATGTACTTCATGCGGAGGAACGAGGCGCACCCGTCCCCGCCCTTGCCGGACTTCACATAGATGTTGGCGGTATCGATAATCATGGGAACGCCCCATCCTACTCAACCCCCGGCATCCCCGCCCGCCCCCGGAATTGAACCACGGGAATTCTGTCCACTGGCCTGATTGTGGTCTGGAACTGGTCTGGAACTGATCTGGTATTGGTGGTCTGGTATTGGTGGTCTGGTCTGGTTGTAGACCAGTTGACGGACCAGGTGTCGGGCGATTGAGGCTCGATGGGATTGCATTCGCACATCGTTGAATTACCCACGTAGGTATGTCTTGTCTTCGTCTGCGTTTTTATGTATTATAGGTTTTTGTAAGGTATTCATCAACCCTCTCCCCCTTTAATCATGGCTCGTTTTTCGGTGGATTAATTTCGTATACCGTTTTTCTACTAATATTGGTTGAAATTAGTAGAATATCGATATAGTCTAGATCACCAACTATTTTCCACTAATTTATCCTAGAATTAGGACTTTTCTATGAGGAAGCCGCAGCAAGCCCCATCCCTAAACGCTCTGTTTGGAAAAATCACCCCCGAGGCCTTGGAGCAAGCCAGGACCGATAAGTACATTGATTTTGCCCGGCGGGCATCACACAAGTACTACCATTGGGACAAAATGCGGTTTGTAGCCCGCTCTGAAAAGCTAGATCCAGAAGTAGTTTGGCTGATGGAAAAATTGCGACGGGTGCCCCAACTTCAAGACTTACCCCTTCGCGGCTACAAGGGGGAAACGCTCAAATACTCGATCCCTCCCGTCGTTCAAGAGGAACTGATGAGGGTTGACCAGCAACTGGCCGGCGAGTTTACCACGCAGGATGAGCAGCCATTGCCAGGGCAAAAGGAGCGATTCATTATCAGCGCGCTTCGCGAAGAAGCTATCGCGTCCAGCATGCTTGAGGGGGCGGTAACGACGCGAGTCGATGCGAAAGAGATGCTTCGCAAAGGGAGGAAGCCAAAGACCCACGGTGAGCGAATGGTACTAAACAACTATCAAGCCATTAATTTTATACGCGATCAAAAAGACGTAGACCTTAGCCCAGAATTTCTTTTAGAGCTTCAAAAAATACTGACGGAGAACACCCTGGAACGGGAAGATGAAGTCGGGCGGTTTAGAACTGCAAGTGACGACGTTACAGTGGTTGATGATCGCGATGGCGAAATAATGCACACTCCACCCCCTGCCGAGGAATTAGACGATCGGCTTGCTCGGTTATGTGACTTTGCAAATCAAGATCACGGCCAACGGCATTTTATTCATCCCGTTGTAAAAGCTTGCGTGCTTCATTTTCAGGTTGGTTTCGATCACCCTTTTTGTGATGGTAATGGTAGAACAGCGCGGGCACTTTTTTATTGGTCAATGCTGCGAAGTGGGTATTGGCTTTTCGAGTACTTACCAATATCAAGGTTAATCTTTGCCGGGGCGGTAAAATACGCGAGAGCATTTCTTTATACGGAAACTGATGATTTCGATGCGACTTACTTTTTAGCGTACAAAATGAGCGTAATTCAGCGGGCCAGGAGCGAATTCAACGATTACGTTGCGAGAAAAATGCTGGCCATGAGTCAGGCTCGACGCCTCTACGCGAAAGACACCCGCCTGAATCACAGGCAAAGAGAGGTGGTTTTGCAG
>JBCCWB010000142.1:0-11074 GCA_039194345.1 Planctomycetota bacterium
GGCGTTTTCAACGAGGTGCTCCGCGGGGAAGCTGTGCTTACCGACGGGGACGTGGATGTTGCCGCCGTCGTCGTTGCGGTATTCAACCTTACCGGCGACGAAGGCCTTCACGGCCTCAGCGATCTTGGGATCGACGGTGCCGGCCTTGGGCGAAGGCATCAAGCCCTTGGGGCCTAGGACCTTGCCGAGCTTAGACACGACCCGCATCTGGGCGGGCTCGGCGACGGCGACGTCAAAGTCCATCCAGCCGCCTTCGATTTTCTTCACCAGCTCTTCGCTGCCGGCCTCGATTGCACCAGCGGCCTTGGCTTCTTCTTCCTTTTCAGGGGCACAGAAGGCGACGACGCGCTTCTGAGCGCCACCGATGCCGTGGGGAAGCGAGACCGAGCCGCGGAGCATCTGGTCCGCTTGCTTGGGGTCGATACCCAGGTGCATGTGGAGCTCGACGGTCTGGTCGAACTTGGTGGCGCGGAAGCCTTTGAGGCGTTCCACCGCTTGGGAGAGAGGCAGCACGTCGTCGTTGGCGACACGTGCGTCGGCGGTATAGCGTTTACCTTTTTTCCGAGACATCAACTTTCCTTTCGATTGGCCGTCTCACGATTTGAGCGGCGGAATCTCCCACGGTTTGGGCCCGTGGTTGGCCTCTTCTGAACGTCGCCGACCTGCGGTCAGCGTTATCTAATTAGTCTTCGACGGTGATGCCCATCGAGCGAGCGGTGCCCGCGACGATGCGGCAGTTCGCTTCGAGGGTGTGGCCCGAGAGCTCTTTGCCCTTTTCTTCAGCGATGGCCTTGACTTGGTCCATGGTGACCGAGCCGACCTTTTCCTTGTGGGGAACGCCCGAGCCCTTGTCGACCTTGGCGGCGTCCTTCAGGAGCACGGCCACGGGCGGAGCCTTGACTTCGAACTCGAAGGAGCGGTCTTTGTAGACGGTGATGACGCAGCCGACGACTTTGCCGTTCAGGGGGCGGGTGCGGTCGTTGAACTGCTGGATGAACTGCCCGGGGTTCACGCCGTGCTGGCCGAGGGCCGGGCCGATGGGCGGGGCCGGGGTGGCTTGGCCGCCGGGGGCTTGGATCTTGAACTGCGAGCTGATTTCTTTCTTGGCCATGGCGAACTTTCGGGGCTGGCGGAGGGCGTTTCGGGGGGATAGCCTCCGTCGGGCAAACGCGTCCTGCGTCTGGGGTTAGGTTCGGGTCACACACCAAGCGGGCCCACCGGCCGCGCTGTGGCGAGTCGCATAGTGTACCGATCCCCACGCGGTTGACAAGTGCGATCGGCACGTTAATCTCTGTGGCCCAACTGACCCGATCCCCCCGGAATCAAACTCCGCAGATCGGCAGGCCGGCCAGGTAGCTCAGTTGGTAGAGCACGGCATTGAAAATGCCGGTGTCCCCGGTTCAAGTCCGGGTCTGGCCACTCTAAACCGTACTCCGACGCCCCGCCGCGTTTGAGTGCGGTTTTTTCTTTTTCAGTTCAGATTGTTTCAGTTGCTTGTCGCATTGCATGCAGGCGTACGATATGCCACAATAATTTGTTGAGACTTTGTTTCAAGTTCTAAAAAACCGTTTTCTTCAGGAATTCCGCTATGAAATCCGTCTGCCGCACCCTAGCTGTGCTCCTTGCCTTTGGTTTGACCAGTGTTTTGGGCAACGTCGCAATCGCCGAGGAAATCACCGTTTACTCCGGCCGATCCAAGTCCTTCATGGACCACCTGTTCAACGCCTTCGAAAAAGATACGGGTATCAAGGTGAATCGCGTCTACGACAAGACCGCTGCGGTGGCCCTGAAGCTCAAGACCGAAGGCGACCGTTCGCCCGCCGACGTCGTGCTGGCTCAAGACGCCGGGGCTTTGGGTGCTCTGTCGGATGCGGGCCTTCTCGCCCCCCTACCTGATGCATTGATCGCCCAGGTCAACCCCGACTACGTCAGTGAAGAAGGTGACTGGGTCGCGACCTCGCTGCGTGGCCGAACGCTGGCCTATAGCAGCGCTCGTGTTGATGAGAAAGACCTGCCCGCCAGCGTTTACGACCTCACCGATCCGAAGTACAAAGACCGCGTGGGCTTCGCGCCCGCCAACGCCTCCTTCCAGGCATTCATCACCGCGATGCGGGTCACCGAAGGGGAAGCGAAGACCAAGCAGTGGCTGCTCGACATGATTGCCAACGGCGTCAAGTCTTTCCCCAAGAACACCGCCATCATTCAAGGTATCGCCGCGGGTGAAATCGACTTCGGCCTGCCCAATCACTACTACCTCATCCGCTTCAAAACCAGCGACAGCAAGTTCCCCGTCGAGCAAACCAGCTTTGCGCAGGGCGATATCGGTAACATGGTCAATGTCGCCGGTGCGGGTGTACTCAAGTCCAGCAAGAACGCCGAGGCCGCCCAGAAGCTCGTCGAGTATCTGCTGAGCTACAAGGGGCAGAGCTACTTCGCCGGCCAGATCTTCGAGTACCCCGTGGTTGATGGCGTGATCGCGCACCGCCAACACGGCGACGTCGATGCCAAGCTGGACAACGCCCCCGATGTCGACCTCGACGCCATCAGCGATCTGCCCGGCACGCTTGAGCTGTTGCGAGAAGTTGGTCTACTCTAAGAGACATGAGGCCCGCCCGTCAGATCATTCTCGCAGCCGCCAGGACGGCAACCGCTGCAGAGCGTGACCGATCTGGGGTGAAGCCGTGGCCATGGCTGTTGAGCCTGCCTGGCCTTGCTGTGGCGGTGGGCATCCTGCTGCCGCTGAGCTATCTACTCACCACGGCTATACAAGGCGCGAATGGCGAGTTGGGCGATATCCTTCTGCGCCCCAAAACGCTGCAAGCGTTGCTCAATACCTTCGGCCTCTGCGCCGCGGTGTTGGCTTCAACCACGCTGCTCGCGATGCCGGCCGCCTGGCTGGTCACACGCAGCAACCTGCCCCTGAAGTGGGCGTGGTCGATATTGTTGGTGTTGCCCCTGGCGGTACCGGGCTATTTGATGGCCTACACGCTGCTTTCCGTTGGGGGATCGTACGGCGTGTCGGTCCGTTTGCTAGAGATTGAAGCCCCGCGGTTGACTGGTTTCACAGGGTCGCTGGTTTCGCTGACGCTCTACAACTTCCCGTACATGTTCATCACTCTACGCTCGGGTTTTTTGCGCATCGACCCGTCGCTGCAAGAGGCAGCGCGTTGCCTGGGCGATGGGCCGTGGCGTGCATTCTTCCGCGCGGAACTGCCACAGCTCTGGCCCGCGTTTTTGGCCGGGGCGTTGCTCGTGGTGCTGCATGTGTTAGGCGACTTTGGGGTTGTCAGCCTGATGCGTTTTGAGACGCTTAGCGTTTTGCTGTACGGCTCGTTGGCGTTTGAACAGACCTACGCGGCATGGGTCGCGATTTTGATGTTGCTGGTCGCTGGGGTTTTCGTGGGCGGCGAGGTGCTGTTACTGAGGCGTCGCCGATACGACCGCGTTACTCCAGGAACCGCACGCTTGCTAGATCCCGCCAAGCTGGGATGGCTGCGATGGCCGGTTGTGCTGTTGCTGATCGTTTTCCTTTTTTTTGCGGTGGGTCTTCCCGCGTTCTCCTCAGCCTATTGGTGCACACAGCCGACGCTGGGCTTTGTCACCCGAGACTGGGGCGCTTCCACCGCGGCTTCGCTGAAGATATGTGTGCCTGCAGCGATCATCGCCACCGCGATCGCTTTGACCATGGGGCTGATGACGCAGCGTTTTCCGGGGTGGAGAAGCCGGGCAATCGAACGGCTGTCGTATGCGGGGTACGCCACCCCGGGCTTGGCACTGGGCTTGGCGATGGTGGGGGTTGCGTTGTGGGCCGATGAATGGCTGGTCGAGGCGGGCGATACGTTGATCTATCAGTCACTGGGACTGGTGGTCTTCGCTTACACCCTGCACTTCCTGGCTGAAGCGATCGGCCCGGTGCGCACCGGGCTATTGCAAGCAGGGGTCCGGATGGAGGAAGCCGCCCGCAGCCTTGGCCGGGGGCCCATTTCGGCGTTCTTCGCGATCACGTTTCCGCTGCTGCGTAACGGCCTGGCGGCGTCGATGGCGCTGGTGTTTCTCTCCGCGATCAAAGAGCTGCCGTTGGTGATGCTGCTCCGCCCCGCTAACTACGACACGCTGGCTTACAACCTCTGGGATTTGAGTAACGAAAACCTGTACGCCGAGGCGGCGCCTTTTGCGCTGACCATCCTCGGCGTGTCCGCGGTGTTTGTTGGTGTGCTGATCTGGTGCGAACGCCAAGCCAAGTCGCGTAAGATGCAGGGCTAAGAATTATCCAAGATGCGACTCCCGCAAATCCATCCCGAACCCCCGGACATCGACGGCCACCGTCTTTGCATCGAACGGCTCGCCAAGCGTTACCCCGGCGCGGCGACCCGCGCGGTCGACGAAGTGTCGTTCTGCGTCTCGGCGGGCGAGATCCTCACCCTCGTGGGACCCTCGGGGTGTGGCAAGACCACTCTGCTGCGCTCGATCGCCGGCCTGGAACGTCCCGACGACGGCTATGTCCGCCACGGCAACACGCTCTGCCAAAACGCCGACACCTTCCTAGCCCCCGAGAAACGCGGCATCGGCTTTGTCTTCCAGGACTACGCCCTGTTCCCCCACCTGTCGGTGATCCAGAACGTCCGCTTCGGCTTGCGACACGGAAGCAAGAAAGAACGCACCGAGATCGCACGAGAAGCGATGCACCGTGTCGGGCTGCACGGCCTGGAAAACCGCCGGGTCCAGGAACTCTCCGGCGGGCAGCAACAACGCGTGGCTTTCGCTCGAGCCCTCGCCCCGGGCACGGATGTGCTGCTGCTCGACGAGCCGTTTTCCAATCTTGATTCCGAGCTGCGTATCGGCTTGCGTAAATCGCTGCAGGAGCTTGTTCAGCACTGCGACCTCGGCGTAATCCTGGTGACCCACGACCAGGAAGAAGCCATGTGCATCGCCGACCGCATCGCGGTGATGCGCGACGGCCAACTCCTGCAGGTCGGCCCGCCGCCTTCTCTCTACAGCCGGCCGCGATCCGCCTTCGTCGCCAAGTTCCTGGGCAACTCCAACCTCATGACCGGTCAGGCCCAAGGCAACTTTGCTGACACCCCTATTGGTCGGGTCCAAATCGACCGCCACGCCGAGGGCCCGGTCACGCTCTCGCTCCGACCCGAGCACCTGTCGTTCGACATGCAGGCGGGCGTCACCACCCCGGCTACGATCACGCTCCGCGAGTTCAAGGGCCACGACCTCACGTACCACGTCCGCCACGGCGAGAGCACGTACCTCATCCAAACCACCGGCGGCAGCCTCTACGACATCGGCGACGCCGTCCACCTCAAGCCGACCTCCGCCGCGGTGGTGGTGGAAGATGACTTACATGCCTCGGCACTCGATCAAACTTCGTAATTAAGGAATATTTTGATGTTGCCTATTCGTTACTTTTGTGTCCCGGTCTTGGGATGTGCTGTGCTTACGGGTTGCGCGAGCCAAGATGTGAAATCCACCGCATCCGAAACACAGCCTGATACACTCGAGCGGCAAGTCATTGCGGCTTACGCCGAGCAAACCTACGAGCAATACCAGCAGGCATTGGTTGACGCCAAAGCTTTGCAAGACGCGATCGATGCGTTTCTGGATCAACCAAGCAACACCACGCTCGCCGCAGCGCAAGAGGCCTGGCTCTACTCGCGTGAAAGCTACGGCCTGACCGAGGCCCACCGTTTTTACGGTGGGCCGATCGACGGCATCGATGAAGCCACGGGCGAAGAGGGTCCGGAAGGCTTGATTAATAGTTGGCCGCTTAACGAAGCCGCGATCGATTACGTCCAAGGCAACCCCGAGGCTGGCATTATCAATCAGCCCGATGCGCTGCTCACCGTCGAGGCGTTGGCTGAGGCCAACCAGGCCACCGATGAGGCGGACGTGACCACCGGCTACCACGCGATCGAGTTTTTGCTCTGGGGCCAGGACTTCTCGGCAGACGGCCCGGGAAACCGCCCCATCAGCGACTACGTCGATGCCCCGAATCACGAGCGCCGCGCCGCTTACCTCGAAGCTGTGACGATCAAGCTGATTCAGGATCTG
Organism: Planctomycetota bacterium; assembly: GCA_039194345.1. Taxonomy (GTDB): domain Bacteria; phylum Planctomycetota; class Phycisphaerae; order Phycisphaerales; family Phycisphaeraceae; genus Algisphaera. The sequence continues at coordinate 6,061 of JBCCWB010000142.1, forward strand.
CAGTTCCTCGTCGATGCGTGGACCCCCGACAGTGACAACTACCGGGCTGCTTTCGTGGCTAAGCCCACCACCGAGTCGCTGAGCGAGCTCATGAGTGCCCAAGCCACACTTGCGGGTTTTGAACTCGCCAGTGAAAGAATCGGCGTGCCGCTGGAAACCGGCGATCAAGAAGATGAACACTCCTGCTTCGCCGACAACACCCACCGCGACTTTGTCCAGAACGTGCAAGGCATCATCGAGGTGTGGATGGGCCCCGAACCCGGCAGCGGCTTGCAGGCAGTGGTCGCGGCGAATGATCCCGCCGCGGCGGCTAAGGTCACCGAAGCCCTGGGCGCCGCGCTCAACTCGGCCAACACCATCGACGAGTTGGCCCCCGTGGACGCCATGCTGGCCGCCGGACCGAGCAACGCGGGCTACCAAGCCATGGACAACCTCAGCAACGAATTGATCGCGGCCGCCGAAGCCATGGTCGAAGCCGGTGAGGCGAGCGGCCTGGAAGTGGTCATCGGCGGCGAGTAAACCAATAATGGTATGAGATGAGCACGCCCACCCCGGCCAACCTCGATCTGCCCCGTGGCCCCGCCGTCGTGCGGAGTTACGGGGCGGTTTGTTTGTTGGCCGTAATGCTGAGTGGGGTCTTTGCCATCCCCGCGACCCAGGCACTCAGCCGTTCGGAGTTTGACGCTACTGTAAGCTCGGGCGGAGCACTCACAGTCGACGACGACACCTCCAAAGCGTTCGGTCAGCACTCGCCCGATCTGCCGCTCAAGGAGCTACGCAGCTTCACCTTCGGCAACAGGTTGTTCAACACCAATTGGGTCACCGCGCCCGCGTCGGTCAAATCGCTGGATGGGCTAGGTCCTTTATTCAACCGAGTCTCCTGCACGGGATGCCACACCCGCGACGGGCGGGGGCGTGCGCCCGATGGCCCGGATGAGATGATGATCTCGATGCTCGTCCGCCTCTCGGTCCCCGACCAGGACGGCGATGGCCAGCCCGATCCCCACCCGGTCTACGGCGGTCAGCTCAACGACCGCGCTGTCCTTGGTGTGGATCCCGAAGGCCGGGCCGCCGTGTCGTGGATAGAAGTCCCCGGCCAGTACCCCGATGGGACGCCCTACACGTTGCGCCAACCCTCCTATCAATTCGTCGACCTCGCCTACGGCCCGCTGGGTGAGGAAGTCATGTTTTCGCCGCGCGTCGCCAACGCCGTATTCGGTCTGGGCTTACTCGAGACGGTGCCCGAGCAAGACATTCTCGCTCGGGCCGATCCCGACGACCGTGATGGCGACGGCATCTCCGGCCGGGCGAATTGGGTACGCAACGTCGAAACCGGCGAACTCGCCCTCGGGCGTTTCGGTTGGAAAGCCAACCAGCCGTCGCTCCGTCAACAAGCCGCCTCTGCGATCGCGGGCGACATCGGGATCACCAACGCCCTGTTCCCCAACGGCTCAGCCACACCCTCACAAACCCACGCCCGCGCCCAACCCAATGGCAATGACCAAGAAGGCGTCGAGCTTTCCCAGCGGCAGCTTGATAAGCTCACGTTCTATCTCCAGCAGTTGGCTGTGCCCGCCGCACGAAACACCGACACCCCCGAGTTTGCGCAGGGCCAGATGCTGTTCGCCGCGGTCGGCTGCAACGCCTGCCACACCCCTCAGATGACCACGGGGCCGAACGCTGCGCACGCGTTGCTGAGCAATCAGACGTTTATGCCGTACACCGATCTGCTGCTGCACGACATGGGCGAAGCCTTGGCCGACCATCGCCCCGATGGGGAAGCGACCGGCCGAGAGTGGCGTACGCCGCCTTTATGGGGATTGGGCCTGCAAGAGCGCGTGAACGGCCACACCCACCTGATCCACGACGGCCGCGCACGCAATCTCGAAGAGGCCATCCTTTGGCACGGCGGCGAAGCCGATGCGTCACGCAACCGCTTTATGGAACTGACCGCAGATGAGCGGAAGGTCCTGCTGTACTTCCTCAATTCGATCTGATGTCGGCTGGCTTAGTCGGTGAACTCGCCAAAGGTGTGTGGCAGTGTCTTGAGAAATCCGCGTAGCTGCGTTTGCAGTTGCTCGATCGTTTTGCGGTTCGCTTCGTCTTCAAACAGGTTGACTTGCTCGAATGGATCGGCGTCGAGGTCGTAGAGCTGGTCCGCATCGAAGTAGTGCGGGAAGTCGCGGTCCGAGTCCATGATGACGCCTGCACTGAACCCCCGCCTGCCGAGAAACTGCTTATTGGTGCGGCCGTCCCAGCCGACGTAGCGACGTGTCCCTTCACGCTCGGCTCGCGCGGCGTCCTCGGCCATGCGTTGCTCGATCTCGTCGGTCGCTCGGCAGGCGATCAGTTTCCAACGGTCCGTGACCACCCCCCGGGCGTAGCCACACTCCAGCAGCAGCGCGTCACGCACCGGCTTTGCATCCTCGGGGTTCAGTAGCGCTTGGGCGAGGCTAACACCGTCCTGACCCATGTCTTCGGGCACGTTTTCCGCACCCGCCCATTCGAGGAACGTCGGCGGCAGATCGACGTTGCCAGACAACAAGTCCGACCGCACGCCCGCGGGGATCTTGCCCGGCCAACGCACGACAAACGGCACCCGCCCCGCTTCATACACCGTGTTTTTGCCGCGGCTCTGGTGGTCGCTGGTGAAGATCAAGACGGTGTTCTCCGTAAGGCCACGCTCATCGAGTTTGGCCATGATCGCACCCAAGCAGTCGTCGATGCGAGTCGCCATCGAATTCACATCGGGCAATCCCGCCGCGCGGACGCGACGCATCACATCTTCACTCGACGGCTGGGAGGTAGGGGCTCCGTCGAGATATCCGCCGGGCGTGGCCCGCGGGTCATTGTTCCACCAGCCCGCGCCCTTGCCCGAGCGGTTCTGGGTGTCGTAGTACTGGTTATGCGGCAGGGGCAGCGACATGTACAGGAAGAACGGCTTGTCGCTGTCGGGGCTCTGCAGGTCCAGGAAGTTGAATGCGCCTTGCGTGACCCACGGCAGGTTCTCCCGCTTGAGCATCTGCGGGACGTGGATCTCACCAACGTTGCCCACGTAGATGCTGTCGGCAAAGTCGAAACCCGCTTCTTTGAACGCTGCGCAGGTGCCAGCGTGCGCGTCAATGATGCGCTGATTGTCTTCGGGCTTCATCGGGTCGAGCGTTTTCATCTCGGTGCTGTAGCGGCTGATGTCGTGGCCCAGGTGCCACTTGCCCACAACGCCGGTGAAGTAGCCCGCGTCTTGCAACGCCTTGGCGATGTTGGTCTCGGCGATCTTCAGCCCCGTGCCCCAGTTCACGTTGGCCGGGTCGCCCGCCGGGGGAGTGGTGGAGGAAGGCCTGGCTGCGTGACGCGTAACGTCCGGTGAGGATCGTGAATCGGCTAGGCGTGCAGATGGGCGAGGTGATGTAGAAGCGGTTGAGCGTCAGGCCCTGCTCCGCGAGCTTCTCGAGGTTCGGCGTGAGCATGCTGGGGTTGGCGAAGTAGTCGCTCTGGTCCGGCTTGCCGTCGTAGTAACCCTGCTGCCGCATGCCCGTGTGGCTCGGATAGCGGGCGAGGTCGTAAAGGTTGATCTCGTCGAAGTCCAGGTCGTCGGTGTAGAAAAGCAGGATGTTCGGCCGGGGCGCGTCGGCCTGGGCCTTGCCTATGCCGCTCGGCAACACACAAACCAGCAGCAACAAAACCCAGGTTGAGATCATCGATTTCAAGGCGAGACTCCGGACAGGACAGGACAGGACAGGACAGAAACAAGAAACATTTTGGGAATGTACTGGGTTGATGTATTATGCCGCCACCAACCCAATGTAACCATGGATTCATCTTTGCAAACCATGTCATCGATTGATCCCGCAGTCCGCCTCAACGATCTCGCGATCACCCACCCCTGCAGCAGCAAGACCGCCGAGCCGGGCTGGGGGCGCGACCGTGAAACGTCCCTAGCCCTGCGCGACTACGAGCTCTGGCTGGTGTGGGGCGGCCGGGGCTGGATGCGAGACCGTCACGACCACACGCACGAACTCCGGCCCGGCTTCTGCGCGTGGATGCGGCCCGGCGGGATCTACGACGCGGGCACCAGCGACACCCACCCGTTGAGCTTCACCTACATCCACTTCACCGGAGAGTTCTCGGCCGAGCCGCCCGAGTTCTTCGAGGTCGCGGACCTGTCGTTCACCGACCTCGCCACCCGCCGTATCATCGAATCGATCGACCAAGCCACGCCCGAGCGTTGGGGCGAGTCGGCCCACGCCAACCCGGCCACGCTCGCTTTGCTGCACGCGGTTCTGCTGGACCTGCTCCACACCCCGCTCCGGCAAGAGCGCTTCCCCCACGAAGAAGCTCTCACCGCCCTCGCCGCGCAGATGCGCCACGCCCCGGGCAGCGGAATCCCCATCGCTCAGATGGCGGCGGACCTGGGCGTCAGCGCTGCCCACTTCTCCCGCCTCTTCCGCCAAAGCTTCGGCAAGAGCCCCCAGCAGTACCGCGTTGCCGCCCGCATTGAACGCGCCTGCCACGAACTCAGAGAGTCCAGCCAGTCGGTCAGCCGCATCGCCGACCTGCTGGGCTACGCCGACGCCTTCGCGTTCTCCAAGCAGTTCAAGCAGTTCACCGGCCGCAGCCCCTCGGCCTACCGCAAGGGCCAGCTGTAACCCTCTCCCTTGCTGCTTGTTCGCTTCTGTTTCCGGGTGGCCGGGGGGTGAGGCTTTGCGAAGCCCCGTAAGTGTGTCGCGTGCATCGCTGTTTGGGGCGCTCGTTCCGGGGCATCGCGGACTCTGCCCCGGGCACCCATCTGACTAAATCACTCGACTAAAGAAAAAATTCCCCCGCCCTGCAACGCCCCGTCTCCCCGCACGATCACTCGGCAACGCTTTCCCATTGCCCTAAACCTGCTCCCACCAAGGACCGCATCATGAACGCCATCCCCGCCAACGCCGTGGCCACCTCCAAGCCCACCCCCCCCCCCCCAAAACCCCCCGCCACCACCCCCCGCCAAAACAAACACCCCCCACCCCACCCC
>JBCCWB010000143.1:0-11056 GCA_039194345.1 Planctomycetota bacterium
AGAACAACACCAGCTTGGGCGCACGCGCCGCGATCCCCGGGCGGAAACTCCTGAACCTCGGCTTGCGGTACTTGCGGGGAGGCATCAGCGCATCGCCTCCAGTTCAGCCTTTTTCGCCGAGACCCAACTCGCGAGAGTCGGGTCGACGTCCTCGGGGCTCATACGGTTCAGTCGCACCAAGGCATCGTCGGGACGCTTGCGCGATTTCTGATCCAGCAACGCCCGGCCGTACTCGGCATAAGGTGACCCGTCGAAGGCACGGATCAGTTCGTTGAGCTCTTTGACCAACGCATCACTTTCCCCAAGCTCGTCCGCGATCTCGGCGAGCTCAACCAAGCCCTGCTGGGGCAGCGGCTGGAGCGCATCGACGGTCAGATACAACACGACCATGCGTTTGATCGATGACCGTGCCGAGAGCAGCGCTTCGCGCATACCCGTGTCGTCGCCGCGACGACGCAGCAGGTCGGCCCGTTGCCGGTAGACCTTTCCGGTCTCGTAAAGCGACTCGGCGACGATACGGCCGTCGTCGGCCTTGGTCAGGTCCGACAGCTCGATCAATGCCGCGTCGTGGTTGCCTTGCTTGGCTTCGGTGCGGGCCAGGAACAGGCGGGCTTCGAGGTCGAAGCCGCGTCCCAAGGCGACGACACCAAAGAACGAGCGATGGGCATTCTCCAGGTCATCAAGCATGAAATACGCCCGGCCACGGGTGAAGAGCATTTCGGATTCTTCCACGCCGGCCAGCTTACGCTTCTCGCCGTCGATCACGGCAAGGGTACGGATCGCCTCGGCGGGCTCACCACGTTCGACCTCGTAATGACCTAGCCAGAGCAGCTCAGCGTCCTGCAAAGCTTCAAGCCCCGCGACCTGTTCGATGCGACGCAGCGTTACGGCCGAGTCGTCGGTGCGGTTGGTATCACGCAGGTGGGCCGCGATGATACGCAGGGCCGCGACGCGCTGGGGCGTGGGCAGGCGTGCATCGTTAGCCGACTCGAGCAACACCGCCATCGATTCGTCGGTTCGGCCGAGCTGATTCAACAGCAAGCCGCGACGCAGCGCCACCGCTTGGCGATACGGGTTTATCGGGTGGTCTCGCTGCAATTCGTCGAAGGTCGCCAACGCCTCGCGGTACTGGGTCGCGCGGGTCTGGGCTTCGCCCTTGCGGTACATCGCTTCCTGGATAACCGCAGGGGGCATGGTTTCAGAGGCAGCGAGGATGGCGTCGCAGCTTTCGATCGCGATGTCGTAGTTGCCCAGCCGGTGGTTGATGTCCACATAGCGGAGCGTAACGGTGGGCGACTCCGTGTTGCCGCGGTCGTCCATGTAAAGCTTGAGGTCGGCTGCGGCCGCGTCGAGCTCGTCGCCCTGCTCGAAGAGTGCGGCGCGACGCAGGAGCGCCTGGGCGTAATACGGGTTGTCGGGTCCGGCTTCGACAAACGTATTAAGTCGGCCGATGCCTTCGACCGCCCGGCCCTGCTTCGCGTCTGCCGAGGCGAGGAGGAACGACGCGTCGATCTGCTGGGGCGATTCGGGGAAAGACTTTTCAAGCCGATCGACGGTCTGGGCCATGTCGGTGTACCGCGCAAGCTCGAACTGGCTGACGGCGAGTTTGTAGAGCGCCAATGCGGACAGCGGCTGATCATCGCCACCGCTGACGTAGTCGGCCAGGAACTGCGTGGCCAATGCGTGTTGATCAATCGACTGATAAGCCGAGGCCACGAGGTACTTCGCCTCGGCCTGGTTGGCCTTGGGCAGCGACTCGCCGAACTGTTTGTACGCGTTGACCACCGCGACGTTGCGGCCCGCTTGGAGGTCGGCCCACATCCGGCCGGTCACTGCTGCGGGGAACTCGGCCGAGGTCTGGTACTGTTCGATCACGCGGGTGTAGTACGCACTGGCTTCGTCGATTTGCCCGGCGGAGAACGATAGGTCGCCGGCGTATCGCGCTGCTTCGGGGTTTACCGCGGCGTTGTTTTCCGCGAGTGCTTCGGCAAGCGAAACCAAGGCCGAAGTCGTATCGCCGCCCAGCGCCTTGGCCCGGGCGAGCTCGAGCAACGCCCGGGCTTTCACCGGCGAGGCGAGTTTGCTCGCAGCGTCCGCCGAGTTGGCCGAGGCTTCGAAGTTGCCCGCGCCCCGGTAGGCCAGGGAACGCAGCAGCAGCACAGACGCCATCGCGTTGTCCGGCAGGCGGTCCAGATCGATCTGCTCAAGCGACCCCAACGCCTCGTCGTATTGCCCGAGGTCGGTCAGCACCTGGCCGCGCAGGAGTTGTACCGCGAACGCGGGCACCCGCTTCGGTGCGCTCGACCCGGTCGCCCCGGCCAATAGCTCGGCCGACGCCTGGAGCGCTCGGGCCTGCTGGTAGATCAACGCACGGAAATACAGCGCGTCGCCACGCTGATCGTCGTTGGGAAACTTCTCCAGAAACGCATCAAACGCTGCGCCCGCCTCGGCGGTATCGCCACGCTGCATCAGCTTATAGGCGAAGAGGAACTCTTGCTGCGAAGCTGTGGCTTGGGCTAGTGAGCAGGGGACAGTGATTAGTGAACAGAATAGGGCAAACGCCACAACGAATCGTTGCGTGGCCGACTTCAAATTACGAGAAGGAGTTTCACTCATTACTGTTCACTGTTTACTCATTACTTACGCCTTACTCGGCGGGTCGGATCGTCGCAGCTTGAACGTTCTCCAGCCCGACCTGCTGGGCGATGTCCATGATCCACACGCCCAGGCCCCAGTCTGCCTGTTGGTCGGCTCGCACGACCAGCGAATCGATCGCGGTCACGTTCTTGAGTTGGGTCAATAACTCAGGCAGTTCCTCGGCCGAGATCTGACGCTCGCCGAGGAAAAGCTGGTTGTCTTCGGAGACGGTGATGATGACCTGATCCTGCGGGCCGACCGCGGCGCTGGCGGTTTCGGAGGTGGGCAGACTCACGTCCATACTCAGCTCCGCGTCACGGAAGACCGAGGCGGTCATGAAGAAGATCAGTAACAGGAACAACACATCGACCATGCCGGCCAGGGGCAGGACCGGGGCGGAGCGTTCGCGGGTTTGGGTGGCGAAGGACATAAACTCAGTTTCATTTTGTCTTGGGTCAATGACCCGGGGGCGGGTGACAGAAACTTTGCCCCCGGTTCACTGACCCGGGGCTAAAAGGTCACAAAAGCTTGGAAGGTTCTTCCTCGGGCTCGTCTTCCTCAACGTTGCGGATGCGGTCGGCAATCGTGTGGACAGCGGCCTCGGCCTCGGCCATCGTCTTGGTGGCGCGGCTCTTGATGATCGAGTAGAAGACCAGGGCGCTGATGCCGACCATCAGACCGAACATCGTGGTCGCCATCGCCTGACCGACGCCTTGGGACAGCACGGTCGAGTCGATCGAGCCGGACTCTTTGTCCAGGCCAAAGAACGCGGTGATCATGCCGATGACGGTGCCAAGCAGGCCGAGCATGGGGGCGACGTTGCTGATGTCAGCCAGATAGCTGATGCGGTTCCAGATGATGTCGGAGAGGCGACGGCCCTCGGCGTCGATCATGCTCATGATGATGGACTGGCTCTTGCCGTGGTTTTCGACGCAGCGGAGGATGATGGGGGCGATAAAAACGCCCTTGCTGCGGCGGCAGGCCTCGGCCGCGGCGTCGTACCGGCCCACGAGCACAAGGTTGGTGATCTCGTTGACGAAGGCTGCGGGGGCGACGGATCGGATGGTGATGGTCATCAGGAACCACAAGAAGAACATCAGGCTGAGCACCGACAACCCGCCGATGATGCCGTTGATCACCGGGGCGAACATGAACATTTGCTTGAGTTTGTAGATCGGCTGGACCGAGAGGTCGCCGAGGTTGCCGTAGTTCGCTGGCGTGGTCGGGGCCGGGACGGGTTGGGCCTGAACGCCCAGCGAAGTCGCCGCGTCATTAATGATCTGCCCCGCGGCCTGGTTGACCTCGGCGGCGGTGGGTTGCCCGGGGTTGGCGAAGGGCGTGGCCGTAGGCGGCGGGCTGGTAGCCGGGGGCGTGCTCTGGGCCCGCAGGGTCAGCGTCGAGCCGACGGCCAGCAGCGCCGCAATCATGACTAGAGCACGGGGCCACAGCCGACGCGCAGATACGGGGGTACGCCCAGCCGTCGGGGCGGAGGAAATCATTTGCCGCATGGGGTCGTCTCTCACAATGTCACAACAAATCCTGATCGAAACACATCATACCCCAGACCCGGGGCTGTCCTCTTGTTATCGGTGGACGGCTCGGCTTGCTACAATCGCCCACCCGATAAAACCCCAACTATGGGAGCCCCCCGGCATGGATTTCGCGTTTTACCAACAGCTCGCCGACGACGCCCTCGCGAGGCAACAGCCCTCGGATGAGCTCTGCCTCCGCCTGCTCACCGATGAGTCGCTGCAGCTCATGCCCCTGCTCAACGCCGCCTACGCGGTCCGCCACGCCCACTTCGGCAACCAGGTCCAGGTCCACATCCTCAACAACGCCCAGAACGGCCGCTGCCCGGAAGACTGCTCATACTGCACGCAGGCCAAGACCAGCGACGCCGACATCGAGCCGTACCCCATCAAAAACGTGGAAGAAGTCCTCGGTGAGGCCGAGCGGGCCTACAACGCCGGCGCCCACCGCTACTGCATGGTCTTCTCGGGCCGGGGCCCGACCGATAAGCGCACCCAGCAGCTCGCCGGCTACATCAAAGCCGTCAAAGACAAGTTCCCCTCGCTGGAGGTCTGCGTCTCCGCGGGCCTGCTCGACGACGACAAGGCCGAGGTGCTCAAAGACGCAGGCCTGGACCGTCTGAACCACAACCTCAACACCTCCCGGGACAACTACGGCAAGATCTGCACGACCCATACCTACGACGACCGCCTCAATACCCTGCTCTCCGCCAAGCGGGCCGGGCTGGAGACCTGCTCGGGCCTGATCGCCGGCATGGGCGAGACCCCCGAGGAGCTGATCGAGGTCGCCAAGACGCTCGCCTCGGTCAACGCCGAGTCGATCCCGGTGAACTTCCTGCTGCCGTTCGAGGGCAACGTCCTGCCCGGCACACCCGAGGACGCTAAGCAGCTTACCCCCGAGTACTGCCTGCGGATCCTCTGCATGTTCCGCCTGACCAACCCCAAGGCGGATGTCCGCTGTGCGGCCGGCCGGGAGTTCCACCTGCGGTCGCTCGAAGCGATGTGCCTCTACCCCGCCAACTCGCTGTTCCTTGACGGGTACCTGAACGGCCAGGGTGCCGAGCGACGTAGGACGTATCAGATGATTCAAGATGCGGGCTTCGAGATCGTCTCAGACCAGCCGCTGGAAGACCTACTCGAAGAGATCCCCGCGGATGCCGACCCGAACGCGAAGATCAGCGAGCTGACCCGTGACGGCGTGCAGATCAAATCGATGGACCAACTCCGCCCCGCCATGCCCGTGAAGTCTTGACTTTAACCGCGACGCCCAACCACAGAGCACCAAAGAAAAACGCGGCATAAAAGCCGCATCTGTTGTCAGTTCACTTCAGTATCAGGGGTGAAAATCACCGACGACGACGACGATCGTCATCATCGGGCTCACTATCGTCAACATCACCACTGAAAATTTGGTCTAGCCGAACACCGCCAGCAGGTTGAAGCGACCGGCGGGAGACTTCCAAGCGGTAGACCAGCAGTGTGCCGCTGGTGTTATCGAGCACAAACAAGGCTTCTTCACCGTTTCGGACCTCTGCGGTCATGAGGGTGAAGTTTTCACGAGCGATGACGAGCGAGGCCTCGGCCGAGTTGGGCTCGACGCGTTCGGAGAGTTGCACGACCAACAGCCCCGAGAGGACCAAGGCCGAAGCGATCAGGCAGTAGCAGGCGGTTTGGATACGGTTCATAGAAGACCACCAAAGGGTTGTAGTTCAAAAATAAGCAGAAACAAACGGTAAGAAAATCGAGGCTAGCTCGGAGATGCTCAGCGGGCGTCGCCGATGCGCTCCATGTCACGAGCGACCGATCGCCCGGTGAAAAACTCGAATTTCTTGCTGCTGCCGTTGTAGAACAGCGGAGCGACGCGGGCCGAGGACAAGTCGATCACGTAGATCGCGGCTTGACTGCTGCGTCCGGTTACACCGCCAGAGATCATGGTGTACTGCCGGCCGGCCCCGAACTGGGCCTCCGCAGGCGTGGGGTTAAAGACCGTGACCGACAGCGCCGCGAGCAGCACGACGTTGAGCACGACCAGAACAGCGAGAGAACGTTGGGTCATGGCGAGACTCCGTGGGGACGCGTCGAAGGGAAACGAAACGCAAAACCGACGCGGTGAAAACTTCAGAAAGCCCGGGAACGATTCAGTCCTGATGACCCCGGCGTGAACTCATGAAACTGGCAACCGCGATGATGATCAACAACACGATCATCACCATGAAGGCCAGCCAGCCAGCCACCGGTTTGGCTTCCGCGACGGGTTGAGCCATCACGGGAGGCGCGGCAGTGACGATAAAGGTCAGCAGGGCTAGGGCAAGGCTTCGCATGCAGTTATGGTACGGCGGGGCGCGGGGCGTGTAAATGGCCGGGTTCGGGGATCGGAGCCTAGAGGCTGCCGTAGGTCAGGTCTTCGACCTGACGCGGAATCTCTTGCTGGTCGTGTCAGGTCGAAGACCTGACCTACAGCGCACACGATTGCGGTAGGATGCGGCCCGGTGAATCCATGGCCGTAGAGATTTGGTTGTTGTGGTTGGTCGGGGCGTTTCTGTGCGGGTCGATCCCCTTCGCGGTGATCCTCGGCAAGGCCAAGGGCGTAGATATCCGCAAAATCGGCAGCGGTAACCCCGGCGCGACCAATCTCGGCCGTGCGGTGGGAAAGAAGTGGGGGTTTATCTGTTTTGGGTTGGATGTAGGCAAAGGGTTAGTACCGACAGTAGCATTCTGCTTTCTGCTCATCCGCGCTCACCGCGATGAGCAGATGCTATGTACGAACTTGAATCAAACGTTTCTAGAATCCTTACGCATTTATTGGGGTTCGATCACCGGGCACTCAGTAGCTGATTGCCTGATGTGGACTGTCATCGCTATCGCCGCGGTCAGCGGTCACGTGTTCAGCCCGTTCCTGAAGTTCAAAGGCGGCAAGGGCGTCGCCACCGGGCTCGGCGCGGCGCTCGGCTTGTTTCCCATCGTCACCGTGCCGGGGCTGATCGCGTTCGCCCTGTGGTACGCCGTCTGCAAACTCTCGGGCTACGTCGGCCTGGCCAGCGTGGTCGCCGCCGCAAGCCTACCGGTGCTCACCATCGGCAGCGGGCTGGTCCTCGGGCTCACCCCCGGCGAGATCGCCGTCTTCGCCAGTCTCACGGGTGTCCTGGCAGCGCTGGTTATCGTCCGCCACCGCGGCAACCTCGCCCGCATCCGCGCGGGCACCGAACCCAAGGCGAGCTGGACCGGGAAGGCCGATCCAGCCAGTGATGAGTAAACAGTGAACCGTGACCAGTACAAGGCATCCTGCCCTGATCACTGTGTACTGTTCACTTCCTTTCAGTAAACCAAGTCACAAACGCCCCGAACGCAAATAGCGACGCGAGGAGCATGCCGAGCATGATCGGCCGGCGGGGTTCGCTGGAGATCAATGACAAAAGGCCGCCGATGCCGAGGCACGCCGCCGCCGCGATGATCATGCCCCAGAGCTTCACCAAATACACCGCTTTGTCGCCGCGCTGGTGGGCGAGCATGTTTGCCGAGACCTTGGTCACGCCCATCCCCAGCGCGATGTCGTACCGCTGGCCGCACTCCGGGCACCGCCCTTCTCGGGGCACCCCCATCAGGTCGTAGCCGCAGTTGCTGCAACTCACTTTCGCATCCAGATCGAGCATGCGAACCATGCTACGAAAAATGGCTTAAAATCTCCCGCCCCACCCCCGGAGGGCTCCGACACCCGGACGCCCGAGAGGTGTGGAACCCTGTAGGGTGGGCACCGCCCACCAACGAAACCCGAGAATCCACCCGGTGGGCGAAACCCTCCCCACCCACTCCCGGAGTGCTGATCCGATGTCCGCCAAACCCGTAGTTCTGATTGTCCGCGACGGCTGGGGCACCAACCCCAACGCCGAGCACGACGACTTCAACGCCATCAAGCTCGCCGAGACCCCGCGCTGCGACGCCCTGCTTGCCCGCTACCCCCACACCCTGATCCACACCTCCGGCCGGGACGTGGGCCTTCCCGAAGGCACCATGGGCAACTCCGAGGTCGGCCACCAGAACATCGGCGCCGGCCGAATCGTCTACCAGGAATCGGTCCGCATCACCGTCTCCATCGAAGACGAGTCGTTCTACGACAACGCCGCCATCACCGCAGCGATCAACGCCGCCAAGGAATCCGGCGGCAAGGTCCACCTCTTGGGCATCGCGTCCGACGCCGGCGTGCACGGCCGACTCGAACACCTCTACGCCTGCGTCGAAGCCTGCAAGCGGGCCGGCCTGGGTCCGCGCGACGTCTGCCTGCACCTGTTCACCGACGGCCGTGACACCGGGCCGTTCACCGGCAAGGACTTCCTCGAAGAGATCGAAGAGAAGATCGAAGACATCGGCTGCGGCCGGATCGTCTCGCTCTGCGGCCGGTACTACGCCATGGACCGCGACAACCGCTGGGAACGCGTCCAGCTCGCCTACGACCTGCTCACCGGCCGTGCGAAAGAAGACGCCAACCCCGACTTCCCCACCGCCGCCGAGGCGCTCGCCGACTACTACGACGAGCCCACCAACGATTCGCAGAACGGCGACGAGTTCGTCACGCCCCGCACCATCGGCGGCGCCGAAAAGAACCGCATCACCGACGGCGACACCGTCCTCTTCTACAACTACCGCGGCGACCGCCCCCGCGAGATCACCCGCGCCTTCATGCAGCCCGACTTCTACGGCAACGTCCCCCCCTCGCCCGACTCCGGCGAGCAGGGCTTTGATCGCGGGCAACAGCTCAAGCTCAACTACGTCTGTATGACGGCATACGACGAAACGTTTGCCCAATTCCCGAACCTGTCGGTCGCGTTCGAGAAGTCCGGCAAGATGCCCGAGATCCTCGGCCAATACCTCAGCGAACAGGGCAAGACCCAGCTCCGTGTCGCCGAGACCGAGAAGTTCCCCCACGTCACCTTCTTCGCCAACGACTACCGCGAAGACGCCTTCCCCGGCGAAACCCGCGAGATGGCTCAGTCGCCCCAGGTCGCGACCTACGACCTGCAACCCCAAATGTCGGCCCCCGAGATCCGCGACATCGTGCTCAAGCACGTCAACTCGGACGACTGCCCCGACTTCATCCTCGTGAACTTCGCCAACGGCGACATGGTCGGCCACACCGGCAAGCTCAACGCCGCGATCGCCGCGGTCGAGACCGTCGACACCTGCACCGGCGAGATCGTCGAGGCCGTGCTCGCCAAGGGCGGCAAGCTCATCGTCACCGCCGACCACGGCAACGCCGAGCAGATGTACGACCCCGACACCAAGGCCCCGCACACCGCCCACACGACCTACGACGTCGAGTGCATCATCGTCGACCCCAGCCTGAAGGTGGACACCCCCCTCCGCCCCGGCGGCCGACTCGCCGACTGCGCCCCCACGGCCCTTGCACTAATGGGACTCGACAAGCCCCAAGAAATGGAAGGCGAAAGCCTACTCACGGTTTAGCCGCACATCGTGGTGAGTGACGAGTTAACCGTGATGAAGCCACAGCCCGATAGAACCAAGGGGAACCATCACCGACTCATCACTGTTCACTGTTCACTCATCACTCCGCCTTTATGCTGATTTGGCTGCTTATCTGGAACCCCCTGATCGTCTTGTGGTGCCTCTGGGTCACCCAGTCGATCCTCGTGGCGATCCAGAGCCGCAAGTTTGCCCGCCGGGTGGCGATGCCGCCGCGTGAGTGGTTCGACGACCACTCGCCCAAGACCGCGGTCATCATGCCGTTCAAGGGCCACGACCACGACCTGCCGCGTAACGTCCGGGCGATCCTCAATCAGCGGTACGACAACTACCGCCTGGTCTTCGTGTTCGAATCCGAAGACGACCCCGCCTGGCGGCTGGTCGAAGACGAGTTGGACAAGTTCGACGCGGCGCCGCAGGTCGATCTCGTGGTCGCCGGCATCGCCCCGCCGACGACCGGGCAGAAGGTGCACAACCAGCTCGCCGCCCTGTCGTTCCTCGACCAGCAAAACGACGACTCGGAGGTCTGGGTCTTCGCCGACTCCGACGCCGTGCCCGGCCCCGGCTGGCTGCAGAAACTCGTCGGCCCCCACCAGCAAGAAGACCGCGTCGGCGTCACCACCGGCTACCGCTGGCTGATGCCCGAACTCCGCGCTCAGCGTCCCCGCACCGCGAGCATGTTCGCCAGCGTGATCAACTCCGCGGTGGCGATGTTCATGGGACACGACAAACTCACCCAGGCCTGGGGCGGGTCCATGGCCGTGCGTGCCGATTTCGCTCGGGAACACAACCTCGTTGAGAACTACTTCCAGGGGTCGCTGTCCGACGACTACCAGATGACCCGGCTGTGCCGCGACACCGGCCAACGCGTCTACTTCGTGCACCAGTCGCTCATCGCCTCGCCGATCAACCTCAACTGGGGCGAGCTGCTCGAGTTTGGCCGGCGCCAGTACCTCATCACCCGTATCCACGACCCCAAGCTGTTCCGCAAGGCCGTGGGCGTGATCGCGCTTTACGTCGCGGGCTTCTTCACCGCCTGGCTCGGTTTAATCCTCGGGCTGATCAGCGGCTTCCTCGTCGCCCCCGTCCTCGCCGCGATGGCGATCGTCACAGTGGCCATCGCCAACCAGCTCCGCGCGATGTACCGCCGGCGCGCCATCGCCAGCGCCTTCGGCACCGACCAGCTCCGCTACCTCCGCCACACCATCCGCCTCGACCAATGGGGCACCATCGCGGTCATGGTCGTCAACCTCGTCCTGCTGCTGAGCGCCACCCTCGGCAACACCCTCACCTGGCGCAACAACCGCTACCGCCTCGACGGCCCGCAGCAGATCGAGAAGATCACTTGACCCGTAGGTCAGGTCTTCGACCTGACGCAGAGTTTCTTGCAGATGGTGTCAGGTCTTCGACCTGAC
>JBCCWB010000144.1:0-11055 GCA_039194345.1 Planctomycetota bacterium
GCTCGGCGAGGAATGGTTCTTTGCCCTCGATCTCGACGATGCGCGACAGCAACTCGTCGAACGAGCGGTCGTGGTTCGCTCCGATCTCGCAGACAAAGTCGTAGAAGCTGGCGACGACGCGTTTACCCACCCGATCGATCTCGGCGGTGCCAGTTTGCGTTCCCAGTACCCGTCGCAGGTTGGCCCGCACCGCGTCGCGCATCGAGCCGGCTGCTCGCCAGGCCCCGCCCACGAACAGCGGCCGTGTCAGCTTGAGCAGCCAGGGTGTTCGTCGGGCCAGGCCGAAGAAGACCGACAGCCAGAAGTCGTTGAGCCTTTGGCCCAACGTGGATGGTGGTGAAGCTTGCTGTGTGGGTTCACCCGGGGCGTTCACTGGCCGACCGCCTCCAGGGGCCGGATCACCTTGGTGCCCTCGGGCATGGCGAGTTCCAGCTCGGCCGGGTCGAGCTCGGGGTTGAGCTGGATGTCGTGGAAGTGCATCACCGTGGTCTCGCCATCCAGGTCGGTCATGGACAGGCGGCGCATCGAGCCGAGCTGCGGATCGATGTCCACCGCGACTTCTTCGAGCGCATCGAGCATCTGCTCGGACTTGGGCAGGAGCGTGAGGGTGAAGAGCTTGTTGCCCTTGGTCCAGCCGGAGGATTCGATCTCGAAGTTTTCTTTCAGCACCGCGAGGTCGGGCACGGGCGAGGCGGCCAGCGCGTCGAGCCGATCGCCCAGCTCGTAGATTTCGAGCGTTTTTTGGTCGGGGTAGTGCAAGCGCAGCTCGCCGTTGGCGACGAGCATGGTCGAGGCGTAGGGCGGGTCGGTGTCCCAGCGCGAGATGCCGCCGTTGTCGCTTTCGGTGATCCACACTTGGCCGGTGGATTCGATCGGGTCGCGCAGCAGCGGCGTAAATTTTTCTTGCCGGAACTGGGCGGTGTAGGTGGTGATGGGCTCGCGGCCTGAGGAAATCTTTTCCAGCTCGTCCCAAGCCGAGGTGTCGTCCGCAACGACAGGCGTACAGAGCAGGAGCATCAGCAGGGTGGGCATCGCCCACCGTGCGAGCTTAAAAAGTCCTGCGGTGGGCGGTGCCCACCCTACAGCGGAGGGGTGTCTCACAAGGCGTCCTTCATCACCGTCGCGATGGTCAGCGAGCCCTTGGCCACGAGCTTGCTGTCACAACGCGCGACCACGTCGAAGTGGGTCAGTATCCTGACATTACGGACGAGGGTGGCGTGGAGTTCGATGGTGGCGGGGGGGACGACCGGCCGTTTGAGGCGCAGATCGATCTGTGCGAGCTGGCCGCCCGCGTGTTTTTCGGCGTTGTCGTGGGTCAGTGCGACCAGGCCCGCCATCTGCGCCAGCGCTTCGCCCAGCAATACGCCTGGCACGATCGGGTTGCCGGGGAAGTGCCCCGCGAAAAACGATTCGGAGCCATCGACATTCCAGACACCGCTACCGGTTTTGCCGGGGTCCAGTTCGGTGATGCGGTCGACAAAGCGGAAGCCGTCGCCGTGGGGCAGTTGGGCCAGGAGATCGTCGAGTTGGGCTTGGGTCATGCGGGTCCGTGAAAGGGGATCGGGCCTAGGCGTTGAGGTGAGGTTCGAGATAGTTCGCCAGGGTGGCGACGCTGGTGAAGATCTCGGGGCCGATCTGGTCGTTGGGGATCTTGTAACCGTGGTCTTTCTCGATGCTGGTGACGACCATAAGGAAGTCCAGCGAATCGAGGTCGAGCTCCGAGCCGACCAACGGCATGTCGTCGGTGATCTCGAACGAGCTGCCGAGTTTGAGATCGCGGCGGAGCAAGTCTTTGACCGTGTCGAGGGTCTGACGGGAAGCGGTGATTTCGGGGTGGTCAGGGGTTCCGGAGGTCAAGGCGAAGTCCTGTGTGAAGCGTTTGCTGAATTCCCGAGTATATCGCGACCGGGGCGAGCGGGCTTAAAACCACACAAAACCACCTTGAGAACCACGGCATGCACGCGGACATTCGGCAAAGGAATCGGCGGTCAGGGCGTGAGGTACGGCTGATTCTTCAACGCCAGTTCCGCTTGCCGAGCGGGCGAAACGATCGGCACCTCGAACGCCAAGCGGATGCCCACATCGGCGTATCCCTTGGCTCCGATGAACACATTGAACGGCTGCGGGGCGGTGGGGTTCAGCGACGCCGGGGATAAGGCCGAGGCCCCGAGCACCGCGAAGTCGTTCTTGTGCGTCCGGCGGAACGCATCGCGACGCTGCTCGATGCCCGATTCATTGTTGATGAGCGGGGTCGGGTCGATCGGGCTCAGCGTGACCAGCTCGGCGAGGTTCCCGACGAGGTGGATCGGCTTGGCCGAAGCGTCGTCGTGTCGGGGCAAGGGCTTGAACCATAGCGTCGCGTCGTTGATTGGGTGGAAGTTACCGACGGGGTCGGCGGTGTTTGTGTTGGTCGCCGGGCGGAACACGTCGCTGTTGGCCCAGTCGATGCCGGGGGCACCGGCCTGGATCAGCGTGGAGACGTGCTGGGCGTGGCGGGCCCAGGTGGTATCGCGGAGGTTGGGCACGCTGCGTGGCGGAACGGGGAAACGCTGCATCGCCGTGGTCCATTGGGCCACGGTGGGCAGGCGGCAGCCCAGACGGGCGGCGAGGTATGACGCGCCCTCGGCGGTGACGTAATTGATCGGGTAGTCCGGCCGAGGCGGCGAAGGCGTCAGGTCGTTGAGGTACGCCGCGGGGCTGCGAAGCCAGTTGCGCGGGTTGAGCTCGAGCGACGATTCGCCGTGCACCCAAACACTCGGCCCCTTGCGGGTGTCTTCGTCCCCGCGTTGGGGCATCACTGCGAGCAATTCGTCTTCGACGTTGTCCCACTTGGCCAGGTCGAGCACCAGCCCGACGGGCAGCTCGATGGTGCACAGATAGAACGGATCACCCCGCGGGGGATCGATGCGGACGAAGGTCAACGCCCAGTTGCCGCGGGTGAAAGTCACGGCCCCTCCGTCGTCGTGCGGTTGGACTTCCCATCCACGCCCGCCGGGCCCGGCATCGGCCAGAACCTCGCGGGGCGAGGCGTCTTGCGCGGTCAACGTGTCGAGCGAATCGACCACCGGCATGATTTTCGGGTTTTCATCGATCGCCCGGAGCTGATCCGAAAAAGCACGGGCTATCGTGAGGATCTCGGCGTCGCGCTGCGGCCCAGGGGCGGTTGGCAATGTGCCCAAAGCCGACTGCATGCGGTGCAGCCGAACGTTGAATTGGGCGTGCATCGGCAGGCCTTGAATGTCGACGTTCATGTCTTCGGCCAGGGCGGAGATCGCGCGGATCTCTTTCTGATCGGTCGCCGAGTTCATGGCCAAGAGCCACCGCTCGGGCTGTGCCGCGGTGAGTTCGTTGGCCAGTGCTTGGCCGCGTTTGCGGTCGCGCTTTTGGAGGTCGCGTGCCAATTTGCTGAGCCGCTGCTGCAGCTTGATCTCGGCCCGAAGGGTTTGGCTGTGCCCTGGCCAATCCACCTTTGCCAGGTGACGCCACATCGCAAACGCCAACGCAGGGTCTTGGGCCTGTGCGGCCGCTTCGTTGAGCGATTCCCATCGGTTGAAACTTTCGGTTACCGCGTCGATCGCTTCGATGCGGGTCAACACGGGCTTGGCGGCTTCGGCGACGGCGGGATCACGCATCAGCCCCGATTGCTTACACGCAAGCACTTCACTCGCCAAGCCGCCTTCGGCTGAGGTGACCGCGGGGTCGTCGAGGGCGTACGCCCCGGCTATCGCCTGCTCGATGCGGGAGGCTAGGTCCGCGAGCTGCTCGGCGGCGACAAGTTGCTTGGCGTAGCCCCGCTGGAGCTTTGACCACCGAGTGGTATCGATCGGCAGGCCGTCGCTCAAGGCCACGGCGAACGTGGCTTGGCGCTGCTCGGCCGAACGGGTCTGCAGCACTTCCAGCAACTTGGCGGTGTCGAAGTCGTGGCGGTTGAGGTCAAAAGTCGCAGCGGGCGGCAGGCTCTGTGGCGAGTCGGGGGCGTTCAACGCGAGAAGCGTTTCCCGCACCGTTTCTAAGCCGGTCGTGGCGGCGGCGAGGTCGTTGTCCTTCTCGAGTTTCTGCGCCAGGCGTTGCCGCTCGGCGAGCCAGGCGTTTTCGATCGCGGGTGAGCGATCGCGGGCGTTTTCGATGAGCGGCGTGGTTGCACGGAGTTGGTCGGCGGTCTGCTGGGCCCGGAGCGACTGCTCGAGTTTGTGGGCCGAGGCGAGCGTGTCACGGACATCACGTTCGATCAGGTTACGCTGGATCTGTAACTCGCTGGCGATCCCCTCGTGATGGGGGGCGTCGAGGACCGCATCGATGCGGCTGTGGAGTTCTTCAATCCTGTTGGCCAAGGGCTTGGCGGTGAGGTGGTCGGCGTCCTGCAGCTTCCGGAGCGGCTCGGTGGTTTGAGCGAGGGTTTCGCGTTGCTGCTTGGCCCAGTCCGGTCGCCAATCTTCTTCTGCCACGCCGCGGTAATTATCGACCTCGGCCAGCCAGGTCCGGAAGATGTCGCTGTGCTTGTGATTCCCTTGGGCGAGCATGCTGTAGGCGCGGCCGGTTTCACGGAAACGAGCGTGGTCGATGGCGGCCCATTCCTCGCTCTCGACCCGCAGGCGGAATCGGTTGGCAAAGGCTTCCAAGGCGTTGAGGGTTTCGTTGAGCCCGGCGAGTTGGGGCGAGTAGGGGGCATCGCCGTTGGCTTGCGGCCGGGGTGCCGTGGGGGGCTGGCGGTCCAGGTCACGCACGGCTTGAGCGAGGGAGTCAAAGACAGGGTCGTTGTGCGGGGCCAGCACAGCGAGTTCTTCTTCGAGCAGTTCGACCGCGTGGGCGATGCTGGTGGTTTGCGCTTCGAGGCTTTGGAGCTTGATCAGCGTGGGGCTGACCGGGGCCTTGCCGTAGGGGGGGGCGTCTTTGAGGTGGAGCTCGACAAACTCCGCGGCGCGGTCCCAGCCGTGGTCTTTGAACAGGACGTGGTGGGATTCGAGCGCCACGATCGTGGGCCATTTGGCGAAAGCGGCCTCGATTCGGGCCAACGCCGCAGAGGCTTGGCTGGTCGCGCGGATCGCTTCTTTGGTCTTGGCGGTTGCGGGCGGCTCTTGGCCGATGGCGGCGAGATTGCTTCCCGGGCGGTCGGCGATAAAGCGGGGGTCGAACTTCTCCGCGTCGGCGAGGATATCGACCACCGCACCCAGGCCGACATCGCGGAGGACGGTTTTGTCTTGGTGTTCGATGGAGCTTGCCAACGGTGAGAACCACTTGGCGTAGTCAGTGCATAAGTCCTGCCACTGGGCCCGGGCGGTCTCGGTAAACGGGCTGCCCCGCAGCAGCAGCGCCAGCACCAGACCGAGCACGATCGCCCCGCCGCCCATGAACCCGTAGCGCAGCCAACGGTGATCGACCTTGACCCGCACCTTCGGGATTGGGGGCAGGTTCGGGCGTGTAGGTTCGACCTTCTTGCGGATGCGGTCGGGGATCGGCGGCGGGTCCGGCGCCATCCATGAGGTGTCGGTCGACTCGCTCTCGCGGGGGTCGATCTGCCCAAGCGGGGCGGGGTCGGGATGGCGGGAGTCATCGCGCATGCAACTCAATCGCTTCGTGGGAGCGCCTGTCGGGAGTACATGTACGTATTTTTCGGCAAGAAAGGCCCCAGCCCACCTCACCAATATAGCGGTTTTCCCGGTTAATCCCTACATCTGAGAGTGCTGAGGGCTATCGGACGTACCTGAGGGAAGGCCTTGCGAATTGAGCGTGGGGAACGCCCCTATGCCGCGCCCGGCTTAATCGGCCTTGCTCGCTGCCCGATGGAAGCGATAGGTGGAACCTTGAATCCGCCGTGTTCCGTCGTCGCGGCGTTGCCGCAGGAGCCTGAAAATGACTCGTCGCATGTTTGCCGTTCTGTCTTCGACCACCGCTGCGCTCGGCTTGATCCTGGGCGGGTGTTCGACGTCGTCGCCGCACCAGGCCACGGTCGATCAGCCGATGCCCGAGCACCTCGAGATGGCTATGGCCAGCTCGATGCCCACGTTTGGCGTCGGTGACGAGCTGGGTTGGTTGGCGTTTGGTGACTTGGCTTTGGCTCCGATGCCCGGCGAGCCGACCGATGTCTTGGTGATCGTCAAGGCCGAGCCGGCCGACATTCAGTCTTTCGACTGGGTGGGGCAATACCTCGCCCTGGCGGACTGAGAAGCTCAACCAACCTTCTGACGTTTAGCGGACGACACGGAGCGTCCGGAGCTTATTGATTTTGATCTGACGGAGCTTAGTTGCCGCCTGCGGTGGCGACGAGTTCGTCGAGTGTGCGGAGGCTAACGCCTTGCGGGGCGATCTTGCCGTAGGTCCACGCTTTGAAGTTCTCGAGCTCCGCGGCACCTAGCCCGAGGTTGGGCATCGCTTCGTTGACCAACTCGTCTAGGCCCACCAGCGCATCGAGCGTTTCGGGGTCTTGTTCTTTGAGCCATTCAACAAACTCGATCGGACCGATGTCGGTGACCTCGGCGTCGGCCATGTAGCGGTCGGCCGACTGCTGGATCATCGAACGCACCTGCTGGGTCTGGTCCACCGGCGTGGTCGCCGCTGCCCGGTCGGCCGCGTTCGCCCCCGCCGCATCGCCCGCCCCGTTGTTGACGAAGAACACGTCTTCGTACGCGCCCACCGCGTCTTGAGCCGCGTTGTAGTCCAGCCGATTGGCGCTGACACGGGTTGAGCCCGGCGCGGTTGAGCCGTTGGGCGAAAGGTTCAGGTCGTTGAGCACCGTCGCCGCGACGAGGTACTCAAGCAGCGGCTGCTCGTCGAAGTCTTTGACTTCGATCCCCAGGTCTTCCTGCAGCGACGAGGCCAAGCTCGAGTCCACGGTGGGTGGGCTCACGCTCGCGGTCGCCAAGGCATCGGCCGGGAGGAAGCGGGCGTAAGCATCGACAAAGCTGCTGTTCGAGCCGGGGTCTGAGCCGCCGTCTCCACCGCCGCTACCGCCGTCGCCTCCATTACCGCCGTCTCCGCCGCCGTTGCCTCCATTGCCGTCGCCCCCATCACCACCATCGCCGCCGTTACCGCCATCACCCCCGTTGCCTCCATCGCCACCATTACCACCGTCGCCACCATTACCACCGTCGCCTCCATCACCACCGTCGCCTCCATCACTGGGCGGGAAGGGTTGGCCGTTAACGATCGAGGGGCCCTGGTTGGGATCACCGTCGAGGTTGATGAAGCCGCCGGGTGCGTTGAGGATCAGCCGATCGTTCGGGGCCGAGCCCGCGTGGTAGGCGAGCTGGCTGGTGTTGATAGTGATCGTCGCGTCGTCGCTGAAGTTGCTGAAGCCCGAGCTCTCGGTCGAGAGGGCCAGCGGCTGATCGCTGGTGTCGAGCGTGATCTCGCCCGCTTCGACCTGACCGCTGCGGAACACCGACAGTCCCAGCAGGTCGCCCGCGCCGAGGTAGACCTGGCCGTTGTTGCCCGCATCGACCGTGCCCTTGTTGGTCAGCTTGCTCTGTCTGCCGTCGGTCGTGCCGAAGCCTTCGAGTTTGATGAGGATCTGGCTGTCGGGGCCGTCTTGCAGCAGGACGTCTTTGCCGCTGACCAGCACGATGGTGCCGTTGTCCGAGGTGATCGTGCCGTTATTGGTGACGTTTTTGCCGACCAGGACCACGCCCTGCTTACCGAAGAGGTTGTCCGACAGGTTGTTGGCAAAGCCGGTGGCGTTGGTGAAGCGGTCGATGCCGCTCAAGAAGTCGGCGTTGTCCATGTTCGCCCCGGCCGCAACGATTCGGCCGACGTTGACCACGGAGGTCGCGGAGAAAGACACCCCCGCTGGGTTCACGATGTACACCTGGCCGTTGCTCCCGAGGAAACCCTGGATGTTGGTGTGCTGCCCGCCGGTGATGCGGTTGAGCACCGCCGAGCTGGCGTCGGGTTGGTTAAACACGACGCGTTCGGAGTTGCCGATGTTGAACTGGGTGAACTCCAAGATCGTCCGCGGAGATGTCGTGGTGATCGTGGTGTTCTTGCCCAGCGTGTCGATCGTGGCGCTGCCCGAGACGACGGTGCCGCCTTCGGGTGCGGCGTTGAGGGGCAAGGCGACCGCCACAGCGGCGAGCGTGGTGCCGAGGCCGAGTGTGGATTGGATGTGGGGTGTCATGGGGTCTCTCTTTCTCGTTCTCCGCTATACATTTTAGCGGAGCTCATCCCATTCCTAAAGCGGTTTGTGTCGGTCAAAGTTCAGTAAAGCAGCGTAAAACTGAAGTGAAATTGGGAAGACCCGGAAGTGGTGCCCGCCGCGTCTTCCAGCGCTACGCCGTAGTCGATACGGAAGTTCGCGTTGCGCTTGAACAGCAGGTCGAGGCCGACGCCCGCGCCGATGAGGGTTTCGTTTTGCTCGAAGAACAGGCGGTCG
Organism: Planctomycetota bacterium; assembly: GCA_039194345.1. GTDB lineage: Bacteria > Planctomycetota > Phycisphaerae > Phycisphaerales > Phycisphaeraceae > Algisphaera. The sequence goes on from JBCCWB010000144.1 coordinate 8,366, forward strand.
TTGTTCACGCTTCGGCCGGCATCGATGAACGCCTTGGCGACCAGGTCCCAGTCGGCGCTGCCGTAGGGCTCTTGGGGGAAGGTGCGGAACGGCTCACCGAACATCTGAGTCACCGGGCGTTGTTGGCCGGGCGTTGGGGTGAACAGCCGGGGGATGTGCAGGCGGTACTCGGCAGTCGCGATGAGCACGGTGTCACCCGCCGTGATGGCTTCGTCGTAGCCGCGGACCGTGTATAGTCCGCCGAGGACTTCCTGGGCCTGGGGGTTGAGTCGGTCGTTGGGCACGTACTGTCCGCGGAAGGCGAAGAGTAGTTCGTGGGCCAGCGTCGAGCCGGGCGTGGAGATGTTCAGCCAGTCGTCGCGGTTGAAGATCGGCTCGAGGTAGAACGAGTGGGTCAAGCTAAACGGGAACTTCACCCAGTCCGCATCGGTGTTGAGTCGGCCCAGCCCGTCGATGTCCGGCGAGTCCGTGCCGGCGAGTCCGTCGAGGTTGAACTCGACGCCGAGGTAGGCCGTGGTGGCGTTGACCTGGGTGGTGTTCTCGTAAGCTACGCCCAGATACGGGATGAAGAACGGCTCGGTCTCTTCGATCACCGCGAACTGGTTGTCGACGTGGACCGACTCCCAACGCGCTCCGCCGACCAGGTCGAGGAAGCTCGGCCCCTTCTGCCAGAAGTTCCAGATGAGCTCGCCGCCGATGCCGTACTCGGTGCCGTCGAAGTCGGCCCCGGGAGCTCCGACGTCGGACGCGGTGAAGTCTTGGAATGTGCCGTAGGTCCGCCAGTGCACGCGGTCGTTGGACTCGAACGGGCGTTCGTAGCTGATAAACACCGCTTGGGATTCTTCGAAGCCCGCGGTGACGTATTCCATACTGAGGATGTCGTCGTTGCCGGTGAACTGCGTGTTGAGGTAGCCGAAGCGCTCACGCCATTCGCGGGTGTCGCGGGTGCCGGTGTTGGAGAGGTTGAAGAACGCGGTCCACGGCTTGGCCTCGCTGACCAGGTAATCGAGCACGGTGTCGCCTTGCGCCGGGTTGAGCCCGGTGGACACCGCCACGGCGGCGTTGCGGCCGGGGTGGCGGTTGAGATCGAACAGGTAGTCGTCGATCTCTCGGCGGTTCACCAAGTCACCCACGCCAACGGGCGAGTTGCTGAGGATACGGCGGTGGCTGGGGTGGTTGACACGCTGGCCGTCGGTGATGCGGTCGCCGCTGGCGACGGTGCGCATCTCGCTGACAATATTGGTGCGGACCAAGAGACGCAGCGTCGTATTGCCATCGGCCCGAAGGTCGGTGCCCCAGACCGCGGTGCCCTGGTCGGTGAAGTCGACGCGGATCTCGTTGGGGTCGGGCGAGACGAGCACGCCGATGATGCCACGGTCGTTGAAATCGCGGACCACCGCAGCGGCGACGTGGTTGGCGGCGCTGGCGTACAGCATGTTCTGAGGCAAGCTGTGCAGGTCGCCCAGACGAACCGCCGTGATGGTCGAGCCGGGGCGGGGCGCGACGTAGCCGGTGGGGGTCTCCAGCAATTCGACGACGATGTCGTTCAGTTCCGCTTCAGTGGGCAGGCCCGACAGGTCGCGTAGCACCACGAAATCGAACGCGGTGATGGCGTAGGCTGGCCCGTCTGCGGCGGTGGTTTCGGCGGCGGCACCAGCCTGGCTGGCCGGGGAACTCTCCGCCGAGGAGGCCGATCCGCTCAGCCCGGCGGGAGCTTCATCGGCGACGGCCCACCACACGCCCGCCATCGAGCCGACGGCGGCCAGGACCTGAGTGCTGGTGCGGAGAAGTTTCATGGGTCGGATTCCTGTCAGAGACGCTCGTCGCCACACGGTGAGGACTCGCCCGGTAAACGCCTAGGGATCTATCTTCGTTATAGCCCGGGTTGAGGGGCGATCCATTTTTTCTGGCTGATACCGGGCAAAGCGTGCGGCTTGTAATGATTATCGGATGTATGCGGGCCCCGCCGTTAGCCCGCTAGGGGTAATTCAGGAGCCCAGCGGATAGGATGCGGCCATGACCGAATCGGCCTCGATCACCAGCCTGACCAACCCCCGCGTGAAGCGGGTGGTCCGTCTGCGAAAACCCCGCGAACGCCGCCGGGAGGGCGTGCTCTTGGCCGAGGGGCACCGCGAGATCAGCCGGGCGTTGGCGGCGGGGCTAGAGCTGGCCGAATGGTTCGCCTGCCGGGAGATGCTGGAGGCCGATCTGGACGGTTGGCCGGAGGCGGAGCCGACCTGGGTCAGCGCCGAGGTCTTGGCGAAGATGGCGTATCACGACAAGCCCGAGGGGGCGTTGGCGGTGTTCGAGACGCCGAGCTATTCGCTGGGCGATTTGCCCCAGCGCGAGTCGGGGTTCTACATGGTCGCGGTGGGCACGGAGAAGCCGGGCAACCTCGGGGCGATTGTGCGGACCGCTGCGGTCGCGGGCTGCGACGCCGTGTTGGCCGTGGGCCCGGCCGTGGACGTGTTCAACCCCAACGCGATCCGCAACAGCACCGGGGCGGTATTCACGCTGCCGACGGTGATCGTGGAAGACGCGGCCGAGGCGGTGGCGTGGATGCGCGAGCGCAACGTCACCATCGCGGCAGCCCTCGCCGACGGCGGGGCGGACTGCTACCAAATCGATTGGGCAACCCCGGGCGAGCCGTTGGCCGTGGTCATCGGCCCGGAACACGCGGGGCTGGATCA
>JBCCWB010000145.1:0-11036 GCA_039194345.1 Planctomycetota bacterium
GAGATATGCTCCTTCACCCGCATGACGTAAGGCGATTGCACCACCTGATAGACCAGGTAGTACTTGCCGTCGTGGGCCATGATCTCTGGGGTGAAAATCGAACGATCATCGTAAGCCCCTTCCGGACCACGGCCGACGGCGAGCCCCTCTTCTTTCCAGGTGATGCCGTCTTCCGAGGTGGCGTACCAGACCTCGCAGAGGTCCCAAGGAAAGGTCTTGCTTGAAGGGTTGTCAAAGTCGAACTTGGCGAAATTGGATTCGCCCTCGCCCCGGGTGTACCAGCAGTAGTAAAGGCCGTCGATCTTGAGCACCGCACTGGGATCACGGCGGACGACACCTTCCTCGTAGGCAAAGTCGCCTTTGAGTTCGATTTCCTTGAATTCGGTGTACCACTCCGGACCACGGGTGTAGTTTTGGGCACGGATGGAAGCAGCGCTAAGAGGCTTTGAAGAATCAGCCATGGTATTGAATGATCTTAAGAAATAGAGGAAAAACACCATGGCACACAACGGCCAAGGGCGAAGATTGTATCAATGAAACCCCAGATGTAAATTGTCGACATCCGGTTTTTGAAATTAAATTTTCACGGGCAAAATTCATCGCCCGCCTCAGCCGCCACACATGCCCCTGACCGACTCCCTCGCAAGACCCACTCGGGGGTTTGGGCTAAATAGGCCCGGATATGCTTCCGGCGGCTGGCGTAATACCGGATAACCAGCACCTGCACCGGAAGCCCAACCCCCAGCACAATGACGTACACCATCACCGTCATCTGACGAAAAATGCCCTCATAAGGAGCGAGCAATTCCGCCATTTCCGGGCGATATGAAACCAGCTTCTCGTAGGGATCGGGCCCGAACCACGCATCAGCGATACACCAGAGGCAATAGGCCACGATCAGCACCGTCAGCCCCACTTGATTCCAAGTAAGGATCTTCACTCCACGTAAATCCAAGCGACGCAGGCGCGCGTAACCCCGGAACTCGCACACCGCCGCCCCCCCTAACGCAAGAGCCGCGAAGGCCCCCTTAAGGCTGAACCAAGCAAACGGCAGTGAAACAAAGGCCATCAAAGCCAACGTCAACCCACTGATGCCTGCCACACGGATCGCTCGGCGAATCGGGCCGTATGCGATGTGCGCCGCGGCTAGCTGGGCGTACTGCTCAGCAGATAGCTTGGGTGCCGCCCCTGCAGATACTGGTGACCCAGCCGCTGTCACTACTTCCGCAGCTTGGGCAGGGGGTTTATGGGGATGTGAGGCTTGCGGGTCGTCCAAGACATCCCCCTGCGATCGATACGGCGAATGAGTCCCACGAAACTGGCTGCTCAAGAACGAGAAACTATACCTTTAAATCAACTGACACCGGCGCGTGATCCGAACACTGAAGGCCGGCCTCACGGTGCGTCTGGGTTGAGGTGTGCAGCTTAGCCCCCGCAGGATTCGCCAAGAGATAATCTATCCGCCAGCCCCGATCGAGCGCGCGTGCCTGACCACGGTTGGACCACCAGGAATACGGCCCGTCCATATCCCCCGCGTCCTTCCTAACGACATCGTGCCAACCCAGATCTAACAAGCCACCAAACCACTCCCGCTCATGAGGCAAAAAGCCCGATTGCTTCTGGTTTGATTTTGCGTAATAAATATCGCGCTCGGTATGGGCGATATTGAAATCTCCCCCCAAGAAAGTGGGAGTCCGGGCCCGCTTAAGTTTTTCAGCCCAAGGATAAAAACGCGCCATCCAGGCCTCCTTAGCCACCTGTCGTTCGGGCGAAGACGAGCCTGATGGCAGGTACACACTCACAACTTGAACGCCACCCACCTTGACCCGCAACACCCGCCCTTCGTCATCGGCCTCGCCGTCTCCCAATCCTGTCTCGACCGATTTGTGAGGCGATCGCGACCACACCGCCGTACCGGCATAACCCGGCTTTTCTGCGGGGTGCCAAGTGACGTGCCAGCCCGAGGGTGACGCCCATTCTGCGGGAAGCTGATCGGGCTTAACACGGATCTCCTGAAGCAAAAGCACATCCGGACGGATAGATTCGAGTTGCTCGGCGAGCCCCTTCCTCAATGCAGCACGCAAGCCGTTGACATTCCAAGTAGTTATTCGCATTTCGGTAGGATCCAGAATTCATCTGCACGATTGGCCGGTGAATCATGCTTAGAGCTCCCCCCTCAGGGCACCCCTGAATGCACTATCATTCACAGCATGAATTTGTCGACAATCCAATAAAGCATTTATTTACATCGCAATAAGGAAAATATCAGTCTTGTATTATTGCTGGACAAATTTACTAAACGTGTTAAGCTTTATTTTGGATGAGTAGTTTGTATGAGAGCAGACTATATCTTCCGCTCAGCAAAGTTTGTCTGAGTGTATCTGGGATTTAAACAGTTGGAGAGGGTCAGCCTCTTCTATTTGGAATCATTTATTTGCGCTGACTTCCGAGGCTCGATAGAGAAAATTCCGAATCGTCATATTTGGTTTCGAACCATCTATTTCGCATTGAGGACCGAGTCGAATAATCGCATTTAGGGGATGGAGAATACGTTAATGATTATGTTCCGCTCAACCGAAAAACTCCGTCAACGCTTCCGCACGACTGGGGTATTGGGTGCCTTTGCTGCCCTGCTTTGCTTGACGCCAGATGCTGCCGCCCTAGTTGGCTCCCAACAATACGAGTACATCAACAACAGCGTTGGCACCCCGGCAATCAGCGGCACAGACGCCACCATCGACGCGGTCTCCGCATTCTTCGACGAGTCGGACAATACGTTTATTTGGACCGCCACGTTCTCTGCGAATACCGCAAATGACCTGCCCACCGGGTTCACCTTGGTGGTCAACGACGGCCCCATGCCCAAGCGTCACCTCGGCGAATTGGCCGTCCTTTACTTTGAAGCCGAGGAACAATTCAAGGGCAATTTGCTCGCCTCGTCCAGCCTGACCGCTTACGCCTACAACGGTGCCAGCTCCGCGACCGCCCACAGGACCTCGGACTTCCGCCCCAATCCGCTCGATCCACCGGACCCAATCGCCTCGAGTCGTAACGGCTCATTGAACGTGATCGATACCGAGTTCCAAGAGTACACCGACATGGGGCGTGAAGTTCGTTTCATGCGGGTCGAATTCGACGCCACCCCGATCCTGAACCACATGCCGCTCCAGCCCTCGGTTCAAATCGGCGAAGACCAAGTAACCGTGGAGGAGGACCTTTCCTGGTACGGCATCGGCTTCTCTCAGACGATCGGTATCTGGTTCCACCCGTTTAACAAAATCGCCCCGAGCTATGTTGATGATATCAACGACCCAGATTACGGCTTCCTAGAGCTCGGCGCTGAAGGCGACGGCTGGCGAGTGGTACGCAACAACTACGGCTTCTTTGACGTCGATAACCTTCAGGCAAGATTGGTCCCCGAACCCACTTCGGCGGCGCTTTTGCTTTTGACGGGTATCGCGGCCCTGCGTCGGCGACGCTAAACCAACTTACTTCATCGAACAACAGACAAACACCCCGCCAAATCGGCGGGGTGTTTTCTTGACGTATCACATGTACTGAAGAGCACGAGGCCCCACGAACGACCTCAGTCCTGAGGCCGGCCCTCTCCGGCCATCACGCCGCCGCTATTGACCTCTTGGAGAATCAGCCCGATGGCTGCCGGAACAAACACAAGCAAGGGAATGACGAGCTGGCTGGAGGTCAAGCCGTCGGAAACCGTCTGGCGCCAAGGCTCAAAGCTCAACAACAGAGCCAACACCCCCATCATGGCGATGGTCGAACCGCTGACGGAGGTGAACATCACCACCGAGAGCTTGAACAGGATAAATGCCAGCATGCCGCAAATCAGCAGGCCAAGCAAAGCCCCCAGCCAGTATTCGTCGGCCGGGATGATGCTGCGAACCTGCCCGCCTTCGGAAGCGATCTTGTTGATCGCGTGAGCCATCCCTGCCCAGAGGTTGGCTCCGACAAAAGCGCCTGCCAAACCGCCGAAGACCGACACGGCATACTTCATCAAAGGGAACGCAAGCGTCGCCAGCAACACGCCGAGGCAACCCGCGACGATGTAAGGAGCGCCGATCTTCCCGCCGAACCAGTAGCCGGCAAACATCCCGAGCAGCAGCGCGATGCTGATGGTGGCGAGCTTGTAGAACTTGTAACCGTTGAACATGCACAGCACGCCGACGATCACGAAGACCACCGCCCAAACGGCTCCCAAAGCCTGCAGGTGCTCAATGACGTGTTCAGGCTGAGCCAATGCGTCGCCCCGCGAGAACATGCCCGCGATGGTTTCGAAGAAGTTCGCCAACGCTTGGCCGAAGCTCTGAGGCTCAGCCCCGGGGCCGGGGACCGTCGCCCCGGGGGGAGTTGTGGGTGCACTGGCTTGGGCCAGCGTCGTAGCTTTCGAAAGTCCTTGAATCATTATGCAGCTCCAGGCCGGATCACTCGGCCGCCCCGAACTCGCCACTGCGAGACTCCGGGCGGACCGATTGCTGCATTAGTCATCGTCCTTCTTCTTGCGCAGCGTCCACTGAATCAGCACGCCCAAGAGCGTTATCAGACCCAGCGACAACAGTACCGCCCTCCACGAACCCGGCATAAACCCTTCGCTGCCCGGAACATACTTCAGCAACAGGGTCCGCCCAGCGAACAGAATCAGCAACGCCCCGACCATCGCGGTCTGCAGCGAAGCCGCCACCGAGGGCAGGATCAGCCCGAGGACCAACCCGACCGCGGCACCGACGCCCGCCCCCGCCATCAGGAATCGACGAGAGCCCGGAGCCATTTCCTGCCACCAGAGCTTGACCTCATCGACCTGCTGCTGCCAGACCGCCTGGAGGTCCGAGCTGAACTGCTCGCGGTCAAACAACGCTGCTTTGGCGATGACTTCTTCTTTGGTGATGGCCGAGTCTTCTTCCAAGGACTCGTCATCTGCAGTTTCAGCGGCTTCTTCGAGCGCTCGCTCGCGGATACGCTCGGCTTCGGGATCGGACTCCCCCGCCCCCATCGCGTCGAGCGTGACTTCTTGGGCACCCTGGATCGAGCTCATCGGCGGCGGGTTGCCGGTCCAGATCATGGCCACGATGGGCACCACCAATGCGAGCAAGAACGCTGCGGTTGCCGCCATCCAGAAACGGAACAACAGCCACGCCAGCAGCACTCCAGCCAAAGCGCCGCCGATCCCGATCGCCAGGACCCAAAGCCCGTTGTTCGACGTTTGCTGGACCACTTCCTCGGCGGCCCCCTCGGCGGGAACCGCTCCACTGCTCAAACCCGCGGCCAACGCCGCGGCGCCGAGCCCGCCCAGTACAAAGCCCGTGAGCATGGCCCCCTTTTCCGCCAACCTGCCGCCGAAGAGCCAGAGCACCAGGCCCAGCACGAAGGCGATTCCCAGCAAGATCGTCCAGGCCGTGGGCATGGACTGCATCAGTTCCGCAAAGTTCTGCGGCTCGATCGCGGAATCAATTTCACTCGCAAGCATGGTGTGTACCTCGTCCTTCTCCCATTATTCAATTCCACCCTACCCCATCCCCTACGATTCCCGAAGCTCGGCATCGGGTTTTGCGCATTATCACACCCGTCTCTCCGCCCGGCCAGTCGCACTCGGTACAATCTCGCCAGATGTCTCAGGACCCCACCACCCCCGACTCGAGTGCCCGCGACGAGGCCCAGCGCCAACTCGCCCCCCTGCGTTCACGTATCGATGAGCTCGACGAGCGGATCGTCAAGCTGCTCAACGAACGGGCAGACATCGTCATAGAAGTTGGGCACATCAAACGTGCGGCGGGTGAGGCGGTGCCCATCTACGCCCCCGACCGAGAGCAGGCGGTCATGCAGAAGATCCGAAACGCCAACGCGGGCCCGCTGCCCGACGCATGCGTGCAGGCGATCTGGCGCGAACTGATGTCCGGCAGCTTCGCGCTCGAACGGCCGCTGCGCATCGGCTACCTCGGCCCAGCCGGCAGCTTCTCGCACCTGGCGGCCCGCAAAAAATTCGGTGCCTCGGTCGACTACGACGAGTTGACCGATTTCCCGGCAATCTTCGACGAGGTCGCCCGCGGCCACGTCGACTACGGCCTTATCCCCATCGAGAACTCGACTCACGGCGGCGTCACCGCCAGCCTCGACTGCTTCCTGGACACCCCCGTGAAGATCGCCGCTGAAGTCCGCATCGCGATCCACCACAACCTGCTATCGCGTCAACCGCTTGACCAGATCACGCGCGTTTACTCCCACCAGCAAGCACTGGGGCAATGCCGTCGCTGGCTCTCGGCCCAACTGCCGAACGCCGAGCAGATCGCCACGGTCTCGACGTCTCAAGCCGCTGCGCTTGCCGCCGAGGAACCCGGGGCCGCCGCGATCGGCTCGACGCTTGCGGCCCAGCTCAACGACGTGCCCATCCTCTTCGACAACATCGAAGACAACCCCAACAACGAAACCCGCTTCTTCGTCATCGCCCGGCAGAACGCCAAACCCAGCGGCGATGACAAGACCTCGATCTTGTTCACTACCGAGCACAAGGCCGGGGCGTTGACCGATGTGCTCAACGTCTTCCGTGACCACGGCCTGAACCTGACGCGACTCGCGGAACGCCCCAGCCAACGGATGAATTGGGAGTACTACTTCTTCGTCGATGTCGAAGGCCACGCCGATGAACCCCACGTTCAAAAAGCACTCGGCGAAGCGAAGAAGCACTGCCTGCAACTCACCGTACTGGGCTCGTTCCCCCGCGCCCGCGAGGTGTTGTAGACACGGGTGCACTAGCTGCCTGGCCGCTGTGGTTTCACCACGACCAAATTAACTCGAAGCCGCCTTCTTTTGTCACCACCTCTGATGGGCAAGAGGTATCACGACGCAATACGTAGATGGGGACATGAGGCGGGCAGAACATCCGAAATGGCACATGGACTTCGCCCGAGCCGCGACAAACCAATGCTTCGGTTCCGCGATAACTGAAACGCCCCGCGGTTAGGTGATTGGGTAAGCGTGACGAGTTAGCCAGAGCTCTCGCTCCGGGGAGTCGGCATTGCCCGCCGTGGCTGTGACCGGCCAGCATCAGGTCCATGCCCAAATCGGCTGCGTGGATCAAGGTGTACGGATGGTGGCTGAGCAGCAAGTGGAACGTCCGCGACTCCGCTTCTCTATCGTGTGTACCCGACATCCTCGAGGCCATCAGCGCCGCATCGAATGCTCGTTCGCGCTCACCGGAGAGGCCAGACAGTTCCAGCGGCAAACCTTCCAGCCTGACCGCGTCGTTGATCAGCCAACGGACCGGAAGCGATTCAAACCGCCGAATAACTTTGGCCGAGTCATGGTTGCCAAACACTCCGAATTGTCCGAGCCGAGGTGAGGCCGCTGCGGCCACGCGCTCCATCACCTCAAGCGCCACCCCCTCATCCCCGGGCCAGGTCATGTAGTCGCCGGTGTAACACGCGAGATCAAGGTCTATTTCCGTTAATTCCTCAACCAACTGCCGAAATCGGTAGCGATCTTTGCGGACGTGAAGGTCGCTGATATGGGCTAGACGCACGCCTTCCAGCTCGGCGGGCAAGTTCCGAAGCGGCAGGTCCAGTAACTCAAGAAGCGGACGGCGTGTCATACGGAGCTTTCCACGATCCAAAGCCTCCAACCCAGCCGAGGCGCTGCCGGCAGGCTTCTTGGGGCCCGATAGTTCCCTGGCTGCGCCCAATCCTTGTCAGGCACTCGGCTTGAGCTTATCTTATGGGTCTAGTTCTACGAGGCCCCTCTCGTCCCCTTGATTCCCCGCCGGACCTCCCGGTTCTCCCGATTTACGGAGCTTCACCCCCATGGCCAAGATGTTTTACACGTTGGAAGAGGCTTCTGCCCGACTCGGTCTCGATATCGAAGCGGTGAAGGAAATGGCCGCCAGCGGCAAGCTCCAACAGTTCCGGGACCGTGACAAGCTGATGTTCAAGCGTGAGCAGGTCGATTCGATGGCCAGTGTCGGCGAAAGCACCGATGGATCCAGCTTGGGTATTCCGCTGGCCGACCCCGGCCCGGACGACACCGACGCCATCAGCTTGGCCGACTCTATGGCCGGTGGCGGCGAGCCCGATGATCCGCGTGAAGGCACCGGCATCAGCGTGTTTGACGCGGGTGAAGTTGAACCCGCCGACCCCATGGCTCAAACCCAAGTCACCCAGCCCCAGATCGACGACGAAGAGCTCGCGCTCGAATCCGTCGGCTCCGGCTCGGGCCTTCTCGACCTTACCCGCGAATCGGACGACACCAGCCTCGGCGCTGAGCTGCACGACGAGATCTACCCCGGAGGTGGCGACACCGGCACCGGCGCATCCTCGGCGGACTTCGGCCTCGAATCCTCGGTGGGTTCATCGGGTGTCTTCGAAGGCGCTCTGGCGATGGACACCGGGACCTCCGGCCCATCGGGACTGGAAAACTTGGTCGAAACCGACCCCGGGTCCATGGACTTGCCCGGCGCGGGTGTAACCGCCTCGGCCGCTCCCGTCTCCTACGCGGCTGCGGAAGAATCCGATCCCGCGGGTAGCGCCTTGGGCGCGGGCCTGCTGATCGGTGCGACCGTGGCGTTGTTCATCGGCCTGATCGTGATTGCCGCGGCGCTCGCAGGTAGCCGTAGTGCCTTGACCAGCATGCTGGTCGTTGATGGCAGCGCGAGCAAGGTCATGTTCCTGTGCGTCGGCTTGGCGGTGCTCAGTGCCGTGCTCGGCGGCGTGGGCTTTGTGATCGGCAAGAAGTCGGCCTGAGGCCTTTGACCGGCATACATCAGGGGCGACCCTGAGTTGAATCATTGTTTTGCACCACCTTCGGAAAGCTCACCGGCTTTCATGCTGTTGCGTGTGATAGGATGGTTCGTAATCAGCCTGCCCAAGCGACTCATCTCGTCCCAGAGGTGTTCCAAATGCTTGGATTTCCGCCCCAATAGAGCACAGCCCAGCCCCAAGGGCCGACCGTACCCACCATGCTTAGCCCCTACGCCAAGAACGAATGGCTGACCATCATCGCGGTGGGGATATGCGTGGGGCTGTCGTTGGTCCTTCTGGGCTACTGGCCGGGAAGCGTGCTGGTCGGGATCGCCACCGTTGGCGTCCTAACATTCTTCCGCGACCCCGAACGCCGGGTGCCCAGCCCCCGGAACATCGTGGTGGCTCCGTCGGACGGCAAGATTTCTTCCATCCACGAAGTCGAGCATTTTCCCCCCTTCGAGGGGCCCGCGGTCTGCATCCGCATCTTCATGTCGGTGTTCGACGTCCACATCAACCGTTGCCCCTGCCACGGCAAGGTTGCTTCTATCACCCACCAGCCTGGGAACCACGGCAACACACTCAACCCCGAATCGATCGAAGATAACGAATCGATGACCACCCTTTTCGTTCACCCGGTGAAAGAACACCCCATCGCCGCGGTTCGGCAAGTCGCGGGCTTGCTGGCGAGAACGATTTACAACAAGCTGCGTGAGGAGCAGGTCGTTCAGCGTGGCCAACGGATGGGCATCATCAAACTCGGCTCCACCACGGAGCTCTACCTCCCCGCCACGCTCCGCCCCGAAGTCAAGGTGCAGCAAGGCCAGAAGGTGCTCGGGGGTATGACCATCCTCGCCAACGTCACACCGATTGATCCTACCGAGAGCCTGCCGCCGCAGATCACGCTGTTCACTTCCTCCGCCAACCCTGTGGATGAAGACGGCGAGCCCACGGTCTTCGCCGAGGACGAGTCCGCACGCTCATCGCTATAAACCCGCTCAAAACACCTCGGCCACCAGGCACAGTTTGGCTGAGGAGGCGGGTCTGGATTACACTCCCGGTCATGAATTGCGATCCGACCTCGGCCTCTCCCACGATTCAATCGCCCCACGGCTCGGCCCGCCTCGCCCTTGAGGACGGCAGCGTTTTCGTCGGCAGGGCTTTCGGCGATACCTCCGCCAAATCCGTGGAGGGCGAGGCCTGCTTCAATACCTCGCTCTCGGGCTATCAGGAAGTGGTGACCGATCCGTCGTATGCCGGGCAAATCGTGACGATGACCTGCCCGCTGATTGGCAACTACGGGGTCAACCCCGGCGACCTCGAGTCCGCCAAAGCTCAGGCCAGCGGTTTTGTGGTCCGTGAATTGGCCAACACCGCCAGCAACTACCGGGCGACCGCCAAGCTGGAGGAATGGCTGGCCGAGGAAGGCGTGACTGGTATCGCGGGTATCGACACCCGGGCCCTGACCCGGCGTCTCCGCACCGAGGGGGCACTGCGGGGGGTGCTTTGCACCGATGCCGCGATCAGCGACGAGCAGCTCGTGGCCCAGGCCAAAGCCTCGTCTGGTCTCGTAGGACGCAACCTCGTCGCCACCGTCAGCCGGGCTGAGCCGCTCGCTTGGAGCGAAGACCTGGGCGATTGGCTCCCTCTCCAAGGCTCGATCCCGCCAATCGAGAACCGACTCAAGGTCGTCGCCCTGGACTGCGGCGCGAAGTTGAACATCCTGCGGAACCTCACCGATTCGGGCTGCGACATGACGGTGCTGCCCTACGACACCACACCCGAGCAGATCGCGGAGCATGCCCCCGACGGGCTTTTTGTCTCCAACGGCCCGGGCGACCCGTCCGCGGTGCAGCCCACCATCGACCACCTGCAACAGCTCATCGGCAAGCTCCCAATCTTTGGTATTTGCCTAGGCCATCAACTGCTCAGCCGAGCCATGGGGGCAGATACCTTCAAGCTGAAGTTCGGCCACCGCGGCGGCAACCAGCCGGTCCAGAACCTAGGCACCCAGAAGGTCGAAATCACGAGCCAAAACCACGGCTTCGCCGTTGATCCCGACAGCCTCGCCAAGGTCGGCGGGGAACCGACCCACATCAACCTCAACGACAAGACCCTCGAGGGCTTTCGCCACACCGCCGAGCCCGTTTTCGCGGTCCAATACCACCCCGAATCCAGCCCCGGGCCCCACGACAGCCGCTATTTATTTGATTGTTTTGCCGAAATGATGCGGACCGGCGTCAGCCCCGACGCCGAAAAGATGGATGCCGCTCAGCGCAAAAGAATATCAATCGC
>JBCCWB010000146.1:0-10890 GCA_039194345.1 Planctomycetota bacterium
ACGAGCTGGAGTGGGAGGAGCTCAAGGAGCGCTTCGAGCCCCAGAACGAGCACGAAGAGGCGAAGATCCCGCGCAAGCTGCCCTACATGGTCTTCATCATCGACGAGCTGGCCGACCTGACGATGACCAACAAGGAGGTCGAGGCCGCGATCGTCCGCATCGCCCAGAAGGCCCGGGCCGTGGGCATCCACCTGATCCTCGCGACGCAGCGGCCGCAGGCCAACGTCGTCACCGGCCTGATCAAGTCGAACATGCCGTCGCGTGTCTGCATGAAGGTCGCCTCCGGCATGGACTCCCGCATCGTGCTCGACGCCAAGGGCGGCGAACTCCTGCTGGGCCACGGCGACATGCTCTTCCTCTCGCCGCGTTCGTCCGACCTGGTCCGGGCCCAAGGCACGCTGGTCGACGACTCGGAAATCCGCAAGTCGGTCAAGTTCCTCAAGACCGTCAGCCAGCAGTCGTTCGAGCCGCAACTGGTTCAGATCAAGAACGGCGGCGACGCGGGCGCCCTCGACGAAGAACGCGACGAGCTGTTCGACGACGCGGTGATGGTTGTGCTCGAGACCGGCCGCGGCTCGGTGTCGCTGTTGCAACGCCGGCTGACTATCGGCTACTCGCGTGCCTCGCGCATGATCGAGCAGATGGAAGCCAGCGGCATCCTCGGCCACCACAAGACCGCCCAGGCCCGTGAGGTCCTCATCAGCCCCGAAGAGTGGGAAGCGATGAAGGAGATGATCGCCAACGACATGGTCGAGAGCGACGCCGTCGCCAACGGCCCGACCGCCGAAGCAGGCGTGGCCATCGAAGAAGTTGCCGACGACGCTGAAGCCAAGGCCGCCGTCGAAGAAGGCGAAGAACTCGACCTTGATGAAGACGAAGCTGAGGTCGTCGACGAAGCCGCGGTGGAAGTCGAAGACGAAGAAGACGCCGATCAAGCCGAAGACGACGAGTACGAATACGAAGAAGTCGACGAGGCCGACGACGGCGAAGAGGAATACGAAGAAGACGAGGACGAAGACCCTGACGTCGAGATGGAATACGAAGAGGTCGACGACGAGGAGTGGGAAGAAGCGGACGACGCGGAAGAAGACGAGGATTAACCCAGAATCAACCCCGAAACGGTTGACAAACCTCAGCTGATCTCGAACGATAACGACGGCCGCGCAGGCCGTCGTTTTTCTTTGCGAATCACCCCGTGTACCCCTGTGATTGACCCGACCCAAGGATTGAACCATGAAAGATTTGACGAAACTGATGGCCCTGTTGCTCTGTCTCTCCGCGACCCTGCTCGCCTGCTCCAGCGACGGCGGCGGCTCGGACGACGGCGGCTCCAGCGAAAAAAGCAGCGACCCGGATGACGAAAACAAAGGCGCGGTCGAGGCCGCCCGCGCGGCCTGGCCCAGCTACACCGACGGCGACTACGACGACACCATCGACCTGTCCGCTTACAGCGTCGTGACGATCGTGCCTTTCGTAAACCTGACCGACAACTCGCAAGACGAAGAGGCGGGCGAAGAGTTCGCCGAGGTAGTCGAAGAAGAACTGACCGACCGCTACAACGACAAGTTCACCACCATCCGCGTCTCCAAGGACCCGCTCGGCCAGGCCGACGAAGTCGTCCTCCGCGGCCAGGTCTACGACTACAGCAAATCCGGCTACAGCTACTGGACCGGCCGATCCAAAGCCAAGTTCAAAGCCGAGATGTCCCTGACCAACGGCCAAACCGGCGAAGTCCTCAAGTCGTCCCGCATCAAAGAAGACTCCCACAGCGACAGCCGTGACGAGATGCTCGAAGAAGCCGCGGAAGACGTCGCGAAGATGATCGGTAAGAGCAAGGGCTAAACGCACCTTGCGACATCACAACAATCGACAACGCCCACGCTTAACAGCGTGGGCGTTGTTCATAGTCCACCTTCACCCGACGCTGCCGCCGGGCGAGAGATACGCCAGAAAAGCCACAACGGCACTGCGACGAAGATTACCACCGGCAAACCGACCGTCACGGTGTAAGCCAAGACCGTTCCCACTCCTTGTAACAACCAAAGCAGAACGCGCCACGCCGACTCCCATTGTTCGCCAAACGACCACCCCGCCACCACCGGGCCGTTTGACGCGTCGACCGGGAGAAGGCTCACACTCACCGTCGCCATATGCACCCGATCTTCCAGGTTGCTGAGACGGCCGCGGTGCTGCTCGATCTGCTCCCGGAGCTTAACGACTTCGCCATGAACCCGAAGCAGTTCGCTGGTGCTCTTCGTGGCCTGACGGACCGAAGTCATCAACTCGCGCATCTCTTGCTCAGCGAGTTCGAGGTTGCGTAGTCGAGCTGCCAGATCGATCGCCTGGTCGGATTGGTCGGTTGCTTCAATCTTCTCCTTGATAACTCGATCAGCACTTTGGCGCAATGTCATTAGCGTCTGCTCCAAACGAGATGACGGAACACGCAGCACAAGTTCCGCTCGCTTGGCCCCGCCATCCACATCTAGGATTTCTGCCGACCCTACATAACCGCCGTATTGCGAAACCCAACTTCGTAGATCAACCGCGGACTGAACCACATCAGTGACCTCTTAACTGATCGTTGCATTCTGAATGATCCAACGCGAACCGATACGCACATCAGATTCCGCCGATTCATCCAGATCGATCCCGCCTAAGGGCGGCTCGAACTGCAGCGTTGAAGGCGATTCCATACTTTGCGCGGCTATGCGGACCGAAACATCGCGTGCCGGGGAAACACCCGATGTATTCGTATAACTCCATACCGCTACAACGATCGCCAATAAACCAGCGAATACCATAAGCTTGACTATCAACTTAGACATAACAACGCTCCAACAAGCGGAATGCTTGCAGGTTCAGACGCGTTGGTCTATCAATAGTTCCCTCGTCCTAAAAACTATTCGGGCAGTTTTTCCAGCTCATCAGCCACCGCATCGATCAGCGGGGCGAGGGTGTCCTTGGTGAAGTCGAACTTGATGCCTGCACCCTCGAACAGCTGAGGCAGCGGCTTGGTGCCTCCCAGCGTGAGGCCGTCGCGGTAGCCCTGGAGGGCAGACGCGGGGGCGTTCTTGTACTTCAGCCAGAGCTGGAGGGCGCCGAGTTGGGCGATGCCGTACTCGACGTAGTAGAACGGGATGTGGAACAGGTGGAGCTGGGCGTGCCAGCGGTGGGCGACGACGTCGTCGTAGCCGGAGTAGTCGAGCACGGGGCTAGTGAATCGGCCGGCGATCTGCTTCCACGCTTCGGTCCGGGCCGCGATGTCGTGGCCGGGGTTGGTGTAGAGCCAGTGCTGGAACATGTCGATGGTCGCCATCCACGGGAAGAAGCGGATGATGCCTTCGAGCTGTTTGCGTTTGGCGCGGGCGGCTTCTTCTTCGTGATCGTAGAAGACGCCGTAGTGGTCGCAGCCCATAAGCTCCATCGACATCGAGGCGACTTCGCAGAACTCGATCGGGGCGTGTTGCATGAATGTCAACGGCTCGGCCTGGCTGGCCCACATGTAGTGGAACGCGTGGCCCGCCTCGTGAAGCATCGTGTCCACGTCCCGTTGCGTGCCCGCAGCGTTCATAAAGATGAACGGCTCCTTCGATTCCGCTAAGGATGCCTGAAAACCGCCGGCCCGTTTGCCCTTGCGGCTATCGAGGTCGAGGTTGCGGCCAAACTCCAGCGTCGCAAAATCCTTGGCCAGTGAAGGCTCGATCTTGCTGAAGATGTCTCTCGCGCCGGTGACCATGGCCCCCGCATCGTCCTCAGGAAACGGCCGGAGCGGCGACCGCCCTTTCACATCCACCGAGCCATCCCAGGGCCGTAGCGTGTCCACACCCAGCGCGGCCTTACGCTGCTGATCCAGCTCCGCGATGCGCGGCATGATCACCGACTCGATCGCGTCGGCAAAGTCTTCGCAATCCTTGGGCGTGTAGTCAAAACGCTGCCAACTCTTCCACGAATACTCGAGGTAGTTCTCGCAGTCGGCGTTCTTGGCCATCTGCTCGCGGAGCTCGAACATATCCTGGAAGATCTGGTCGATCTTCTCGCGGTTCTCAAGCCGACGGTTGGTCGAGAGCTCCCAGGTTTCCTGACGTACCACGCGGTCGGTCTCTTCCTGGTAGCGGGCGAGTTGTTGCAGGGTCTGCGTCTTGCCGTCGTAATCAACGAGCATCGCGCCGATGGTTTTGTCGTATTCGCTGTTGAGCTTGGTCACCTCGGTGGACAACGGCACGTTCGCCTCGCGGAAGAGCTCAAACGACGACTTCCATTCGCGGGTGAGGATGTCGTAGCGCTCGGGGTTGAGGCCCGCCAAGCCCGGGGCATCGAGGTACTTCTTCTTCAGCTCGTTGCCCAAGGGGGCGAGCTTGGGGGCGATGTTCTCGACCCAGTGCATGTAAGCCTTCTCGATCGCTTTATCATCAGTGTGACAAGCGTGATCGATGTTGCGACGACTGCCGTACTCGCTCATCACCGCGGAAAGTTCGGAGTAGTCGGTCAGCCACTGCTCGACCGCCTCGGCGGTTTCGAGGTCGCGTTCGAGCAGCGTCTTGAAGTACGGCTCAACCTGCGCCCAATCGGCGGGGTCAAAATCAGCGGCGACAAAGTGGCGGGCAGGCGGGGTGGAAGTGGTGGTCATGGCGAAAGTATAGATGACCATCTCCTCAAGCGGACGCAATCCCCCGACAGAATCTTGGGCGCAATACACGCAGAAAAAGACCCGGCATATGCCGGGCCGGATTTCTCCCTGTAGATGGTCGGACTGGGTATAAGCCAAGGCTCAGGCCTTGCGGCGACGCAGCAAGGCGAGACCCGCAACGCTGAGCAGAGCGGCGGCGGTGCCGGGCTCGGGGATGGCGTAGATGGTGGTGGTGCCGCTGACTTCGTTGGTGACGACCAGAAGCGGGATGCCCAGGGCGTTGTCACCCGCCGCGATGAACAACAGACCCTCGGGGCCCAGGTCGAGGCTGCCGAGGTCAGCGGTCAGGGTGCCCACTGCGGCTTCAACAGCATCTTTAAGAACACCGTCATCAATGCCGAAGTCGCGGGGGTTGATGTATTCTTCAAATTGAACGTCGGTGGGGTCGGTCACGTCGTAAACCATAATGCCGCCGACACGCTCGAGGCCGATGAAGGCGTAGGTCTTGCCGTCGATCACGCCGAGAGTCACGCCTTCGGGCTCGGGGCCCTTGTTCTCGGAACGGCCTTCAAAGGAATCGTTTTCATCATTGGTCGAATTGAAGACTGCGCCTGAGGTATTGGCAGTAATGGTTTCGAAGTCGTTACCCGAGTCGAAGACCAGGTTGCCGTTTTCATCGAAGATCGAGAACGAACGACTGCCGTAAGCGAAGAGCTGGTCGTAGTCACCGTCGCCATCGGTATCGCCGTCCCAGGTCGAGACGCCGAGGCGACCAAGTTGATCGTCGTCGGTAAACTCCGGGGCACCCGGGAACGCCGAGGGGAACGCCGCGGAATCAAGATCGAGGTCTTTCACACGCTCGTCTTCGCCGCGGTCATCGCCTTCGTTGGCAGTCACGTAGTAATTGATACCGCTCACGTTATAGGTCGCGATGGCGTCGGGCATGTACATGCCGAAGACCGGCTCGTTGTCGATGTTGACCCCGCCGTCGCGGTCCGAGGCATCGAGTTCGTTGCCAGGCAGCAGGTGGTTTTTGGTGCCCAGGGCCTGGATGCTGGTAACCGTATTCGTGGCGATGTCGATCACAGCGACACTGTTGGCTTCTTGCAGCGTGACGAATGCGGTCGAGCTGTCTTCGCTGACCGCGATGTACTCGGGTTCCACGTCAGCGGCGAGCGTTCCGACACCGGGGTCACGGCGGACGGCGTTGGTGGGTGTGTTGCCCATGGTCGCGGTGGTCGCGGTGTTGGCATCGGTGAAGGCGGTGAAGCCCGCGGTGGCAACCGCGAAGGTGTTGGTGTCGATGATGCTGACCGAGCCGTTGGGGTCGACGCCGCCGTCGGGTTCGCCTTCGTTGGCGACGAGCAGCTTGCTGCCATCGGGGGTGAAGGTCAGCATGTCGGGCAGGGCACCAACGGGAACCGCAGCACCAGCCGACGTAAGGTCAGCGGCGTTGAAGAACTGGACTTGCCCCGGATCGGTCACGACTGCGGCTTCCACCGCGACGGCGACCAAACCATTGTTCACCGCCACGCTGTTGGGGGCGCCCGCGAGGTTGATCTCGCCGATCTTGCTGGGCATGGTCGGATCAGACAGATCCAGCACATCGATCTTGCCGCTGGCGGCATTGGTGACGAACAGCCGCTGGGTCGCAGCGTCGTAAGCGGGGATCTCCGCCGCCGATTCATCAAAGATGCCCGTGCCGTAGCTGCCGATGACCGATAGACCGAGCTGAGCCTGAGCCGCCGAACCAAAAGCCAAACCCGCGGCGAGGGTTCCCGTTGCGAAAGCTGCCTTGACCTGTCGTTGCATTCTGACCTCCAGTGGAAAACGTTTGGGAGGCCGGAAGATACGCCCGGCATGCAAGCATTCTGTTGTGGTTTTGTGAACTGTTTGTGAGCGAGTTCACGCCGCGAAACTACGTCCAGCTTATACGCCCAACGAACGCTGCGCCGCCGCAATCCGATCAAACAACGCATCGAGTTCTACATTGATAATCGCTTCGGGTCCGCGCGCTTTCTCCACACGGGCGCGGTACGCTTCCACACGGTCCTCCATGAACTGCGCAAGCGATGTATCGCATGTGAAATCGCCGACAACCGATTTGATCTTGCGGTTGTCGAACTGAGCAGACCACACCTTGTCGCCCCAGAGCGGACCGTCCCAGTCCGGATTGAACTTCACCAGCGTATTCGTCGGCACGTGCACCACGTCCGGGGACGCACCCAAGGCCTCGCCCAACGCCGCGTACAGCGTGTTCCACGCATAGGCGTGGTCGCTCGTGAGATGGAAGTCTTCACCGATGGCCTTCGGGTTGCCCAACAGCTTCACGAACGGCGGGGCAAAGTCCCTCGACGCCGTAACGGTCCACAGGCTCGTCCCGTCACCGGGCACCACCACCGGCAAGCCCCGCTCCATCCGCGACGCGAGCAGGTCGTGCTCACCCATCGCGGTGATCAACATGTCACGACTCGTATGGCTCGGCCGAAGAATCGTCCACGGCAAGCCCACCGATTCACGCAGCAGCGCCTCGCAGTCCGCCTTGTTGCGGCTGTACTCCCAGTGCGGGTTCACCAACGGCACGTCTTCGGTAATGAACTGCACCCGCACCGGCTTGTGGTACGCCGAGGCGGTCGAGATGAAGACGTACTGCCCGACCTTACCTGTCAGCAGGTCGATATCGCGCTTCAACTTGTCGACGCCGAACACCCGGAACTGGCAGACCGCATCACAGCCCATCTCCGCGATCTGGGCGTAGGCCGTGTCGTCCTCAAAATCACACGTGATGAACTTTGTCTCAGCGGGCAGCCCGGCATTTGAGTTGCCGCGATTCAGCACCCACGTCTCGTGCCCCGCCCGCACCGATTCGTGGACACAATCGAAGCTGATCTGACCCGTGCCGCCGACGTAGAGAACTTTCATACGGGCATCGTAACCGATGCCGCCGCCACTCAGCCCGGTAGCGGACAGACGAAACATGGACTCATGACATCGAGATGTTGCCCGGCGGGTGCGAGTTTGCCCGTGCCCGAGTCGAAGTGAAAACTCGTCAAACGGTGCGCATCCTGCTCGGCCAGGACCAACAGTGACGGACCGCAAAACGCGAAGTGGCGTGGCGTCTTGCCCGTGGGCGTGTCGCTAATGGGCGACAACTTCCCGTTCGCCTCATCCACCGCAAAGCTCGACAGCACGTCCGGCCCACGGTTGCCGACCACGACATGCTTCCCGTCCGGCGAGACCGCGATCTCCGAGGGGTGACTCGCCTGCCCCGCGTGTTGTTCCGGCGAGGCCAAAGACGAGATTATCTGCTCGCCCCAGAGCCCGCCGTCCTCCGCCTGATAGCGCAGCACCGCGATCTCGCTGCTGAGTTCGAGGTTGACATACAACCTTTGCCCATCACACGACCACGCCGCGTGGCGCGGCCCGGTCCCCGCAGGCAACGTCGCGCCCGCCGCTTCAACGCGCTTGGCTCTGCCATCGGCTTGGATTTGGTAGCCCACCACCTCGTCGATGCCCAGGTCCACGACGTACAGCCACCGTCCGTCCGGGCTGGTCAACGCCGCGTGGGGGTGCGGCCCCTCTTGACGTGACGCGTCCGGGCCGGTGCCGACGTGGGGCAAGATCGCGGTGGGTTCGCCGATGCACCCGTCAGCATCCAATGCCGACACCACCGCGTTACCCGCAAGGTAGTTCGCCGTGAGCAGGTAACGGCCGTGTGCCGTAGGCCGCACCCAAGCCGGGCCAACGCCTCGCGAGCCGGTTTGTTGCAACGAGCGGAGTGCGCCCGCTTTCGCATTCACCTCCAAAACAGTCACACAACCATCGTCCGTGCCGTTGAAGTCCACGACCTCGCTGCTGGCGTACGCCAGGTCACCCGATGCGTTCACACTTATATACGACGCGTTGCGCACCATGACCGGCTCGCCCACCGGTGACAGCCGACCGTCTACATCCACACGCACCAACACCACGCCTGGGCCACCACCCACGCTATGCCCCAACCGCTCGGTATACGAGCCGATCAGCACATGCACGGGTTCAGAACCGGGAGTAACGGATGCGTTCAAGCGGGACCACTTCGTCAGACACTAGGTTTACTTCTTGACCTTCTGCCGCATGCCACGGACCTGCATGGGCAGGCCGTAGAGGTCGATGAAGCCGCGGGCGGCGGTGATGTCGTAGCCGTCCATCGCGAAGCTGGCGAGCTCGGGGTCGTAGAGGCTCTGCGGGCTCTCGGCCTCGACCGCCATCGCCGTACCCTTGTACAGCTTGATCTTGACCGTGCCGGTGATGACCTTGTTTGCGTCGTCCATGAACGCCTGCAGCGATTCGCGCAGCGGGTGGAACCACTGGCCGTTGTAGGTCAGCTCAGCATAACGCGTCGCCAAGCGGATCTTCTCATGCCACAGGTCACGCTCGAGGCAGAGCTGTTCGAGGGCCTTGTGCGCTTCGTAGAGGATCGTGCCGCCGGGCGTTTCGTACACGCCGCGCGACTTCATACCGACCAGGCGATTCTCGGTGAGCACGGTTTGGCCGACCGCGTGTTGGCCGCCGATGTTGTTCAGCCGGGCGATGAGTTCGTGGCCCGCGCCCTTGAAGTCTTTGCCATCAACCGCGACGGGGTTGCCCTTCTCGAAGGTGACCGTGACGTACTGGGCCTTGGCGGGGGCCTTCTCGACGGGCACGGACATGACCAGGCAGTTCTTCCAGTTCGGCTCGGTGGCGGGGTCTTCGATCTCGGCGCCCTCGTGGCTGATGTGCCAGAGGTTGCGGTCGCGGGAGTAGATCTTCTTGGTCGTCTGGTCGATCGGGATCTTGTGCTTCTTGGCGTAGTCGATCGCGGTCTCGCGGTCGGTCAGGCCGTCTTCGATGAACACGGGGTCTTTCCACGGCGAGATGATCTTCAGCTTGGGGTTGAGCGCCCGGGCGGTCAGCTCGAAGCGGACTTGGTCGTTGCCCTTGCCGGTCGCGCCGTGGCCCACCGCGTCGGCCTTGGTTTGCTTGGCGACCATGACCTGGTGCTTGGCGATCAACGGCCGGGCGATCGAGGTGCCCAGCAAATAGTCCGACTCGTACACCGCGTGGGCCCGGATCATCGGGAAGCAGTATTGCTCGGCAAACTCCTTACGCAGGTCCTTGACCACGACCTCGTCGGCTCCGCTGGCGTAGGCCTTCTTCTCAATGCCATCGAGTTCATCACCCTGGCCGAGCTCCGCCGCGAAGCAGACCAGCTTTACACCGGGGTAACGGCCCTTGAGCCAGGGCAGGATGACGGAGGTGTCGAGACCGCCGGAGTAGGCGAGAACGATTTTCTTGGGGTCGGACGAAGCAGCCATCGGGGATTCCTAACGGTGGAAAAACAGGTAAATGCACGGCCAAACCGGCCGCGAATTCCACACCATACCACAGCCCTGCCGCCGATTCACACCCACCCGTAACACGCAAAAAAGCCCGGAGTCAGGAAGGACTCCGGGCCTATGTTGTCTGTCTCAGACTGTCGATCTGATGTTCATATCAGGCGCGACGACGGCGACATGCCAGCGCGAGCACGCCAAGCCCAGTGACTGCCAGCGTAGTCGGTTCAGGAATCGCCGAGAACCCACGCGATTCGAGCAAGGCCACTGATTCCTGCAGTCCCAGCGACGATAGCGAACCCACCCCAAACCCAAAGTTCGTGCCGAGAATATCCAAGTCGGCGAGATCCACGACATCGTCACCATTGAAATCTGCCATGGCCCAACCTGCGGCGGTTGCCAAGAAGTTGGTACCGAGGATATCAAGGTCTGACAAATCAACCATTCCATCGAGATTCGCATCGCCGAATGCCGTGCTAGCTATCGAACTGTCCTCAACCCAGAATTCACTGTCGAGCGCATCCACAACATTATCACCGTTCAAATCGAACTCGAGGTCCATGCTGCCCGCATTGATGGCTTCGAAGAGCAGATCGATATCCTCAGCATCAAGATCACCGCTGTTGTTGAAGTCCCCAAGCAGCCCTGCCGAGAGCGAGAAAAAATCGGTCACATCACCAAAGGAGGTGTTAAAGAACAGCGAGATACTGTCGTCAACATCAGTAAAAGATTCGGTCAACCCGGTGGTGAGGTCCAGTGCAAAGATATCCGCCGCGAACGCAACCCCGGTCGTAGTGCCGCCATCAGGGACGATAAAATAAATTTTTTCGTTCACCCAGTCGTAAGCCGACCACGAACCGCGCTCAAGGAATGCCGAATCTTTAGTGGGGTTCAGGACGCGCTTCTCTC
>JBCCWB010000147.1:0-10795 GCA_039194345.1 Planctomycetota bacterium
GCCATCATGGCGACGACGTAGCTCGCGGTGGCCAGGCCGTTGGTGCAGTGGCTGTGCATCGTGAGTTCGACGGCGGGGAACTCCTCTTTGATCGCCTCGATCAGTTCCCAGGCATCGGATGGGTGCAGCAGGCCGGCCATGTCCTTGATCGCCAGCGAGTCCGCCCCGGCCTCGATCACCCGCCGGGCGAAGCTGATGAAGTGCTGGCGGTCGTGTACCGGGCTAACGGTGTAGGACATCGCCGCCTCGGCGTGGCCGTTGTAGGTCTTGGTCGCCATGATCGCGGTGACCAGGTTCCGGTGGTCGTTGAGGGCATCGAAGATCCGCATGCGGTGCGTGTTGACGACCAGCTCGGTGGGCGAGAAACCCTCGGCCGCGGTCGCCAGATTGAAACGCTTGGGCGTGCCGGTGCGGATGGCTTCCTTGAGAAACTCGCTGACCACGTTGTCGGGGTACGGCGTGTAGCCAAAGAGGTTCTGCCCCCGGCAGAGCGAACGGATCTGGATCGGCCGATCGGTCTCGTCGAGACAGGCCCGCAGTTGCTCCAGCCGCTCAAACGGGTCGTCCCCGGTGAACCGCAGCGACGAGTCGAGCACCGCCCCGCCCCAGAGCTCCAGGATCGAATACCCGCTGTCACGGATCAGCGGCAGCACCCGCAGCGACTGCTCGGTCGACATCCGCGTGGCCAGCAGCGATTGGTGGCCGTCACGGAGGGAGCAGTCGATGAGGGAGATGCGGTCGGGCATGTGAGCATGATATCGCCTGTTCGGCTGGGAATACGGTCCCCCGCTCAGCCGGTAAACTGAGCGGTCCCATGAAATACGATTTCCAACAGATCGAAGCCAAGTGGCAGGCCCGCTGGGCCCAGGACCAGACCTTCCACGTCGGGAACCCCGGCGATGAGGGCTTTGACGCCAGCAAGCCCAAGTTTTTCTGTATGGACATGTTCCCCTACCCCTCGGGCGTCGGGCTGCACGTCGGCCACCCGCTGGGCTTCATCGCCACCGACATCGTCGCCCGTTACAAGAGGGCCCAGGGGTTCAACGTCCTGCACCCCATGGGCTTCGACGCCTTCGGCCTGCCTGCTGAGCAGTACGCGATCGAGACCAACGTCCACCCCCGGATCACCACCGAAAAAAACATCGAGAATCTGGTCCGCCAGCTCAAACGACTGGGCATGGCCTACGACTGGGACCGCAGCTTCGCCACCACCGACCCCGAATACGTCAAGTGGACGCAGTGGATCTTCCTCCAGATGTTCCACAGCTACTACGACCCATTGCAGAACAAAGCCCTGCCGATCGCGCACCTGATCGAGAAGCTCGAGGGCGAAGACTACTACGTCACCCTCGACGGCGGCCTGACGTGGTCGGGCATCGATGAGGACATGGAAGCCATCTCCGGCGAGCGCATCGGCGTGCACAAATGGCACGAGCTCGATGCCGATCAACAACGCCGACTGCTAGACGAATACCGCTTGGCGTTCCTAGCGGACGTCGAGGTGAACTGGTGCCCGCAGCTTGGGACCGTCTTGGCCAACGAAGAAGTCACCAATGATGGCAAGTCCGAGCGGGGCAACTTCCCGGTGTACAAGCGCCCGCTCAAGCAGTGGATGCTCCGCATCACCGCGTATGCCGACCGGCTGATCGAAGACCTCGATGATGTCGCCTGGCCCGAGCCCATCAAGCTGCTGCAACGCAACTGGATCGGCAAGTCGATCGGGGCAGAAGTCGACTTCACCGTCCACGCCGACGCCGAGCCAAGCGAAGCGTCTGGTACCGAAACCTTCACCGTCTTCACCACCCGCCCCGACACGCTCTTCGGCGCGACCTACATGGTCCTCGCCCCCGAGCACGAGCTGGTCGACGTGATCACCACGCCCGAGCAGGCCGAGGCTGTCAAGGTTTACCAGGCCGAGGCCGACGCCAAGACCAGCGTCGATCGCCAGGCCGACAAAGAAAAGACCGGCGTCTTCACCGGGGCCTACGCCACCAACCCCGTCAACGGCGAACAGATCCCGATCTGGATCGCCGACTACGTGATGATGGGCTACGGCACCGGCGCGATCATGGCCGTGCCCGCCCACGACGAGCGTGACCACGCCTTCGCCGTGAAGTTCGGGCTGCCGATTATCGAAGTCGTGCAGTCCCCCGCCGACCACGACATCCAGGCCGAGGCCTGGACTGGCGACGGCGATCTGGTGAACTCCGCCAACGACGACGTCTCACTCAACGCCAAGCCCGTTGCCGAAGCCAAGAAGCTCATCACCGACTGGCTTTCTTCCAAAGGCCAAGGCAACGCCAAGGTGCAATACCGCTTGCGCGACTGGCTGTTCAGCCGGCAGCGTTACTGGGGCGAGCCGTTCCCGATCCTGCATGGGCCGGATGGTGAACTGCGTGGGGTGGACGAGACCGACCTGCCGGTGAACCTGCCGGAGATGGAAGACTTCAAGCCGCGTGGCACCGACGATCCCGATGCGCCGCCGCAGCCCCCACTCGGCCGTGCGGGCGACGACTGGAAAACCCTCACCCTCGACGGCGTTGAGTACACCCGCGAGCTCAACACCATGCCCAACTGGGCCGGCTCGTGCTGGTACTACCTGCGTTACCTCGACCCGAAGAACGCCGAGGCGCTCGTCGGCGAAGCTGCGGAGAAGTACTGGATGCTCAGCGAGAAATCCTCCGGTGTCCACCACGCCGGGGGCGTCGACCTCTACATCGGCGGCGTCGAACACGCGGTGCTGCACCTTCTCTACGCCCGCTTCTGGCACAAGGTCCTCTTCGACCTCGGCCACGTCTCAACGCCCGAGCCCTTTGGCAAGCTTTTCAGCCAAGGGTATATCCAAGAGGACGCTTTCCAAGACGAACGCGAGATCTACGTCGATGCGTTTAACGTCGTCGACGAGAACGGCACTAAGGCATTTGATCTGGACCGGCGTGAACGAGAGAAAGCAAAGTTCTTCTTCGACGGCAAGCCCGTAACCCGAGTTTACGGGAAAATGGGTAAATCTCTGAAGAACGCCGTCACCCCAGATGACGTTTGCGATCAGTATGGCACGGATACCTTGCGTCTCTATGAGATGTACATGGGCCCACTGGATCAATCCAAGCCCTGGAACACTCAAGACATGGTCGGTGTCCACCGCTTCCTCAACCGCCTCTGGCGCAACTTCGTCAACGAGGAGACCGGCGAATCCCTGGTTACCCACGACAACCCGTCCGACGACCTCGAACGCGCCACGCATAAGACCATCAAGCGTGTCACCGAAGCGATGGACAGCATGAGCTTCAACGTTGCCATCGCAGCGCTGATCGAGCTCAACAACGAGCTGGTCAAGCTGCCGACCGTGCCCAAGTGGGTCGGCGAAGTCGTCGCCCGCCTGCTCGCCCCGATCGCGCCGCACGTCGCCGAAGAGATCTGGGAACGCCTGGGCCATTACGTGCCCGGCACCACGGTCGCCGATGCGGCCTGGCCCAACTTCAACCCCGAGCTGCTCGTAGAAGACACGGTCGAGTACCCGGTCCAAGTCATGGGCAAGATGCGGGGCAAGATCACCGTCCCCGCCGACGCGGATGAAGACGCCATCGTCGAAGCGGCGAAGCAAGAGGAAAACGTCGCGGTTCACCTCGAAGGTAAGACGATCCGCAAGGTCATCGTCGTGCCCGGCCGGATGGTGAACCTGATTGCCAACTGATCCACCTAACCTCTGGTCGGAGCAACGCCGTGCCCAGCACCCAAACCATCGCCGAGGAAACGCTCAAGCAACTCGAAGCACACTTCGAAGCGCTGGCCGACCTCCCGGCCGAGCGACGGCAGCTAGCCCGCGACATCCTGCTGCGCGGCGTGACCCGGCAGCTGCTGCGGGACATCTGGGAGATCGACAACCACGTCGGCGATCCCCGCGAGGCCCTGCTCGGACTGCTCGACCCCGACGCGCTGCAGCGCGACGCCCACGGCCAACCCATCGACGCCAACACGGCCACGACGCACTGGCGCGAGTGGTACCCCGGCCTAAATAACGACGAGCTCACCCTCGGCCAGGTCCTCGACACCCTGCCGGGCTTCTCGGCCGACGAGGTGCCCGCCCTGGTTCGACTCTTTGAAAACCCCGCCAGCCCGATCGCGTTGGCCGGGGCGTGCACGCTCGAACAACACGACGCGATCCACATCCTGCTCGGACGTGGCCTGATTGATCAGGATGAAGCGTATGTCATCGGCTACACCGCCGGGGCCGCGCAATCGTTGAACGAGGCTGAGGTCGAGGCGTATCGCTTAGCGCTGTCGTCGTACGCGGAGCCCTACACGATCAAGGGCAAGGACCTGTTGGCGTTTGACCTGGGGGTGAAGGCGGCAGCCTTAGCGGGCGGGCAGCCGTTGCACCCGATCGACGTTGCCACCGAGCGTGACAAATCCCTGGGCGAGCTACGTGAATCCTTCGGCGTCAGGCCCGCCGTGCTCCGCGAGTTCTACACCCTTGAACAACGGGTGGTCCCCGGCACGCCCGCCAGCCTCCGGCTCCCCGTGTGATCAAACGAAGCTCGATTTTTGACGCCTGCAAGATTTAGCGATGGTGGACGAGCAATCAACCCAAGATACCTCTGACGAGCAAGGCCCCGACTTTGAAGTTCGGCCCGCTCGCTACTGCCGGTCGTGCGGTTTTGATCTCACGCTCATCGACGTCAGCCCCTGTCCGGGCTGCGAGAAGGAGTTCGACCCCGAAGACGACTCCACGACCCGCGGTACCCCCCTGCCCACTCAGGGCAATTTCTATTTCCAGAGACCCCGGGTCGCTGGCTACGGCCTGCTGGTCTGGTTCATCCTCGGTCGGCCGATCATCCACTTCGTGGGCAACAGCCTCGGCGGACGCTTTGCCGACTTGGTCATTGGGCTGGGCGTCATTCTCCTCGTTCCCTGGATCCTCGTCGGCGTCATGCTCGCTTTCGAAACCACGGAGGAGCACCACAACCCCAAACTCGTGGTCACGCTTCCCCTCGGAGCCGCCTTCGGCGTCTTGCTCACATTCGGCCTCCACCCAGCGCTCACCGTAGTCGGGGCGATCGTCGGCGGGTTCGGCGGGTTTCTTCGGGCTTATCGCGAAGCCTAGACGCACATTTTGTTCAATGTATGGAAACCTTCGAGACCCCTGTCTACCATGGCCGCGTCCTTTCCCGGAGATTCCACATGTCCTCGCCGTCCGATCAGCCGTTGTTCTCGACTTACCAGCTCGGCCCGATGACGCTCAAAAACCGCGTCGTCATGGCCCCCATGACCCGCTGCCGTTCGACTCTGCCTGGCGAAATCCCCAACGCCCTCAACGCCACCTACTACGCCCAGCGCAGCACCGCCGGCCTGATCATCAGCGAAGCCACCCACATCAACCCCGGCGGCCTGGGATACCACGCCATGCCCGGCATCTACTCCGAGGCCCAGCGCGACGGCTGGAAGCTCGTCACCGATGCGGTCCACGACGCCGGCAGCCTCATCTTCGCCCAGCTCTTCCACGCCGGCCGAGCAACCGTTCCCGAACTCCTGCCCGATGGCATGGGACCCGTCGGGCCCTCGGCGATCCCGATCCCCAACGGCGAACGCCACACCCCGCAGGGCAAAAAGCCCATGCCCACCCCGCACGAACTGACCCCCGACGAGATCGAGCAGCTCGTCGTCGATCACCGCCACGCCGCCGAGGTGGCCAAGACCGCGGGTTTCGACGGCGTCCAGCTCCACGGCGCCAACGGCTTCCTCATCAACGACTTCCTCAAAGACGCCTCCAACCAGCGCACTGACGACTACGGCGGCACGCTCGAAAAACGCATGCGCTTCCCCATGGCCGTCCTCGATGAGCTCATCGATGTCTTCGGCCCAGAACGCGTCGGCATCCGCCTTTCCCCCTTGGGCGAACACAACGGCATCCGCGACTCGGACATCCTCGGGCACTTCACCGAGATCTTCCAAGCCCTCGACGCCAAGAATCTCGGCCACCTCGAAGTCCTCGGCGCACCCTGGACCGGCGAAAAGAACGACGAAGTCAACGCCGCCGCCCGCGCCAACTTCTCCAACACGCTGATCTTCAACCACGCCTACGACGCCGAGCGCGCTAACGCCGACCTCAAAGCCAACGCCTGCGACCTCATCAGCTTCGGCAAGCCCTACATCGCCAACCCCGACCTCCCCGAACGCCTCCGCCTCGGCCATCCGCTGAATGAACTCGCCGACCCGTACACGTTGTACAACGTCGATGCGGGGGAGTGTGGGTACACGGATTACCCAACAATGAATCCAGCAAATACATAAATCGTACATGCAAGACTTCTCTTAATACCCACAAGCGCTGCCTAAAGGTACAAATATCCGCATCCACATAACCCCGTGACGACTAAACCGACCTCGGTTATTGTTGTGGGTTGATATGCCTATCCGGGATAACCCATCCAATCTACGGCATGACACCTCTTTCTCCGACTATCAACGCGGAGCTGAGGTGCGTGATAAATTCTGCAAAGGCTGTGGCTATAACCTTCGCGGGCTTATGAGCGGTGAATGCCCCGAATGCGGCTTACCTTTCAGCCTCACCAATCCAAGGACATATTTAACTTCGGATCAACTTGGCCAGAATAAGGCCAATCAAGTCTTACCCAAGCGTCGAGTCTTGAATTTCTTGATATCGATTTTGGTCGCTTGGGTAATCCCATATTCACTAGGCTTGCTCATCGCCTTGGGCATTAATCCTTCGGCATCATCTGCACCGAGCGAACTCGCCGTAGTAGGCTGCTGCCTTTACATCGTTTTCTATCCCGTGACGATACTGATCGCTACGACTTGCTTGCTTAACGCCCTACTTCCAGAACGCATTAACGGTATCACGGCCAATATTTTGGCTGGAGCCTTATTTGGCGGCGTGCTGATGGCAGGACAGTTGGTTTTATTTACCGGCTTTAGCCCTCTCATCTTGGCGCTTGGTATCGTGGTTGGCCTTCCAGCAGGTCTGTGGAGAGCCCATCAACAGACCTAAGGCCACCCTATAATCCCTTCATGATCTTACTCATCGACAACTACGACAGCGTCACCTACAACCTCGTCCAGCGGCTTGGCGAGATCGACTCGTCACTTGACCTCCGCGTGGTCCGCAACGACAAGATCAAGCCGGAGGAAGCGCTCGCGATGAACCCGGACCACGTGATCATCTCGCCCGGCCCGTGCACGCCGCGGGAGGCGGGGGTGAGCTGCGACATCATCGATGCCTTCGCTGGCCGGGTCCCGCTCATGGGCGTCTGCCTCGGGCATCAGTCCATCGGCCACAAGTTCGGCATGACCGTCGACCGCCACACCAAGCTCATGCACGGCAAGACCAGCCCCATCCAACACGACGGCCAGGGCCTCTTCGCCGGCCTCTCCAACCCCTTCACCGCCACCCGCTACCACAGCCTGGTCATCCTCAAAGACACCTTCGACTCCGAACACTTCGACATCACCGCCTGGTGCGAAGACGACGGCCAAGACGTCATCATGGGCCTCCGCGCCAAGCCCGGCACCCTCCCACACGGCAACGCCCCCCTCGAGGGCGTGCAGTTCCACCCCGAGAGCTTCCTCACGGTCGAGGGGCCGCAGCTGTTGACGAATTTCTTGGAGATGAAAACTCCAGAACTGGCCTAGTCACGCATGGTTTAATGGCGAACATTCTGATCACGCTTTCCACCCAATACCGCCAGCCAAGCACTTGGGGCGTGCGAACAAAGCTCTCTTCTCGTAGGGATTGAATCACGCTACAGTCAGGCAAGAAAACCGCAGGCGACACTTTAGGATCGGGGTATATGACGCAATTACCCGATAAACATCGTGGTATCGCCATGTCTACCACTTTTCTCACTCAATTCGGCACACCGGATCACCTGCTAGGGCTATGGTTACTCGCCATGCTGCTTGGCATCCCCGCGGCATTGGCGGCCATCTACAAAGGCAGCAAAAATCATCCGGGCTTTTTAGGTATGAACCTCGCGGTGTTCTCTGCGCTATCCCCGGTCATTCTGGCTTGGATGAGCTACCAATGGGCCGATGGCGACTGGACGTACTTTGGAACCATCTGGTGGTTTGGCCTTGTGCTGCTATGCTTCTTGGGATGCTTAGCGATAGCCGCCTGTTGGTCCAAGCAGTCTTGAAACCGATCCCTTCCCAGATGCTTCCAGACACGGGCTTAAGCATCAATACAAAATCCATACAACCCCAACGCTATGATGGCATAGTTTCTACTGGCTCTAAAGTACTTACTTGCTCCAACAGCCAGATGGGGTAAGAGCTCTGTAATCCCAATGCGAGGCATACCACCAACTGCCTCGAAATTTACAGTGAAAAACGAATCGCCCTTCGGAGTTAGGCATGCGGAATATCTTCTTTTGTTTTTGTCTAACTGCGATCACCTTTGCGACGCCAATCTCTGAAGCAATCGCCGAGGCACACGAGCGTCCCAACATCCTCTTTGTCATGAGCGACGACCACTGCGCTCGTGCGATCGGCGCCTATCAAAGACGACTCGCGTCGCTCAATCCGACGCCGACACTCGACGGTTTGGCTGCAGAGGGTATGCGTTTCGATCGGGTGTTTTGCACCAACTCGATCTGTACGCCCAGCCGGGCCACGATCCTGACCGGGCAATACTCGCACACCAACGGGGTCTTCGATTTATACGACACCTTACCCGGTGATCAACATACCCTGCCCCGGGAGATGAAAGCGGCCGGCTACACCACGGCGGCGATCGGTAAGTGGCACCTCAAGGCGTCGCCAAATCACTTTGATTATTTCGCGGTGATTGCGGGTCAGGGGCGGTATATGAACCCGACGCTGCACGTCAGTGAGGGCGGTGAACTCCGCACCATCCGATACGACAGCACCCTCTCCCGAGAGGTGGAGGTGGTGGATACCGATGGG
This sequence comes from Planctomycetota bacterium, assembly GCA_039194345.1. Classification (GTDB taxonomy): domain Bacteria; phylum Planctomycetota; class Phycisphaerae; order Phycisphaerales; family Phycisphaeraceae; genus Algisphaera. The sequence continues at coordinate 8,923 of JBCCWB010000147.1, forward strand.
CACTCCTCCGACGTGCTGACCGACCTAACCCTCGAATGGCTTGATAAAAAACGCGACAAGACCAAGCCGTTCTTCCTGATGCACCATTTCAAGGCACCACATGACAAATTCGTCTATGCGCCGCGTTATGAAACCTATCTCGCCGATGCCCATATACCCGAGCCGAAGAACCTCTACGATCAGCCCGGGCCCAACTTTGGGTCGGTCGCAACCCGTGGTGTCGACGATGAGTTGGTCGGGGTCATCGGATCGTCGGTCTCGCCTTCCGACACCAAACGCAACCTCGCCCGACACTACCGCAAACAGATCGAGCAAGACCTTGGGCGCACCGACTTGACGAAAACCGAGGTGACCCGCGAGACCTACCAACGGTATGTCCGTGAATACCTGCGCTGCGTCAAAGGAATTGACGACAATCTTAAACGGCTGTTGGACTACCTCGAAACGAGCGGTCTCGCTGAGAATACCGTGGTGATCTACACCAGCGACCAGGGGATGCTGCTGGGCGAACACGATTTCATCGACAAGCGTTGGATCTACGAAGAGTCGATCCGCATGCCCTTGATCGTGCGTTGGCCCGGCGTCGTGAGCCCGGGGAGCACGAACGACTGGCTAATCAACAACACGGATTTCGCCGTAACCCTGCTCGATATCGCGGGTATCGCCAAGCCACAGGAGATGCAGGGCGATAGCTTCGTTGATGCGTTAAAGGGCGAACCCCAGCCCGAACATTGGCGGAAAGGCACCTACTACCGCTACTGGATGCACATGGCCCACGGCCATAACAACCCCGCCCACTTCGGCATCCGTACCGATCGCTACAAACTCATCTTCTTCTACGGCATGGACTACACCGACGTGCACAATGGAAAGCAAGTAAAAGGACGCGATGGCAACCGCTATTGGAAAAACACACCGGCCGCCTGGGAGTTCTATGACTTACTCAATGATCCCCACGAAATGCACAACCGCTACGAAGACCCGGCCTATCGTGATGTGATCGATGAGCTGAAAGCTCAACTCAAATCCGAACGCGAGGCCATCGGAGACACCGATGCCGAGAACCCCCGTATCCAACAACTGATCGCGGAGTATTGGGACAGATGATCGGTGCCGGGGGTGGAGTACAAACCCCAGGCACTGCTTCCCTGATGATCGTGCAATCAAATACTTATGACCATGAATGAAGAAACAAACAAGCACGCCTCGGATACCGTTGAATCAACAATCCGCGCAAGAGCAACCTTCAAGGTATTCGGAGACCCCGATAATCCTGTTCAGTTCTCGTCGGAAACGGTTGAGCATAGCCGCAGAACAGTTCTGGAATCTTTACGAACGGCTGGCTGGGCGCCGTTCCATCATGCACGAGACGTGGATGGGCTAGCCGAGCCTTGGCGAGCACATGTGCTGTGGCATGATCGGTGCCAAGAGCTAGCGCCGCAGTTGCGGGAGTGGTTCCCGGAGATGAAGCCGACCAACAAGATCCCACCGATGATGTGCGCGTGCGGGGCGTTGGTGCTGGTGACCTGGCTACCTCAGGCGGGTGAAGACCCCGCGCCCGCGCAGCGGGCGATCGACGAGGAACACATCGCCGCAACGGGGGCAATGGTGCAGAACCTTTTGCTGCTACTCACCGCCCACGGCATGGGCACCTACTGGTCCAGCGGCGGCCAACTCGGCTCAACAAAATTCCTCGAAACCATCGGCGCTGGATCAAACGAAAAACTACTCGCCGCAGTATTCATCGAATACCCCGAAACGCTGACCGACGACAAGCCTCGCAAGCCCGGCAAACACCGCGATCGGCGATCGGATGGATGGATTCGGGAGGTTTCTGATGTGTGAGTCGGGTAACGCTATACGCATACCAAAA
>JBCCWB010000148.1:0-10719 GCA_039194345.1 Planctomycetota bacterium
AAACAATTTACATGGCGGTTTCGTTTGGTATTCTACGCGACGCTTCGCTCATGGCCCGTGCGTGTTTTTTCGCCCGGCCCCACACCCCGATCTTCTGCTTCACCCTACCACCGCCAAGAACCTGCACCTATGTCTCAATCCGACGAATTCATGAGCGCGGCCTCCCGCCGTGCGTTGAACTACACCCTGGGGCCCGAGTGGTACACCGAATTTAAGGAAGTCGACCTGAAGGGCGACTTCGCCTACGAGGAAGGTGTCGTCCGCCGCGACCCCAGTGCGGTGCTCAAGATCGATGGGCTTTATTACTGCTGGTACACCCGGGGCGAGGGCGAATCCAATTTCGCCAAGTTCGACTTTGAAAACCCGTCAAGCAAGACCTTTCCCTGGGACCTCTGCGAGGTCTGGTACGCCACCTCGGAAGACGGCATCACGTGGAAGGAACAAGGCCTCGCGGTCGGCCGCGGTCCGGATGGGGCTTACGACGACCGTTCGATTTTCACCCCTGAGATCATGGCCCACGACGGCAAGTACTACCTGGTCTATCAGGTGGTGCAGTCGCCTTACGTCATGCGGGTGAAGGAGCACATCTCGATGGCCGTCGCCGACTCGCCGCGCGGCCCCTGGACGAAGGTCGACGGCCCGATCGTTTCGCCCGCCGACAACGGCGTGTGGAAGGGCGATGAGGACGACCGCTTTGCCATCCTTGAGCAGGGGGACTTCGACAGCCACAAGACTCACGACCCCTGCCTCGTGCATTACAAAGACAAGTTCTACCTGTATTACAAGGGCGAGCGCATGGGCGAAGGCATGACCTTTGGTGGTCGCGAGATCAACTGGGGCGTCGCCATCGCCGACAACCCCACCGGCCCGTACGTGAAGTCGCCTTACAACCCGATCACCAACAGCGGCCACGAGGTTTGCGTCTGGCCTTACAAAGACGGCATGGCGGCGCTGCTGACCACCGACGGCCCCGAACGCAACACCTTCCAATACGCCGAGGACGGTATCAACTTCGAGATCATGGCCCACATCAAGGGCGCTCCCCAAGCGCTGGGCCTGTTCCGAGACGTTGAAGACCCCGACGGCCACCCGCTGAACCAGATCACCTGGGGGCTTTGCCACCGCTACTACGGGCCCAATCCCCAGTATCAATACATCAAGGGCTTCACCAGCGCCAAGCCCCGCCGGGTCTGAACCCGGCCCATTCACGAACACGGAGCACACCATGTCTGAATCAACACGCAGCGAAGTGATGGAAGCGGTTAACCGCCTGGGCTACTCCATGGACACCGGCAACTGGGTCGGTGTGCGCGGGTGCCTGGCCGATACGCTCTACACCGATTACACCTCGCTGGTTGGCGGCGACCCTGCTGACGTGGTGGCCGACGATCTGGTCGCCGCTTGGAAACAGGCCATCGAACCGCTCGACGCCATCCAGCACGTCGTGGGCAGCCACATCGTGTCGCTCGGCTCGGGCGAGGCGGTGTGCACTGCCCAAGTGATCTGCACCCACCGCTTTGGCGAGCGTGAACCCGGCGTGGCCGACCTGTGGTCCGTGGCCGGCCACTACGAATACAAGCTCTCCCAGGTTGAGGGGGTATGGAAGATCCATTCTGCGGTCTTCACCCTCCTCTGGGAGACCGGCGACCGCGGCGTCATGGAACGTGCCGCCAACGCCGTGTCCTGAACCCGCTTTTTGCAAGTGTGAATCGCTCTGAACGATTGCGCACCCCCGTTTGTGTAACCGATCGTCTCACACCCTGCTTGAGAACCCCCCGTGTCAAACCCCGCACCCTCCCCTCGTACTTCAAACTTCAACCACGGCTGGCGTTTTAACCTTGGCGACGTCGAGGCTGCCTCGCAACCCGCGTTCGACGACGCGGACTGGCGTGGCTTGTCGCTTCCGCACGACTGGAGCGTCGAGCACCCGTTTGATGAGAAGCTCGAAGGCTGCACCGGGTATCTACCCGGCGGCATCGGCTGGTACCGCAAGCGGTTCGTGACTCCCGAGTCGGTGCCCGGCGGCCGGACGCTGGTGGTATTCGATGGGATCTACAACCGCAGCGAAATCTGGATCAACGGCAAGTCGCTGGGCTTCCGCCCGTACGGCTACGTGCCGATCGTCTTGGATTTGACCGATCATCTGGTCGAAGCGGGTGGTGAGAACATCCTGGCGGTCCGCGTCGACCACTCCCATTACGGCGATAGCCGTTGGTATACCGGGTCGGGCATCTATCGCGATGTGGAGCTCATTCAAGTCGGCCCGACGCACATCCCGGTGTGGGGCAAGTTCGTCACGACCTCCAAGGTCACCGACAGCGAAGCTCAGGTGCAGATCGAAACCCAGATCAATCACACCGGATCGGAATCGGTGGAGTTGGCGCTGAACACCTGCATCCTCGATGCGGATGGCAACGAGGTGGCGAAAGCCTCATCACCCATTGATATGGCTAGCGGGGCCCAGCAATCGTTCACCCAGCAGCTCCTGGTGGCGCAGCCCAAACGGTGGGGGATCGATACGCCAAACATGTATCGCGCGGTGACGACGCTCGAAAAGGGCGGCGAAGTCCTCGACCGCTATGAGACCCCTTTCGGCATCCGTACGATCCGCTTCGACAAGCACAAGGGCTTCTTCCTCAACGAAGAGCACACCCTGATCAAAGGCGTCTGCCTCCACCACGACGGCGGCTTGGTCGGCGCGGCGGTGCCCTTGGGGGTATGGCGTCGTCGTTTGGAAACGCTGCGAGAGGGCGGTTGCAACGCGATCCGTACCGCGCACAATCCGCCGAGTGCCGAGTTCCTCGACCTCTGCGATGAGATGGGCTTCCTCGTGCAGGACGAGTTCTACGATGAGTGGGACAACCCCAAGGACAAGCGGCAGAACTGCAACGAGAAAGAACGCGACGAGATCGTGGCGGGCCACGACGAGTTCTTCCAGGAGTGGGCCGAGCGCGACCTCAAGGACACGATGCTCCGCGATCGCAACCACCCCTGCGTGTTCCAGTGGAGCATCGGCAACGAGATCGAGTGGACCTACCCCAACTATTCCAAGGCCACCGGCTTCTTCGACATGGACTGGACCGGCAACTACTTCTGGTCCCAGCCGCCCATCGGCCCCGAAGAAATCAAGAAACGCATCCTCGAAACCGAGACCGGCGAGAACGGCGAGTACGTCTGCGCCACCACCGCCCAGAAGCTCGCCGCTTGGACCCGCGAACTCGACAGCACGCGTCCCATCACCGCCAACTGCATCCTGCCCTCGGCCAGCCATGCGTCGGGTTACGCCGACGCATTGGACGTGGTCGGATACAGCTACCGCCGGGTGATGTACGACTACGGCCAGGAGATCAGCGACAAATGCATCATGGGCACCGAGAACGTGCCGCACTGGCACGAGTGGAAGGCCGTGGTCGAACGCGAGTTTGTCTCGGGCTTGTTCCTCTGGACCGGCATCGACTATATGGGCGAGTCCAACAAGAAGTGGACCAGCAAGTCCACCCGGAGTGGCCTGCTGGATACGACCGGTTTCGGCAAGCCCTCGTATCACCTGTACAAAACCCTGTGGAGCGATGAGCCGCACGCGCAACTGTTCACCATCCCCCTAGAAGACTCGGTTTATGAGGTTGGCGATGGCGGGGAGTTGGTCGAGAAGGAGCCGGGCTCTTGGGAGCGTCGGCTGTGGTTCTGGCACCCGCTGAATCCCCACTGGGAATATGAGCCAGGCCAGAAGGTCGTGGTCGAAGCCATGACCAACATGCCTAATGCTGAGCTTCTGCTCAACGGCGAGAAGCTGGGTGCCCGCAAGCTTGAGGATCAGGACGACCGGATCTGCCGATGGTTGGTGGAGTACCAGCCGGGCGAGCTGAGCATTCACGCGACCGACGGCCAGGCCACCGCCAAGCACACCCTCGCCGCGCCGAGTGCAGCCGCGGGTATCCACCTCACGGTGGATCAGACGCAGCTGGCCGCCGATGGTCGGGATGTCGCTCACGTCGTGGCGCAACTCGTCGATGCCGAAGGCCGACCGGTGCGGAGTGAGAACCGTGAGATCGTGTTTGAACTCGGCGAAGGCTTGCGGCTTCTGGGTGTGGACAACGGCGCGCACGACAACACCCAGCCCTACGCCTCGGATCGCCTCGTCACCCACCACGGCCGAGCGTTGCTGATCGTTCAAGCGACCGCAGAAGCGCCTGAAGTATCCATCACCGCGACCTCGGGTGAATTGGCTCCGGCGAGCGTTTCGCTCGAATTGATCGGTTCGCCGGACACCGGCGTTTTGTTGCTTTCCTGAACTATGATGGAAGGTCCGGCACGCACGGTGCCGCATCGGCGGGGATTACTGAGTTTCCGCCGCGTCCCGCCTTCTTCCTTGCCCCTTTCCTTGAGGACCGACCATGACCACCGCCGCCACGAACGTTGAGACCTACCGCTGCTACATCCACGGCCAATGGGTCGAGTCCGAGACCGGGCAAACCATCGAGGTCAAGAGCCCCGCGACCGGTGAAGTCTGGGCCACGGTTCCTTCTTGTTCAAAGGCTCAGGCCGAGCAAGCCCTGGCGTCGTCGCAGGAAGCCCAGCCCGCGTGGGCGGCGTTGCCCGCGCAAGACCGCGCGGTTCACCTGATGAATATTGCCAAGGCGCTCGAAGCGGAACACGAATACTTCGCCAGGCTGCTGGTGATGGAGCAAGGCAAGACCCTGCCCCAGGCCCGCGGTGAAGTCACCGACACCATCCGTTACATCACCTACAACGCCGAGGCCGCCCGCCGCATCCAGGGCGAAATCTTCCCCTCGGACATGGCCGACGAATCGCTGTGGATCACCCGCGTGCCCTTCGGCGTGACCGTGGGCCTGTGCGCGTTCAACTACCCGCTCGCGCTCATCGGCCGGAAGCTCGCCCCGGCTCTGGTGACCGGCAACACCATGGTGCTCAAGCCCCACGACGAAACCCCTGTGACCGCGTCGGAGTTCATGCGTCTCGTCCACGACGCGGGCCTCCCCGCAGGTGTTGTCAACATGGTCTCCGGCAGTGTGCAGGAAGTGGGTAGCACGCTGGTAGAGAGCCCGATCACCAAGCTTGTTTCGGTCACCGGCAGCATCCCTGCGGGACGTGCGATTTATGCCGGGGGCGCGAAGAACCTCACGCAGATGACCCTCGAACTCGGCGGCAAGGCTCCGTTCATCATCCTTGACGATGTGGACGACCTCGACGCGATCGTGGACGCGGCCGTCATCGCCCGCTACGCCAACTGTGGACAGGTTTGCATCTGCAACGAGATGGCCCTGGTCCACGAGAAGATCGCCGACGAATTCACCGAGAAGTTCATCAAGAAGGCGAAGGAAGTCACCGTCGGCGACCCGATGGACGAGTCGATCGGCATGGGCCCCTACACCACCAAGGGCGGCATGGACCGTTTCCACGGCATCGTTCAGGAGAGCATCAAGCAAGGCGCCGAACTCGCGCTCGGCGGCGACTACGCCGAGGTCCCCGGCTTCGAGGGCGGCAACTGGTACCAGCCCACCGTGCTGACCAACGCCACCAAAGACACCGCAGCGGTGGCCCAGGAAGTCTTCGGCCCGGTGCTTCCGATCGTGAAGATCTCGGGTTACGACGAAGCGGCCGACATGGTCAACAGCCGCGACGAAGGCTTGTCCGCCTACCTCTGGACGACCAACCATAAAACCATCATGCACGCCACCCGCACCCTCGAAGTCGGCACCGTCTTCGTCAACAAGGGCATCTGTGGCTACATCCAGGGCTACCACACCGGACACAAAAACTCGGGCATCGGCGGCGAAGACGGTGTCCACGGCCTCGAGGGCTTCCTGCAAAAACGCACCATCTATCTCGGCAACGGCTGAGACACCCAACTTTTGTTATCTCATTCACGTTAGGACCTGTTTTGTCTTCACCACGTTACACACTCGACCTCAGCGGCAACCACTGGAAAATGGAACGCGCCCGTCCGGGCACCGGTGTCCAGGAAGGTTTCCACGACGTGCCCTCGGAATACCAGGGCATCTATTACAGCTGGAACCAGGCCTCGGTTCCCGGCGATGTCTTCACCGACCTGCAACGCGCCGGTGAGATCGATGACCCGTTCTTTGGTCGTAACTACCACAAGACCAAATGGGTCACGGATTATGAGTGGTGGTACGTCACCAAGTTCAACCTGCCCGAAGAGCTCGAAGGTAAGCGGTTCGAGATCCACTTCGAAGGCGTGGATTACAGCTTTGAGGCTTGGCTCAACGGCAAGCCCATCGGCAGCCACACGGGCATGTTCAGCTCGTTCCGCCCCGATGTAACCCACGCGTTGCGCTTCGAGCAGTGGATGGAGGGTTGCAACATCCTCATGGTCAAGCTCGACCCTGCGCCCAAGAACCTCATGAACGTTGGCGGCCGGAAGCAGTGCTTCCAGGGCGACTACATGACCGGCGTGGTGCCGACGGGCATCTGGCGGCCGGTGAAAGTCGTCGCGACGGACGCGGTCAAGATCGATTACGCCCGCATCGAAACGCCGCTTGGTGGTGCCGATCACGACGGGCCGGAAGACCCCAACGCCCCGATCAACGCCACGGCGGTGGTCGAACTGGAAGTGACCAACGCGGGTGATCAAGCTGTGGAAGTCGTCTTCGGGGCGGATGTGTCCGCGGCGAACGACGACGCGGGCTCGGGCAAGGGCCAAGCCTCGCACACCGCGACGGTTCAGCCCGGCGAGAGCACGGTGAAGTTTGAGGTGCCCTTGGAAGACGTCTGCCGCTGGTGGCCATGGGACATGGGCAACCAGCCGCTGTACCACGCCACCATCACCGCCAAGATCGGCGACGTGGTCAGCGATGAAGTCACCGAACGCATCGGCGTCCGTGAAATCGTGATGACCCGCAACCCCGGCTACACCAAAGAGGAAGCCGAGTTTCCCTGGACCTTCACGATGAACGGCAAGCGGCACTACCTGCGTGGTGCCTGCTGGTCCGGCCCGCCGTCGCTGCTCTACGGCCGCAACAACTCCGCGAAGTATCAGGCCCGCATCAAGCAGGTTCTGCAAGCCAACATCAATCACCTGCGTATCTTCGGTTGGCACCCGCCGGAAGTTCCCGAGTTCTACGAGCTCTGCGATGAAGCGGGTATCACCGTGTGGACCAACTTCACATTTGCGACCCAAGCCTACGCCGCGACCGAAGAGTTCATGGAAGGCGCGAAGAACGACTGCATCCACATCGTCAAGGATCGGCGCAACCACCCGTCTGCGGTGATGTTCATGGGCGGCGAAGAAGTCTTCTTCAGCCACGCCCACGCCGAGAGCGACAACCGTTTCATCATGGAAGAGATGGGGCGAGCGATCGAGCCCTACACCTCGATCCCCTACGGCATCGCGTCCCCGCTCTCCGAGCAGTTCGGCCAGAAGATGGGCTTCAAGGCCCACGACTCGACCCACGCCAACGGTCACTACTACGGCGCGGGCCGGACGATGATGGAAGAGTTCTACCCCAAGCTCGACTACTGCATCGTGCCCGAGCTCACCGCTGCCTCGGCCCCGAACATCGAGTCGCTCAAGCGGTTCATCCCCGAAGACGAGCTCTGGCCGATGGGTCCGAGCTGGGGCTACCACCACGCCGATATAGATATCCTTAAGAATCTCAACTTCGAGGTCTTCGGCCAGGTCCGCTGTGACTCGCTGGAAGACTTCGTCAACGGCACGCAGACCGCCCACGGTATCATCGCCCACTTCGCGCTCGAGTCGCTCCGCCGTCTTAAGCCCAAGAACAGCGGCATCGGGCTGTGCCACTTCATGACCCACTGGCCCGACATCAAGTGGGGCATCATCGACTACTACGCCAAGAAGAAGCTCAGCTTCGCCTACGTCACCCGTGCTTACCAGCCCGTGCTGCCCAGCGTGGACTACGTGAAGCGCCGCTGGAACCCCGGCGAGAACGTCGACCTCGGCCTCTACGTCATCAACGACACCTTCGACGCCAAGCCCGGCAGCACCTACCGCTGGTCGATCAGCACCGCCCAAGGCGAAGCCGCCCGCGGTGAGGAATCGGTTGATATCTCGCCGGACAGCTGTGTCGAGCTCAAGCGGATCAACTGGCAGGTGCCTACCGATGCCCTGCCAGTTGACGCCGAAGGTGGGTATGCTGTGCCGACTTTCCGCGTGGACGTTGAGCTGCTCGACGGCGGTGGCAATTCGATTGCCAAAAACTTCCACGTCCTTCTGGTTGACGACCAGGATCAAGCCAAGGTCCGTTACCGCGAACTCAACGACGCCAATACGGCCCAACGTGACGAACTCGGCAAGACCTACTACCGTTACTTCCCCGAGATGTACGACGTCGACAACGAAGAACCTGACCTCTGAACACATCCTCACACTCCACAAGAAACATGAACACCGCACTGCTTAACGCCGACAAAACTTTTTCGCTCGAATCTAAAGACCCTCAACCCCCAAAAGCGGGGCAGGTCCGCCTTAATGTCGCTTGGTGCGGTATCTGTGGTACCGACTTGCACATCTACCGCGGGCATATGGATCAGCGGCTGAGCTTCCCACAGGTCATCGGCCACGAGGCCAGCGCGGTTGTCGCGGCCTTGGGCGAAGGCGTCGACAACGTGGCCGTCGGCGATCCCGTGGTGGTCCGTCCGCTCGACGTCCAAGGCGAGTGCACCGCGACCAAGCGGGGCTACAGCCACATCAGCAGCAAGATGAAGTTCATCGGGATCGACTCGCCCGGGGCTTTCCAGAGCCACTGGAACGTGCCCGCGGAGCTGCTGCACAAGCTGCCCGAAGGCATGGACCTGAAGGTTGCGGCGTTTGTCGAGCCGCTCGCGGTGGCTTGCCACGATGTGCGGATGGCGAAGCTGGAAGCGGGCGAGCGGGCCGTGGTCATGGGCGGGGGACCGATCGGGATGCTGATCGCGATGGTGGCCAAAGCCAATGGCGCGAAGGTGCTGCTTTCGGAGGTCAACGCGAGTCGACTGAAGCTGGCTGAGTCGCTTGGCTTTTCCACGGTGAACCCTGCCGAGGCCGACATCGAGGCGGCGGTTGCCGAATTTACCGGCGGCGATGGCGCGGAAGTGGTGTTCGAGGTGTCGGGTGCCGCGGCGCCGATCGAGATGATGACCAAGCTCGCCGGGGTGCGCGGCCGGGTGGTGGTCGTGGCGATCGTGCCCAAGCCCGCGCCGGTTGATCTGTTTCAAGTGTTCTGGAAAGAGCTGCAGATCATCGGCACCCGCGTGTACGAACCCGAAGACTACGACCGCGCGATCGAGATGCTTGCGGCTGGTCAGATCGACACCGACAAGCTCATCACCGGCGAGTACGAGCTCAGCCGGATCGGCGAGGCGTTCGAGTCGTTAGGCTCGTCGCCCGAGCACATGAAAATTCTGGTCAACTGCCAGGACTGAATCGAATTGATTTGATTTCACTGCCAGGCTGCGGCCGGGCTCAATGACAAGGGATAGTTGAAATGGGCGTATTGGATACGTTTAAGTTGGATGGCAAGGTCGCTTTGGTCACGGGCTGCAAGCGCGGTATCGGCATGGCGATGGCGGTTGGTCTGGCGGAGGCCGGGGCCGATGTCATCGGCGTCAGTGCTTCGCTCGAGGCTGAGGAAAGCGATGTGGCCAAGGCCGTCGAAGCAACGGGGCGGAAGTTCACCGCTTACACCTGCGACTTCTTCGACCGTGAATCGCTCTACAAGTTCATCGAGCAGGTTAAAGCCGACACGCCTCAGATCGATATCCTCGTAAACAACGCCGGGACCATCCTCCGCAAGCCCGCGGCTGAGCACCCCGATGAATACTGGGACAAGGTGATCGAGGTAAACCTCTCGGCACAGTTTGTCCTGACCCGTGAGTTCGGCAAGGACATGGTCGAACGCGGATCGGGCAAGGTGATCTTTACCGCATCGCTGCTGACCTTCCAGGGCGGCATCACCGTCCCGGGCTACGCGGCGAGCAAGGGCGGCATCGGCCAACTCACCATGGCGTTCGCCAACGAGTGGGCGGGTAAAGGCGTGAACGTCAACGCGATCGCCCCGGGTTACATCAGTACCGACAATACCGAAGCGCTTCGTAACGACCCGACTCGCAGCGAGCAGATCCTGGCCCGAATCCCCGCGGGTCGCTGGGGGCTGGCTGAAGACTTCGCGGGCCCTGCGGTCTTCCTGGCTTCGGATGCCGCGGCTTACATGCACGGCACCACCATTCTGGTTGATGGAGGTTGGATGGGTCGGTAAGCGTTCGGCCCGATTCAGCGATAGATGTGTTATGTGGGGTTGGCTCTCTGATTGGCCGATGAGCTAGAGAGACGATTGTTTTCTTATGGCTTGGGCGTTGAATTTGACGATCTAAAGCGGTCCCAGGCGGGGAGTTAGCATCATTGTCATTGCATTTACCCAGACACGGCGTATAATTGTTAACACTTGACTGGGGCAAGCGTTTCCCTCCTGTTCGGTTAGTAGTGGTGCTTAAATAAGTAAACCAAGATTCACAAGGCCTGACTTTGCACAAAAACGGCGCGACACAATCTCCAGCCTCGGTGTCAGTTGAGGCTTCCCCGGCTTTCAGCGCGGCTCCTTTGGCTCGTCCAGCGATGCCTAAAGCAGTGCCAACGCCTACGTTGATCCGTGAAGTCGATGTGCGCAACTATCGTGTTCCTCTCCCGCATGTGCTTTGTGATGCGAAGCACGGGACGCATACACATTTTGAGGTTGTAAC
>JBCCWB010000149.1:0-10592 GCA_039194345.1 Planctomycetota bacterium
CCCCGCCAACGACCTGACCCAGCTGCTGCTGCCTTCGTTCGACCCCAAGGCTAAGAAGTCCGCTTCGCCGCTGACCGTCGGCCTGCCCGCGTCGCCCGGTGCGTCGTTCGGTGCCCTGGCATTCACCGCCGAGGAAGCCGTCGAGCGGACCCACGCCGGCGAGCGTGTCCTGCTCGTGCGTCAAGAAACCAGCCCCGAAGACGTCGACGGCATGCACAGCGCCGACGGCATCCTCACCTCGACCGGCGGCATGACCAGCCACGCGGCGGTTGTCGCTCGTGGTTGGGGTAAGTGCTGCGTCGCCGGTGCCGGTGAGATCCAGATCGACGGCAAGGCCGGCAAGATCAAGGTCAACGGCAAGACCTACGGTCGCAAGGACGTGCTGTCGATCGACGGCAGCACCGGTGAAGTCTTCGCTGGGGAGATGGCCACCATCTCGCCCAAGCTTTCGGGTGACTTCGCCACCGTCATGAAGTGGGCTGACAAGTACCGCAAGCTCAACGTCCGCACCAACGCCGACTCGCCCGCCGACTCGAAGCGGGCCCGCGATTTCGGTGCCGAAGGCATCGGCCTCTGCCGCACCGAGCACATGTTCTTCGAAGGCGACCGCATCACCGCCATGCGTGAGATGATCCTCGCCGAGAGCGAAGGCGACCGCAAGAAGGCGCTCAAGAAGCTCCTGCCTTACCAGCGCAAGGACTTCGTCGGCATTTTCACCGCGATGAAGGGCCTGCCCGTGACCGTGCGTCTGCTCGACCCGCCGCTGCACGAGTTCCTGCCCCACGACGCCAAGGGCATCGGCGAAGTGGCCAAGGCCCTGGGCATCAAGCCCGCCGTGGTCAAGAGCCGTGTCGCCGCGCTGCACGAGTCGAACCCCATGCTGGGTCACCGCGGCTGCCGGTTGTCGATCACCTACCCCGAGATCCTGACCATGCAGGTCACCGCGATCGTCGAAGCCACCATCGCTTGCAAGAAGAAGCGTGTCGAAGCTAAGCCCGAGATCATGATCCCGCTGGTCGGCACCAAGGCCGAGCTCGCCATCCTCCGCGAGAAGGCCGAGCAGACCATCGCTGATGTCAAGACCGCCAAGAAGTTCAAGGGCAAGTTGGACATCACCATCGGCACCATGATCGAGATCCCGCGTGCGGCCTTGACCGCCGACGAGGTCGCCGAGGAAGCCGACTTCTTCAGCTTCGGCACCAACGACCTGACGCAGATGACCTTCGGCTACAGCCGTGACGACGTCAACAGCTTCCTGCCGGACTACATCGGTCACGAGATCCTCGAGAAGGACCCGTTCCAATCGCTCGACACTACGGGTGTTGGTCAGCTGGTCGCGATGGGCGTCGCCAAGGGCCGTTCGACCAAGAAGAAGCTTAAGGTCGGCATCTGCGGTGAGCACGGCGGCGACCCCGCCTCGATTCAGTTCTGCCACGACAGCGGCCTGGACTACGTGTCCTGCTCGCCGTTCCGTGTGCCGATCGCCCGCCTCGCCGCCGCTCAGGCCGCTTTGGCGTAAATCGGAGCTAGTTCCGTTGAGCCGTCTGGCTCAGCACCCGACAATTTGATTTACTACGCACGGGCGGTCCTCGGACCGCCCGTGTTTTTTACGTTTTCGGGCTGAAATAGGGATTAAGCCTGTCCCAAGCGTTGTCGATAAAACGATGATGAAGGTTTCGACTTCCGAGTCTCATAACGATCCCCGTCGGCGGATGCCACGTCACGAAACCGACGTGGTGAGCTGTGCGCTTGGGGATGTACTGGACCTGTCGGGTACGGGGATGCGGCTCAGAATTTCCGGACGCTGTTCGATCAAGATCGGGCAGGTGGTGCCGCTGAAGCTCAAAACCCCGAACGGCTCGATTGCCGTGTCTGCACGGGCGGTCTGGCGTCGCCGAACCGGGCTTTTGGGGGGCTGCCAGATCGGCTTCAATTTTGATGGCATCAAGCCCAGCCAGTCTGTGGCTCTGGCCACGATCGCTCGCTTCGGCTTCATCGCTCCCACCGGCGTTCAGCAAGCGGGCGGGAACGAGGAAGTCCAGACCGTGGGGCAGTCGCCCGCCGCGATCGAAGCCAACATCGTCATGGCCGAATACTACGAACGCCTCGGGCTTGCTCCTGAAGCCACTTCTCAAGATATCAAGACGGCCTACCGCCAACTCGCCCGTCAATACCACCCCGATGTGGCTCCCGGCGAAGAAAATCAGCGGAAGTTTTTGGAGCTGCGCGAGGCCTACGACCTGCTGAACGACCACCTGCGTCGCGCGGGGTGAGCATCTAACTCAAATCAAGCTTTCGACTCACTCTTCTCTTCTTCGGGGAGGTGTTCCATGCAGTAGCACATGGTGCCTGTGGCCTCGGTCCTGTAGCGGAACTCCGCTTTGGGGTGAGAAATGTCGGTGATGCCACACACCGAGCAGCGGTGGAAAGGCTCTCTAGTCTCCGCGATCGCATCGCGTTGGCGTTTCATCTGGTTGTGGCCTCGCCTGATCCGTCTGAAGAGCTCGGGCCCAAAGAAGATCATGAAGTTCAGCGTCGCGGCGAAAACCATGGCCGGGCCCGCCCACGCTCCGACCGCGATGCCGCTGATCGCGATGTAGGCGAAGATCCCCCCCGAAAACATCCCCAGCCATTTCATCTTCACCGGCAAAATGAAGAAAAGCAGAATCTCAAAGTCGGGATAGAGCACCGCGAATGCCAGGAAGACCGATGTCGCCAGAAAGGCGTTGGAAACCGGCGCACCGGGTACGGCAAAGGCCACCGCGATGCTCGCTAAATAACCGATCAACCAATACAAGTTGTACTTGGGCGTCCCAACGGCGTTTTCTAAGCCCGCCCCGGTGAAATACAGGATGTACCAGGCGATCGCGGCGAAAAGGAAGAAGCCCGATGGCGGGACCATCATGAACGTGAAGACCCGCCACCACTCACCTTGGCGGACGAGCTGGGTGTCGAGCACCATACCCGCGGCGATATCGGGGTTGGACACGCCTGCCAGGAACGACATGACTTGCACGCCGATGATCCCCAGCGTCAGGTGGGGGACAGCGAATCGCGCGAGTTTGCTTTCGAGTTGGCTCTTCCAATTCATCTAGGTGCTTCCTTGCGGTGCCAATACGTTATCTTGTCCGTAACCCTTTGTCTTTTGGATCATGGATGATGCCAATGAAAATGCTGCTGGATAACCGTTGGGCCTGGAGCCTGCTACTTGCCTCGCTGTGTCTTCCGGGTTGTCGCAAGCCCGAGGTAGAGTCGCCGGATTACGCTCGCCCGCTGCCGCCCGGAGCCTCGGCCCTGCGCGAGGTCACCGGATTGTGGCGGGATCAGATCATCGAAGAAACCGCGGCCCAGATGAGCGACGCCGCGTTCGTCGAAGCGCTCGGCCGCAGCTACGACTGGTTCCGCATCGAATCTACGAAGCAGCACTTCCCCGTCGAAGGCGTGACCCACGCACGGGCCCGCGCCTCGGTGGAGAAGATGATGGAGATCCTGGAAGCCCCCGATGCCCGGGTGCGGGCGGATCGGCTCGATGCGCTATTCAACGTCTACGAATCGGTCGGCTACAACGGGGAAGGCATCGTGCTCTTTACCGGCTACTACAGCCCCGAGTACACCGCTTCCAAGACTCGCACCGGGCAGTTCCAGTATCCGCTCTACTCCCGTCCTGCAGACTTGGTCAGCGACCCCGCCACCGGGGCCATCCTCGGCCAGAAACAATCCAGCGGGCGTGTCACGCCGTACCCCACCCGTCAGCAGATCGAGTCGGGCAACCTCCTGGCCGGGCAAGAGCTCGTCTACCTGCCCAGCCGACTCGACGCTTATTCCATCGAGGTCAACGGCAGCGCCAAGCTGCAGCTCACCACCGGCGGCACCATGTATGTGGGCTACTCCGGCACCAACGGCCGGGACTACACCAGCATCGGCCGTCTCCTCGTTGCCGATGGCATCCTCGACCCAAACACGGTGACCATGCCTTCGATCCGGCAGTACTTCCAGCAGAACCCCCGCAAGCTCGACGACTACATCCGCCAGAACCAGCGGTTTGTCTTCTTCGAGGAGTACGCCGCGACCGATTGGCCCGCGGGTTCGCTGGGCTTCCGCGTAACGCCTCGGCGTAGCCTGGCCACCGATAAGAAGATCTTCCCCCGCGGGGGTGTCGTGCTGGTTTCAACCACCCTCCCGGGCGGTCAGGACTTCCGCCAGCTGATGCTTGACCAAGACACCGGCGGCGCGATCCGTGCCCCCGGCCGAGCCGACCTGTACTTCGGCATCGGGCCCACTGCCGAGCGATTGAGCGGCGCTCAGGCCGCGGAAGGGCGACTGTTTTATCTCTTCCTCAAGCAGTGAATTCATCGACCAGCCGCTAGCCTTTGGCCGTGAGGTGCTGGCGGAAGTTTCACATGAGTTACTAGCGCCGAACGGCTAGCGCCTAGCGCCTAACACCCTGTTACACTCCCCGCCATGGATCGCCTCATTGTTACCCTCGACGGGCCCGCCGGTTCGGGCAAATCCACCGTCGCCCGCCGCCTCGCCCATCGTCTGGGGCTCGACTTCCTCGATACCGGGGCGATGTACCGCGGCATCACCGCCAAGGCGTTGGACCGTGGGATCGATATCGACGAGGAGGCGTATGCCGTGGTCGAATTGGCCCGCAACGCCGATATTCGCTTCGACTGGGAGACCGATCCGCCCGCGCTCTACATCAACGATATCAACGTGACGCCTCGCCTCCGCGACAAGGATGTGGTGGCGCGTGTTTCTGACGTCGCCGCGATGGACGCAGTCCGCCAAGTCCTGGTCAAAGCCCAGCAGCGCATCGGCGAAGCCCACCCCGGGATGGTTACCGAGGGGCGCGACCAGGGGTCGGTCGTCTTCCCCGACGCTGAGGCCAAGTTCTACCTCGACGCCAGCCCACAGATCCGAGCCGAACGCCGCGCATCCCAGCTCCGCGAGATGGGCCGACACGTCGACCTCGAAGCCCTGCGAGAGTCGATCATCCTCCGCGACCGCAAGGACTCCAGCCGCAAGACTGGGCCGCTGCTGTGCCCCGAAGACGCCGAGAAGATCGATACCAGCGAGATGACTCTCGACGAAGTCGTCGATCTGCTCGAAGGCAAAGTCCGCGCGGTTAAGGAGCTCTCGGAGGATGCTTCATGACCTGGCTCCGTGACCTGCGTAAACGCCAACCCAACAGCCCGCTCTGGCGCATCGCGGTGTGGCAATTCATGCAGTCGATGACGTGGCTTTATCTGCTGCTGCTCTACCGCGCCCGTGCCTGGGGCGTGCGTAATATCCCGGACGAGGGGCCGGTGCTGATGCTAAGCAACCACCAGAGCTTCTACGACCCGATCCTCATCGGCTTCGGCTGCGGCAAGCGGCACTTCTACTCCCTCGCTCGCCACACGCTCTTCCAGACGCCGATCGCCCGTTTGTTCCAACGCGTCTCCAACGCCATCCCCGTCGAGCAGGGCGCGGGTGATACCAAAGCCATCAAAAAATGTATCGAGGTGCTCAAGGACGACCAGGCGCTGATGCTCTTTCCCGAGGGTGCCCGCACCATGACCGGCGACGTCGAGAAGTTCGAGACCGGGGCCATGCTCATCATCAAGCGGGCCAAGCCGACCATTGTCCCGGTCGCCCTCGAAGGGGTATACGACGTCTGGCCCCGTGGCCAGAGCAAACCCAAATGGTCGGGGCGCATGGGTGTGATGTACGGCGAGCCGATTCCTGCTGAAAAACTCATTGCCATGAAGGCCAGCGATGCGATGGAGTTGGTTCGTAGCCGCGTCGATACGATGCGTGCCGAGATCGCCGAGCACCTCGGGAAGAAATAACCCGTCCTCATACGGCGCGGTTTCTACAGCTCATCGATTTGGATGTTTGCGCCGTTGGAATCCAGGCTCCGCCGACCCGCTTCGAGGATCGCGGTGACGGGGAGCGTCTGGCGGGCGGTGGCGAGTTTGCCGTCCCAATCGGTGGCTTGGGTCTTGCCGTCGTTGACCGAATGGGCTGCCTGGATGAAGGCCTCGATGCTCAGGTAGCCGTAGCCCGATGCCCCGGCGAACTTACCCTCATCGTTGGGCAGGTACTTCATGAACAGCGGGTTCGGCGAGCGGAAGCCGTCGGCGTCGGTCGCCATCTGGTAGCCGCGGTGGGCCTGATCGACCTGGATCTCGCCTTCATGGCCCATGTAGTGGAAACGCTGCTGCGAGTGCACATCGCTCTTGGGAGCGATCCACGACGAGGTGTAGAGCGCGGTGCCGAGGTTGCCACTCTCGATATTTTCCCATTTGACGGCGAGCGTAATGGTATCTTCGGTGTCGATGTCTTTGGACTGAGCCACGCCGGTTGAGCCGAGCGCCGTCACCGATAACGGCCGGGCGCGGTGACCGACCGACCAGTTGTGGAAGTCGATGTGGTGGGCGTTGAGGTAGTAGCTGATGTCGCTGGACTTGCCGGCCCAGGCGCGGAAGGTTTCGAGCTGCGACTTGGGCTGGCTCATGTAGGCGTTGTAGAAGCTGAAGTCGCCCAGCTCGCGAATCTTGTCGCGGGCATCGGCGTAGATCGGGTCCCAACGCTTGTGCACCTCCATCGCCACCAAGACGCCCTTGCGGTCGCCCGCTTCGATAAGCGCCTTGTGGTCTGCGACCGTCTGCACGATCGGCTTGGCGATTAGGACGTGCAGCCCGCGCTCGACCGCGGCCATGCCCATGGTGAAGTGGGTGTCGTCGGGCGTAAAGATCATCACGGTGTCGCCGGGTGAGAGCTCATCCATCGCCTTAAGATAGGCTTCGGGGTCGCGTGCGCAGTCGTCGGCCGGAAAGCTCTCGAAGTCGGTACTCAAGTCGCGGTAGCGTTCGCCGAGCACGCGTTCGAGGTGTTCACGGATGCCGGGGAATTTCGTGCCATTGGTTCCCGCCATTAAGACGCGATCGATCTGGCCAAGGGCGCGTTGGTAAAACGCGCTAAGGCCGATGACGCCTGCGCCTTTGTCGGATTGGCTTTCTTGGCCGTGGACGTAGCCGGTGGTGTATTCACCGGTGCCGACGAGGAGGGTGTTCATAGGGGTGTTCCGTGGGATTCAATGAAGCGGGAAAACGGTGCGTCGCATATTGCAGATTGTGTTAAGAATCCTACTTTGCAGTAGAAGACGCATAGTTATCCAAGTTGGACACAAGGCAGCGTGGTTGGCTCGATGCGCCAATATTGTTAACTGTATCCAAAATACAATTCTTCCAGTTTTCATATACAGCCCTATCGCGAGAATCTTTTTTGTCTCAATCCCCCAAAGTCGTCATCCTCGGAGCAGGCAGCCTCTTTTTCGGCCGCAAGGCCGTGTGGCAGATGATCCACTCCCCGCACCTCCGCACCGGCACGCTCGCCCTTGTCGATACCGATGCGGATCGCTTGGCGAAGATGAAAACGCTGGCCGAGAAAGCGATCGCACACAACGATGCGCCGCTGAAGCTCGAAGCCTCGACCGATCGACGCCAGGTGCTCAAGGACGCGGACTTTGTCGTGTTCTCGTTCGCCGACCGCAACGCCCACTTCCGCGGTGTGGATTGCGACACCTCGGTGAAGTATGGCATCCGCATGTGCTCGGGCGATACCATCGGCCCCGGCGGGGTGTTCCGCACGCTGCGCGAGTGGCCGGAGATCGCCGGTAGCGCCCGCGACGTTCTCGAGCTCTGCCCCGACGCCTGGGTGATCAACTACATCAACCCCGCCGCAGTCCACGGCATGGGCTTGGCCCGGTTCTTCCCCGAGCTCAAGTCGATGGCCCTCTGCGACGCGCAGTTCACGCTCCACGAAAACTATGCCAAGGCGGCGGGCGTGCCGTTTGACGACAAGCTCAAGCTGCGCAGCGGCGGGCCCAACCACTTCACCTGGCTGCTCGAGGCGTCTTACGACGGCAAGGACATCCTGCCCGATATAGTCGACCACGTACGCAAGAACGCGGATGAAGACCTGAACCAGCAAGCGCAGGGTTATGCCACGCAGGCCAAGGGCTGGCTCAACAACGGCATCGCCGTCGAGTTGCACGACGCTTTCGGCTACCTGCCCACGGTGATCGCCCACACCAAGGAATACGTCCGCTTCTACCAACGCCCCGGCACCGTTGGCCGCGACACGCACCCGCCGCTAAAGATCTTCGAGGTGCCCGACCGCCTGAAGTGGACCGAAGAGGTTTGGCAGCGTGTGGACGACTACGTCTCGGGTAGCGTCGATATCGCCGAGTTCGACACCGAGTTCGGCCCCGACCCGGCGACCGATCTGATCGAAAACATGTGGGCGGGCCTGGGCAAGCCGATGCACATCAACACCGCCAACGGCGGAGCGGTCCCCAACATGGCGGACGCTGCCTTCCTTGAGTTGTTGTGTGAGGTCGATATGAACGGCCCCCGTCCGCTGCCGTATCCCGAAATGCCCCGCGGCATCCGCGGGCTCTGCGAGCAGGTGCTCGACACCCACGAGCTTACCGCCGCTGCCGCGTTCCACACCGACCGCGACCTGCTGCGGCGGGCGCTGCTAACCGACCCGCTGACATACTCGGTCGGCGATACCGATGCTCTGATCGACGAGCTGCTCGAGTTGCAGCGCGATGCGGTCTCGCCCGATTGGTTCGATTGATTCGGTTTGTCGTCAAATCAGCCTTGTTGAACGATCTTGTATTGGCCGTGATTCAGAATCGAGAGCATATCCCATGAAAAAATTGATCTCATTTCAAAACCCCAGACTGTCCGCTGCTTGCTCGCTAATTGCCTTGTCTCCGGTTTTGGTGTCTTGCGCTCAGCAGTCCGCCGTTGTGGTTGACGTTGATCCGACGGTCCGCCACCACATCGGGGATGTCACCGGGTTCGAGCGGGCCAAGTACATCAACATGCACTCCTCGCCTACCGAGGGCGAGTGGGACAGCCCGGAGATGATGGACCAGTTCCTCAACGGCTGGGATGTCTACCTCGGCCGGGAAGCGGGCCAACCGTTGCTCTACGTCGGCCAGACCCCCGAAGACCCCGACAAGCCCGGCTATCCTTCGATCTCGCACATCGAGCAGTTCGGCCAGGAACTGCGCGAAGCCTACGACCAGAACACCGCGATCCACCAGTACGAATCGCGTACCGACTTGATCGTCGCCACCCACCCCCACCCGTTCTTCCCCGACGGCACGCCAACCGAACTAGGCTGGTCTTTTGCCAACATGGACGCCACCGCGACGTTCATGGGTCACTACTTCAAGAACTTCTACCGCCAGTCCAACGAGCAACCCGGCCCGCCGATGCCCGCGTATTTCGAGGTCGTCAACGAACCCGTCTGGGACCTGATCGATTCGCCCCATGCCAAGGGGAACATCAAGCACGAAGACATTTACGAATACCACAACGTGGTTGCCGACAAGGTACGCGAGCTTAATCCCGGCATGAATATGAAGATTGGTGGGTTCTGCCAGGCCTCGGCCGACCCGGAAGAAGACAATTTCGAGGAGTGGGACCGTACTTGGGGCAGCTTCATGGAGATCGCTGGGGACAACATGGATTTCTTCGCCATCCACTTCTACGACAAGAGCTGGGAGCGTGGGTACCAAATCAAAACCAAAGGGGCACGCATGGAAGCCGTCCTCGACATGATCGAGCAGGCATCCCTTATCGAACTTGGGGCGGTCAAGCCGCTGCTCATCTCTGAGTACGGTATGACCGGGGTGCACACCCGCCTCGACCCCTACACCCCTGAACGCGATTGGCACAAGCTCAACGCCTATTCGGGCTTCATGATGGGGCTTATGGAACGCCCTCACATCATCGAGAAGAGCGCCCCGTTCATGATCATGAAGGCCCTATGGTGGAGCCACGAAACCGGCAACCCCTACCGCACCCGCCTGCTCCGTGAAGAGGATGGCAAGTGGGTCTACACCGAACTCGCCCATTTCTACGAGTTGTGGTCCCGCGTCAAAGGCCAACGTCTCTGGGCCCAGGCTAGCGACCCCGATATCCAGACGGCGGCGTTTGCTGATGGCAACACGATCCACCTGGTGGTCAACAGCCTGGACATCGGGACGGTGCCGGTGCATATCAAACTGCCTGTCGGTACCGAACCCGACAAAATCACCTTACGCCATCTCCACGCTCCGGAAGGAAAGCCCGTCTTCGAAGAGGTCGAGTTGGACGCCTTTCCGGAGGTCTTTGAGATAGGCGAGCAGGCGACCGCCATCTTCGAACTGCAATACGACCAGGCACCTTCGCCCACCGCGTTGGTGCAGGAAACCAAGCACTACGGCGACAGCTACCTGCACGAGATCGGCATCCACCCCCTCACCTTCAAGATTCCCGGTAACGAAGGTTCGCACGGCACGCTGCGTATCGGTATCTCTCGCGAGCACGGCATGGAGCTGCAGCCCATGGTGCTTTGCAATGGTAAACAGCTCGATGTTCCCAGCGACTGGCGCGGTTTTGATCAACGTACACGCACGAGCTTCTTCGGCATCCTCGAAATACCAGTGCCGAAAGAAATGATGAAGGCCGACAACGAGGTGCGGGTCCAGTTCGACGAGCCTGGCGGCCACCTCACCACCGTGACCATGCGGGTTTTTACCCGCG
>JBCCWB010000150.1:0-10575 GCA_039194345.1 Planctomycetota bacterium
CGAAGATCTTGTCGCAGTTGGAGCTGGTGCATACCGCCCCGCCGTGGGCCCCGCAGAACGCTTTGATCGCGGCGCTGGAGTTCATGTAGCAGACCGGGATCACGCGGACCTGGCCGGTGGTCTCGTCGAGCTTGGGCACGGGTTGGCCCAGCGTTTCGTGGATCGCCTCCCAGGCCTCGACGGTCTGGTCGTAGTCGGCCATGTCGGCCATGCTGCAGCCCGCGCCCAGGTCTGGCAGGATCACCGCGACGCCGTCGTCGGTGAGGATGTCGGCGGTCTCGGCCATGAAGTGGACGCCGCAGAACACGACGTACTTCGCGCCGACCTTGCTGACCTGCTCGGCGGCGAGCTGGCTGAGCTTGAAGCTGTCGCCGGTAAAGTCGGCGAACTCGATCACGCCGTCCTGCTGGTAGTGGTGGCCCAGTATGACCAAATCCGACCCCAGCTCGGCCTTGCGGGCACGGATCGCCTCGGCGAGTTGGCCGTCGCTCATGCGGGTGTAGCGTTCGGGGATGGCGGGCTGCCAGAGCTGCATCGAATCGTCCTTTCGGGAATTTCACCCTATCTTATCCGGACCCGAGCCGATTATCGATCCGGCCCCTGTTCCCATAAAATGGCATACAGATGAGCTGTGGAGTCATCTCTAAGTCAGGCCCAATTCGCCCCAGAGGATCCCCCATAAACCAGAACCGATTTCTCCCCGATACGTTTTAGGGATGTTCCGCCGAGTCGATGATGTTTGTTACTGATCCACCAAACACGAAACAATCAGCCGACGCCGAGTCTCTTGGGGGTGACCAGAATCCACCTTCACCTAAGCGCTCGAGCTACCGCTCGGTCCGGGTCTACACCTATTGCGCGGTCACCCTGACGTGCCTAGGCTTGCTGCTGCTCTGCGGGATCGAGCTCAAGCTGGACCTGGAACTCAGCCGGAAGCAGGATCGCGTGCAGGCGATGGTCACGGGCCTGGGACAGGTCCAGGAGCTGGTTCACGCGGAGCAACGCCTGAACTGGGCGGTGCGTCGGGTTCCGCTCGCCGAGGATCCTTCGAACGAGGGGGAGGATTCACATCATGCTGTCCAAGCGATGCAGGAGATCCTAGAACGGAAACAGGCCGCCTTCAGCAACCACCCCCCTGAATTCAACAAGATCGCAGAGCAGATCGCCGCCGCGCAGGAACAATCGGTTGCACACAGAGGCCGAGCATTAGAGCTCACCGCCATGTCCAGTCAGCTTCAACCCGCGGTCCGCCAAGCGGTGACCCCATCATTGGCCGATGAACACGCAGCGCTGGACCAGATCGAAGACCGGATGGACATCTACACCCGGCGTGCTGCACACGAGGTCAGCGCGTTGGTTGATGACCTCAAATTGCAATCCGAAGGTGTCCGCGGCTGGATATGGATCCTGTCTATTCTCTTGGTGGGCCTGATCCTGATCGGTGGCGTGGCTCTGAATCTCATCCTCAGCCGAATCTTCCACGATATCAGCCGTCGGCAAGAAGAAACCCACCGCCAACACCTCGAACTCGAAACCACCCACCACAAAGAAACCGAGCTCCGCAAGTCACTCGACCGTGAGCGGGCCATGCTCGAAACCGTGCTGGCCACCGTGCCCCTGGGCGTGTTCTGGAAAGACCGAGATAGCGTCATCCTCGGATACAACCGCGCCCACATCGAGATGTTCGGCCTGGATCACCCCGATCAACTGATCGGCACCGGTGGCCCCGACGACCACGAATCGTTCTCCGAGCAACAGCTCGATGAGTTCCGGCGCGACGACCTGCGGGTCATGAAATCCGGCTTACCGATTCTTGGGCTGGAAGAAAACATCGTCCGCCCCGACGGCACCACCGTCTCCGTGATCACCAACAAGGTCCCCCTCCGCGACGACGACGGAGAGATCATCGGCGTGTTGGGGGCTTGCATGGACATCACCGAACGCAAGCAACTCGAGCAGCAGCTCTCCCACGCCCAGAAGATGGAATCCATCGGCGAGCTCGCCGCGGGCGTCGCCCACGAGATCAACACACCCACCCAATTCGTCTCCGAGAATATGCGTTTCCTCGGCGAGGTGATCGAGAAGTTCCAACGCCTCATTGATCAATATGAAACCTCCTTGGTCCACGACAGCCACGACACGGGCCGAGCTGGACGCGACGACGAACTACGCCAACTCAAAGACGAACTCGGTTACGACTTCATCCACACCGAAGCGCCCCAGGCGGTCAAAGAATCCCTCGAAGGCCTCGAACGTATCTGCAACATCGTCACCGCCATGCACGAGTACTCGCACCCCGGCGACTGCTCGGCCCACGAGTTCGACCTCAACCGAGTCGTGAGCACCTCAGCGACGGTCTGCCGCAACCACTGGAAGTTCGTCGCCGAGATCGAATACGACCTCGCCCCCGACCTCCCCCCGGTCTATGGCCACGCCGGAGCGATCGGGCAGGTGCTCATCAACCTAATCGTAAACGCGGCCGATGCTCTGGAAGGCAGCCGCCCCCCACAGCCCGGAAGCCCCCCGACGGGACGTATCCGCCTGACCACCCGGCATGCGTCGGAATGGATCGAGCTCGTTGTTAGCGACAACGGCCCGGGCATCCCCGAGGAGCTGCGTTCCCGCATCTTCGACCCGTTCTTCACCACCAAAGACATCGGCGAAGGCTCGGGGCAAGGCCTTGCGATCACGCACAACGTGATCGTCAACAAGCATCAAGGCGAGATCAACCTACAGAACAACGACGAAGGCGGAGCCTGCTTCACCCTCCGTATCCCGCTTGAACCCCCGCAGAAAGCTTCGGCCGACGCCGCCTGATTCTCATGACCCTGTCGTGCTAAACGACCATTCCGGAACCACGTGTCCCATGTGTAAATCACAAATCCTTTTCGTCGATGATGAAGTCAACGTCCTCAACGGCTTCCGCCGGACCTTGGGCACACGGTACAACTGCGTCTTCGCCCAGGGGGCGGCCGAGGCTTTGTCGGAGCTGTGTCAGAACACCGACATCGGTGTGATCGTGACCGACATGCGGATGCCGGGTATGGACGGCATCACCTTCATCAACCAAGCGCGGAAGGTCACGCCGCACACCGTCTTCATCATGCTGACCGGCAACGCCGACGTGGAGACCGCCACGGACGCGGTCAACCGCGGGGAGATTTTCCGTTTCCTTGCCAAACCTTGTCCGCCGGATGTGCTCCAGCCCGCGATCGATGCGGCGATGCACCGCTATCTGCTGGCTTGCGCCGAGCAGAGCTTGCTGCATAAAACTCTGACCGGGTCGGTGCGGTTGCTCACCGAGATGCTGTTGCTCGCCAAGCCCGAACTCGCCGAGCACAACGGACGCGTCCGGCGAACGGTGCGGCAGCTCGTCCAACACCTACAACTCCACGACTCCTGGGCCCACGAAGTCGCCGCGCTGCTCAGCCAGATCGGGCGGTTCACCCTGCCCGACCACATCGCCAACGGCAAACCTTCCCGTTTCGACAACGAAGCGGACCTCGAACTCCTCAAGAGCCACCCCGCTCGGGCCGCGCAGATGCTCAGGCACATCCCCCGGCTAGAGTTACCCGGACAGATCATCGAACACCAAACCGATGCCACCGAACCCGCGGGCAAACCCGCCGAAGCGATTGACGATCAGATCCCCCTCTGGGGCGCGTGCGTCCTGCGGGTCGCCCTGGCGTTCGACACGATCTACTCCCAAAAATCCAATGAGCTCGAAGCACGGCAAGCGGTTCACGAACTGCTCCACGAAGCATGCCCCCTCACGACCAAGGCGTTGATCGAGATGCCGACAACTGAGTGCGAGGACAGCCCCGCCAAGCTGAAGGTGCTCAACATCGATCAACTGCAGCCGGGAATGTTCACCGCCGCCCCGATCATGCTCTGCGACGGACGTGTGCTGCTCGGTCGTGGGCGTGAACTCACCCACCCCCTGATCCTACAGCTCCAGGTCCACATCGAACACGGCCTGCTTTCCGAGCCGCTGGACATCCTCGTCCCCGAAGCATGCAACGGCGACGGGGACGATGACCAAGCCCAAGCCGCTTGAACGACCACGCCATCACCGTATCCGTCAATCAACCTGTGGCTTACCCCGTCCCCGATAGCTTCCGCACCGTCTGGTCGAACCCCTTGACCATCCCCGCGATCAGGGCGTAGACGATCATGCTGTAGCCCGCCGCCGCGACGAGTGCCGCCAGCGCCAGCGACACCCGGCCGAAGATCTCGCCCTCTCCCACGAACCCGTCGACACGGTCCCATGGGTTGATCAACATGGCCGCGTTCGTCGCCGGGCTGAACCCGTTGACCACCGGGCCGATCAACGCCGTGGTCCCGAACCCCGACCAGCCGCACAGCCCCATCACCAGCACCACCGCGCCGATGATCCCGACCGTCGGCACAACCGCCCCGAGCACACCCTTGGCCTTTAGGCTCCAGGCCATACCCGAGGCCACGCACAGCGCGATGAACGGCACCAGCATCAACGCCAACCACAGCCCCACCTCCGGCAAAACCAACGGCGTATCGGGATAGGTCCCGCCATCGAGACCGTAGTAGGTGAAGCCCGATTGCGACCAGCCCAGCATCTTCCCGACCAACGCATATGCACTCACACCCACCACGGTCAACACCGGTACCGCGATCATCAGCCCCAGGAACCGCACGAGGCCCCGCAGCTTGCCCCAGATGTACTGCCGGGGCGTCACGGGTGTGGTCAGCATGATGTCGAGCGTCCCGTCCTCACGCTCCCGGCTCACACACCCCGCGCTCATGTAGATCGCCACCAAGGTCACCACCGCGACTTCCAGCACCAACAGGATCGTCAGCAAGCGGTGGAACACCTCGTACGGCGCCATGAGGCTCGAACCCGTCGCGGAGTTGGTGGTGGGCAACTGCGGCAGCCGGTTGGTGTGATACAGCCAGACTAATAGGCCCGCGCCCACCCAACCCAATAACGCGAAGCCGTAGCGTCCAAGGATGCCGCCAAACATCTTGCCGCGGGTGTTCGCCTCACGCCACGCGATAGGGTTGCCCGTGACCTGTCGCGGGGCGTGGGTGCGTTCGCCTTTGCTCAACCGCAGCGTCCGCTTGAGGGCGATCAGCCACTTCGCCTCGCCCTGCCCCACCTGACGCAATCCCAAAGCGCAGCCTAGCACCATGAGCACGCTCCCGCACAGCGTCCATACCACAAACGCCGCAAACGGCGAGCCGCGGAAAAACGCGAGCGGAGCGGCATAGTCCGCCAACGCTTCCGGCGGCGGAGGGCTGTAGGTACTCAGCAGCGATGACTCGAGCACCAGAATCGGGTGCAGCGACGTCAGCCAAGTCGTATACGGCTCGGGATCAATCACCCGAAGCAAACCACGGTCCAACGCGTACAACCCAACGAGGTACGCCATGATCGCAATCACGAAGACGAACACCGCCTTGCGTCCGCCAGCCCGCAACACGCTCAGCGTTACCGCCACACTGCCGACGAAGATCGCGGTGCACGCCGCCACCGCGAACGCCATCAGCACCGACCCGGTCCGCACCCCGCCGAACACCAGCACCACCGCAAACAGAGGCAGGCCACTGAATAGCAACGCCAACACAAAGAACAGCCGGCCCGCCAACGAGCCCAACACAATCTGCAAATTCGACAACGGCGTGGTCAGCAAGATGTTGTACGTCTTGCCCGACTGCTCGGACGCGATCGCGCCTGCCATAAACAGCGGGGCCAACAGGCAGACCCCCAGCACCTGGCCGTAGGCGATCAGGCGGAAGACCTGCGATCCCGCGATCGCGAGGTTGCCGAGGCTGACGTTCTCGCCGAGCCCCCCGCCCGACAGCAGGCCGATGACCACGAGGATCACGAGTAACCCCAGGTAGCCCATGCGGACAAACATGTGCTGCATCCGCCGAGAGCCGCCCTCGACGATCCGCACCACCATCGGGTTGCCGGGCCCCAACCTCCAGAAGTATCGACCGACTGCTTGCATGGCACCTATCGTAGCGGGTTCGTGCGGCTGCTTGAACCCCAGTCGCACGTTCGGGAAGCTTTCGAACTACTTCGCCCATCCTGCGATCAACGACGCCAAGTCGTCTTCACGCTGTTGGTATAACGCCAACGCCTGCTCGTTCGTTACCAATTTGAATCGGAGCGACTGGCCCGGCTGGTACTGCGCAAAGCGATCGAGGTCGACATCGATGACCGTAGCGATGCGCGGATAACCGCCCAAGGTTGGACGCTGCCGTAGCAAGGCCAGCGGGCCGGTCGGGGTGAGTTGAATCGTGCCGTCGGCCACCGGGCCGGATGTGATCTCCGATGGCTGGGCGGTGGGCATCGCGGCTTTGTCGGTCGCCGCGGGCGTGAGCCGCACGCCGACATCGCTCATCTTCTGTGTCAGCTGCCATGAGGTCTTCCACATCGCCGTAGAGTCCACGAGGCAGCCGTATTCGGGGCCCGCCGTCACGCGGATCGCACCGTCGGCATCGGCCGTGCGACAGATCTCATCGAACGGCGGCCGGTGACGCCCCGCTAAATCGCCGGGCAGGTCCTGGGAATCGCGACGCACACAAACATAGGTCCGCAGCCCACGGCTTGGCCGGCCGAGTACCAAACGATCTCCAGCCTCTGCTCGATACACCACCGCGTGTTGCAGCGGTTCTTCACCCGAGGTGCCACGGCGTAACAGCCTTGGCCGATCACGCCGCGCGCCCGACAGCACGAACCAGCTCGACTCGGTGAAACGCGCTTCGGGTAGGTACACCACTTCCAGCGCTGCGGCGTAGCGGTTTTGCTCAAGTATCGCGTTGCCCACCCACACCGCAAAGCGATCCATCGGCCCGCCCGGTGCATGGCCCAGGTCTTGCCTGCCGTAGGTCGGGGCCGATACCAACCGGCATAACCCACGCCCATCGTAGTCCAGCCCCAGAGTCACGGCTTCGCCCCCGTGTCATGAGGCGTAACGCACAATCGCTCCGCCAATGCCGCGGCCAAGTCCAACGCGATCGGCGAGTCGCTGTGGATGCACAACGTGTCGGCCTGGATTCGGCAGGGCTCGCTAGTGGGGTGTAGGCGTACCTTCCCCCGCACTATTAAATCCTCGGCTTGAGCAAGCGCCTCGGGCAGCGTTGTCAGACACGCCTCGGCATTAGACCGTGGCAGCAATGCGACCCGATCGTTTTCGGCATCGCGGTGGTACCGCCGCTCAACAAACGCCTCGGCCAACACATTCAATCCTTGCTCGCGCGCGGCCTCCGCAAAGACGCCCGGCACCGGCGCGACCACAATGGTGAAACCCACACGCTTCAACCAAGCCGCCAACGAATTCGCCAACGCAGGATCGCGGTCAGCTTCGTGATACAGCGCCCCATGGAACTTCATCCATGTTGGCTCGGGCAGAAGCTCACGCTGCTCGTCCAACGATCGCAGCAGCGCTTCCACCGGCATATCCATACGCCGTCGGCCGAAGTGTTCCCGATCGGGATAGGCCAAGTGAGCCGTAACGATTTTGCCGAGCTGCTGAGCGAGTTCTGCGAATACCCGGATCGATGCCGCATCACCCGCGTGTCCGCCGCAAGCAAGGTTGATCACGTCGGCGTGGCGCACGAGTTCGTGATCAACCGCGTGATCCGCACCGCGTTCGCCGGTGTCGACATTCAGAAGCAATCGTTTCGCTGGTGCGGTCATGCCGTCACCTCCACCGCCTCGAAACGCAAACGGTCGCCGGGGCGGAGCGTGGTGAGCAGCCCAGGGTCGGTGCTGCCGATGAGGTTCCAGCCGCCCGGCGAGTCCTGGGGATAGACGCCGGTCTGGTCGTTGCCGATCGCCACGCTGCCGGCGGGCACTCGCACCCGGGGGGATTCGAGACGCGGCGTCGCCAATGCCGGGTCGAGCCCGAGTAGGTAAGGGAAGTGCGGCATGAACCCAATCGCCGCCACGGTGTAGGTCGGCCGGGTGTGACGCTGCACGACTTCATCCGGCTTGAGCCCCGTGTGCTCCGCCACCCGAGCCAAGTCCGGCCCTTCGTAGTGCACCGACAGCGTGACCAATGCCCCGCTGCTGGCCTCGGTATCCGCAGAGCCGTCAACGTCTTCAATCCAACCAGCGACTTGTCGGTCCAGCTCCGCCACATCCGTTGTCAAAGGATCGAAATGCACCGCCAAGCTGTCGTACCCCGGCACCACATCCAGCACCTGCAGCCGCCCAGCGGATCGCTCAGCATCCAGACGCCGATACAGCCCGTGCACCTGCGCCGAGTTCGCCTCACTGACACCATGCCCGACCCGCCACAGCCCACAAGATTCGCCGATGCGTTCCATCCACTGATTGTATGACCTGAAACCCCCAACACCCATAGCCCCAACCCACGAAACCCGCAGCCGCTTCCGCTAAACTCTCCACCCCATGGCCACGCTCCTCACCGCCCGCGACCTCTCGAAAACCTACGGCACGCACACGCTGTTCGAAGGCATCTCCCTGGCCATCCACGACGACGAACGCCTCGCGCTCATCGGGCCCAACGGCTCGGGCAAATCCACGCTGCTCAAATGCCTGGCCGAGCTGGAAACCCCCGACACCGGGGAGTTCACGCGGAAGAAGAACCTCAAGCTGGCGTACGTGGCGCAGTCGGACAACTTCGCCGAGGATGCGACCCCCCTCTCGGCGGTGATGGATTGGCTGGCTCGGGAATCCGGCGGCGCGACGCTCAGCGAAGACCAGAACTTCCGCGGCTCGGCGGTCCTCTCGAAGCTGGGGTTCACCGACCACGATCGACTCGTGCGATCGCTGTCCGGGGGATGGAAGAAGCGGCTGTCGATCGCATGTGCCTTGGCGACCGAGCCGGACGTGCTCATGCTCGACGAGCCGACCAACCACCTCGACCTGGAGGGCGTGCTCTGGCTGGAGTCGTTCGTGAGCCCAAGCTCCTCGGCGGGGTTCAGAGGGGCGATGGTCTTCATCACGCACGACCGCACGTTCCTCGAAGTCACCGCGACGCGTATCGTCGAGCTCTCACGGGCTTACCCCGGCGGTACGTTCGAAGCCAAGGGTAACTACACCGAGTTTCTCCGCCGCAAGGAAGACTTCCTCGATGCCCAGGCGGCGCAGCAATCCGCTCTGGCGGGCAAAGTGCGACGTGACAACGCCTGGCTGAAGCAAGGCATCCAGGGCCGACAGACACGCAACAAGTCGCAGGTCGACGACGCCGCTTCACGCAAGAGCGAGCTCAAGAACCTCGCCACCCGCAACAACGCGCCCAAGCAGACCGCCACCATCGACTTCCAGGCCACCGAGCGCAAGACCAAACGCCTGCTCGCCGCCCACAACGTCTCCAAGACCATGGGCGAAAAAAAGCTGTTCTACAGCCTCGACCTCGAGCTCGGCCCGGGCGACCGCCTCGGTCTGCTCGGCCCCAACGGCTCGGGCAAGACCACGCTCCTCCGCTTGCTCATGGGCTCGGTCGAAGACGACGGGCTCCAGCCCGACACCGGCACCGTTAAACCCGCCGCCGAACTGCGCGTCGTCAGCTTCACCCAGCACCGCGAAGCACTCAACCCGACGCAGAAGCTGCGCGAAGCGCTCTGCCCCGTGGGCGACACCGTCGACTACCGCGGCAAGCCGCTGCATGTCGCATCTTGGGCCAAGAAGTTCCTCTTCGACCCCGGCAAGTTCAACACCTCCGTCGGCGACCTCTCCGGCGGCGAACAGGCGCGCGTGCTCATCGCCAACCTGATGCTCAAGCCCGCCGACCTGCTCATCCTCGACGAGCCGACCAACGACCTGGACATCCCGTCCCTCGAAGTCCTCGAACAAGCCCTCACCGAATTCCCGGGCGCGATCGTGCTGGTTACCCACGACCGCTTCATGCTCGACCGCCTATCCACCGAACTGCTCTCGCTCGACGGGAAGGGCAAGGCCAAGCCCTACGCCTCGTATGCCCAATGGGCCAAAGACCAGGCCAAGCGCCAACGTGAAGAAGCTGCCACGAAGGACAAATCCAACAAGACCAACAGCCCAAGCCCCCAGCCCCCAACCCCCAAGCCCCCCAAAAAACTCACCTACAAACTCCAGCGTGAACTCGACGGCATGGAATCCGCGATCCTCGACGCCGAGGCCGAGCTCGAATCGCTGCAGGCCCAGTCGTCCGACGCCGACGTCATGGCCGACCGTGAGAAGTTCGCGAAGGTCTGCCAGGACCTGGGCGACGCCCAGACCAAGGTCGAGACGCTCTACGCACGCTGGGCCGAGCTGGAGGAACTCGCCGGGGGCTGAGTCGATCGGCTATCCTGTACCGCTGACATGTTCATTCTCAAATCCACCAATCTGGTCAAGACCTACAACGGCCGAACCGTCGTCAACGAAGTCTCGTTCGACGTCGCCGAGGGCGAGATCGTGGGACTGCTCGGCCGCAACGGCGCGGGCAAGACCACCAGCTTCCGCATGACCGTCGGCATGATCTCGCCCGACGGCGGGCTTTGTTCATCCATTTACTGTATCTTGTCTTTCTTTCCATCCAATTCTACCTATCCAACCACCCTCTACCCACCCATCCATCCATCCATTTTCTCTCGCCTAACTAA
>JBCCWB010000151.1:0-10197 GCA_039194345.1 Planctomycetota bacterium
CACGAAGTAACCAATCGATGTGTTGATTCTCAGTATTTCAAGACGATTTGAGGTACAGAAGATATCACTCACCTGTGCTCTCAATAGGGAGCTAAATCCATTCAAAACCCGTGTGCCGAAAGTAAACCATCACGAACTCAGAAATCGCCATCATTACTCTATTTACATTCCAATTATGTCCTGAACAGTAACTTAGCTGCACAGACCTGTTCGAATCCCGCTCTTTCCCCACCTCGGCAAGATGTAAAAGCTTGGATTCAACTCGTACTCAAGAGTCCGATACCCGCCCCTATGTTTCACGAGGGATGGCTCACCGGATCAACCTTCATTAAGGGTGATGCACTGTTCCACGAATTTGGCGAACTTTTTCTTTAGTGTCTAGAACTGCTAGGTGAGATTTTTCTGGGCGATCCCATGCGCCAATCAATCAGTAGAGGTCGCGAACTAATGCTTGATACACACAGTCTGCTTTGGAACACCATGGCTGGATACAAGCGCGGCGAATTCGAGTGCTTGTTTGCCTTTTTGGTCTTATCGGCGTCTGATTAGTGACCTTATGCGTTCCGTATTGTTTGGCGAAGCAATCAAAATGAAGTCCTCGATCTGCTTTTTATCAAGCAGGATACCCCAGTCGATATCTTGACCGGATAGATACCGACAAGTGAGCCCCGTGGCGGCGGCGATGGCTGCTGCCCCCGCCACGTCCCAGACAAAAGCACGATCGTCCTGCAGGCCACCGATGACCCCGTCGTAAAGGCTTGGCCAAAGTAGATGTAACGCGGCACTCCCGTAGCTTCGAAGTTTGCCGGGGAAATCATTGAGCTCGAGCTGTTGGTGGACGCGGGAAGACACGCATAGGTTGGCGAGTCTAGATACTTCCATCGAACCCAGTTGCTTCTTGTGTTTCTCGCCGTTTACCCACACTTGGGATCGCTCCTGGGCAAGTACCCACAGTCCCAACGCAGGAGCCGCAATAAATCCGGCGACGGGGCCACGGCTAGGGTCCACAATACCTACGGAAATCGCCCAAGTAGGGATTCCTTGGCTGAAGCTATCCGTCCCGTCGATCGGGTCGATAACAGCAGCCAAGGCTGCACCGTCGCTTACCTTGGTTTCGTGTCCCTCCTCAGCGATGATGTCGATCGACGGCATCCAAGATTTTAGGACCTCGACAAGCCGATCTTGAATGTAGAGATCGATCTCTGTCAACACGGAGCCATCTGTTTTGCAGGTCCGTTGCCGAAACAACGCCTGTGACTGTCTTTTCGCGGCTTCGTCGGCGATTGAGCACAGCTCGGGCTGGATGTCGATGAATGGGGTCATGCGGCGTGGCTCGCGGTCGGATTCTTGGGTCAAGGGCGATACATACGTGGTGAGTTATGGCGCTGAAAGAGTGGTAGTAAGACTAATCCATGGTTGTTCAGCAATCGACGTTGTAGACGCCGTGAGTTTCTATTAGGGGGCAATGGTGTCCGGTTGCCTAAGAGCTTCGATGCCGCCTCGCCAGACCTTCGATCCTACCGCGGCGATGTCCAGTAAAAAATCATGTTGGGCACCCCCTATGCTGTGCCGCTAATAACTCCGCACTGATTATGGCCCGTTTGTTCGAGTACTTGGTTCCACATGGCCCTCTGTCTCGTCCAGCTCAACTCGGCACTGATCGGCCTAACGTGCCGTTCGCGGATTGAGTCGCGCCCCCGGAAGGTGTGGGGGAGATTAAGAATGGCCTCCTGGATTCCCGGGTCCAGCAGATTCAGATCCATTATCTGGGTGATACGGGCGCGGCTGACGCGACCTAACCGGGCGAGCTCGGCATAGTCCTGGACCAGACCGTTGCGAACGTAGTCCTCGAACTTGATCGCCAACGCCATCAAGCGGGATATCCGAGGAACCCGCCCCTCGCTCACGGGGCCCCCGAAAGTGCCCCTAGAACAATTAGCGCAGCATTCGGTTCGGTACCTGCCCTGCCCGCGGCACGAATACTTCCGGGAGTGGAACGTTCTCTCGATCGTTAGACTCATCACTGCAACTCCCTACTTCGTTGACACAAGTTCCCCAACATCGTTCCGTGCCTCGCTCAAACTGGCCAGACCGCTTGGATGGAAAGTAATCGCGATACGCTCGTTCTGGTGGTCGTAGGCCACCCGGCTCACTAGAAGATGGATCAGTTGCTGACGCTCGCCCGGCGGCAAGGTTTTCCAGATCGGCTCAAAGTCGATCAATGCTTGGTTGGCGGATTCCTCATCGAGCCACCGCCCCGCTTCGGCAAGCTGGTCGCGAGCTTTCGCGACCACGCGCTGGCGCAGCTTGCCGTCGCTACCGATCACCGCCACTTCCTGTGCCACGAACGACTCGATCTCGGACGCAGCAAGCGACGGACACGAGCAGGTCTGGCGCCCCCGCTTGGCCGCACGGCCGCAGACGTAGTAGCGGTATCGCCGAACCGCCCCACCGGCCAGCCGTTTGGAGGTGTACGTCGGGATCATTCCAGCCCCGCAGGCTTCGCAAATTAACAAGCCCCGAAGCAGAGCAGAATCACCCTTAGAGCTCCTTCCCGAATTCCCGCCACCACGGTGGTTGCGGGCAAGCATCGCCTGGACCTCGGCCCACAGTTCTTGAGGAACAATCGCTTCGTGTTCACCCTCATACAGCCTCTCTCGATATTTCACCTTCCCCAGATAGATCGGGTTGGTGAGAATACGCCAGAGGATGCTCTTGTCGATCGGGCCACCGCCACGGGGCTTGCCTGCCTTGGTGGCCCAGGCTTTGTTACGCCAGCCCCGCCGATCCAGTTCCTTGACCACCGGGACCATCGCGCGGTATTGCAAGTAGAGCTTGAAGATTTCTAAGACTCGCTGCGCCTCGGTCTCATTCACCATTAACTTGGCACCACTGGGCTCACGCACAACGTTGTAGCCAAGAACTTGGTGCCCGCCGAAGTGCTTACCCTTGCACCGCATCGCGCCGATCTTGTCACGGGTCCGCTCGGCGGTCATCTCCCGCTCAAACTGAGCGAAGCTCAGCAGCATATTCAGCGTCAGCCGCCCCATCGAAGTCGTGGTGTTGAAATTCTGAGTGACCGACACGAGTGTCACCCGGTGCTTCTCTAAAGCCTCCATTACCCTGGCGAAGTCGCCAAGCGAACGTGTCAGCCGATCGATTTTGTAGATCACTAGCACCTGAACCAGGCCAGACTCAATGTGTTCCATCAGGCGTCTGAACGCCGGCCGCTCGACGTTGCCCCCGGAATAGCCGCCATCGTCGTAGCGCGTGGGCAACGCAAACCAGCCCTCGTTCTTCTGACTGAGAACGTAGGCCTCGCAGGCTTCCCGCTGAGCGTCGAGAGAGTTGAAGTCCTGCTCGAGGCCTTCCTCGGTGGATTTACGGGTGTAGATGGCGCAGTTGAAAGTCATGAAGATTTCCTACGGATTGAATTTCCGAGAGCGATTTGTAGGCTTGAGCCCAAAGAAGGCGTAGCCAGAGCAGTGACTCCCCGTAATGGCCTTGGCGGTGGCGCTCAAGGAACGGTACTTCTGTCCCTGATAGGCGAAACCGTCTTCGAGAATGTCGACCACCACCGTGGTGCCCTTATATAGACGCGTGAGTTGGGAGCCGGGTAGTAAGTCTGGATGCGGGCCGGGCAACGAAGAAAAGGAACGGCTGACGGTGCGCCCTGCTAGCGCAATGGGTGCGGGTGGGCGTTTCGAGACCGGTGAGGTCGTGCGGAGGTCACTGTCACGAGCCATGGCCAGAGCTTTCCTGCGGACACGTTCGGGCAGGTCACCTTCGGCGTCGGCTTGGATCCTCCACGCGATGCGCTTGATCAGGAATCGTTTATTGCCCGATCTCGAGGGCTCGCCCCACACCTTGTGATATTCGTCGCGAAGCTGCTTCGGGGTCAAGCTGTGTAGTTCATTGATTTGCTGCTGAAAATCGTGGGGCATATCGAGGCTCCTGGTTGGCCCGGTTAACCGAAGTGGCGCTAGACACATGTAATCCATCATCAGGAACAAACATCAACCCCGAATCTGAACATTCGGAAGACTTTCTAGAGGCTGGCAAGGCGTATCGCTTGCCGAGTTCTGCCACAGCACGTGACAGGATGGAGACGACTTGCTCAAAACGTTCGTCGGGTGTCATTTCGGATTCCTCATAGCAAGAGTTGACATATTGACCTCAACGAGCCCGGCATACGGGATATTTACACTCTGCGAAGACCATCGAGATGTATGACATGGACCTAAAAATCTCTTCGCGAAGGGTTCGCAATACGCCACCGTGCCAAAGACCAGCCAAAGCCGTTAAGCCCTGGCTGGATGTGTTTCGAGATTCAATACGTCTGCGTAGCGGCAACCAGAGAACTCGACAGCGTGTCCTGGTCACGAGCATTCCAGTAGGCCGGGGCACCGTTCTTCTGGGACGCGATCTTACGGAGCGTATGCTCGTCGGCGTTATCCCCAAAACCAATCGCGGAGATCATGATGCCTCGCTGACGTAAAGCATCTGCGGCGGTACACGGATCGCCCCCCGATTCATGGACTCCGTCAGACAGTAGCGTGAGTTGCTTCACACCGAACTGATTGGGGTCGAAGGCATCACCGCCAAGTTTCAAGGCTTTGATCATGTCGGTACCACCACTAGCCTTGAGGCTTTTAGCCGCTTCGACCAGTCGAGCGTGACCGTTTTGATCCACGGTGTCTTCGATCAGGACCTGGGCGTTGTGGTTGAAAGTCACGATGGTGATCTTTGTTCCCTTGTGTTGCCGGGCCTGAATATTCAGGAAGTTTATCGAGGATCGAATGAGGGCATCGATCTTCTTGAGCTGAGGTTCACACGGGCCATTCATGGAACTGGATACATCCAGCACCAGGACTTGATGGGTCCCTCCATCAGTTGGAGCAGGTACAAACGATCCGTATGAATCTCCGGCTTGGCTGCTTCGTGTCGCAGTCCGATTTGTTTGCAGCGAAGATGGAAAACCGGAACCCGAGGGCAAGGACAGTAAACGATGTTGATCTGACATAACAGAATCTCCATAAAGAGGGAAGGATCAGGAATGCTGCGGATGCAGTTCCGCAACCACGTTGGCGAATTGAAGTTGATTTTTGACGCGGATCGGCTGGCGACGTGACGCGGCCTGCCCATCTACCAAGGTGAGGTTCCGGCCGTCGAGGTGACGGACCGATACTTCGTTCGAGGTGACTAGGACCTCGGCCTGCCGCCTCGACACACATGGGTTGGAGCGAGAGATCTCGTGACGCCCAACGGGGTAGCGGCCCATTGGGAGCCGGAAATCACGGGTCCGACCATCGGGGAGTTGGCACTTAAGCAGAATGGATGCTGCGAAGAATCGACCGCACACCGAACACCGCTCGGCATTAGGGCTGGGAGAACCACACGCCAGGCAACGCGGGCATGAGCTACTTCGTTGTGGAGGCCGAGCTGCCGATGGGTTTTGCCCGCCGCCTTGGAGCGTGTCGATGACCGCATTGGCGGTTTGGGGCCAGCGATCGTTGGGGTTCTTGGCAAGTAAACCCTCGGCCAACGACGCCATGATGGGCGGCGTTGCGGGGTTGATCTCGGTCAGCCGACGTGGAACTTCTTGAGTCACACGCTGAATCGCCTCGGCTTCGGATGCCGCATCAAAAGGTGATTGACCGCTATAGAACCAATAGATCAGGCATCCGATCGCGTGCAGATCAGAACGCGGGTCGTGTTGGCACGGAGACTTAATCGCTTCGGGAGAGGCGAACGCCAAGGTACCAATAGGCTGATCGGGCCGGGTCAATCGCGTGCTGGCACCGGGACTGGTGACCATCCCAAGATCGATTAAAAACACCTTCTTTGCACGCAGATCGCAGAGGATGTTGTGTGGCTTAACATCCCGGTGCTGATACCCGGCTTTATGTATGGCCGCAAGGCCTTCGGTCACGGACTGCACGATATGGAGGACTTCATCATCGCTGGCCAGCCAACCATCTTGAGCGTGGGCAATAAGGTCCTTGCCCGGTGCGAGCGGGAAGACAACGTAGTAACCATCTTCGTCAAGCCCAAAGTCGATCGCCGTGATCAGATTCCGATGCTGGACAGGGAAGATTGCTTCACGCTCCAGACGGGCTTCGATCAGTGAACGATGCTTTTTGTCGATCGATGGGTTGGCTCGTTTGAGGGCGACTTCACTGCCATTTGTGGTGTCCAAAGCTTTGTATACGATGCCTTGCCCGCCTTTTCCCAATTCGTTGAGAATCTTGTAGCGGTCCTTGCCGAACGGGTTCTTCGCCTTGGTGCTGCTGAACGGATTCTTGATGTTCATTGGAGGCTCCTCTCTTGTGTCGAAGACTGATGAATTCGGGGCTTACGGAACGGCTTATTGCTGGATCATAAAAGTCAGCATTTGCGATTCATCGAATGTACTTCCCTAAAGCCGTCGCGAGCTTGGGGCCGCTGACACCGTGCTGACGCTCAAGTCAGCGACACCTATTCCGCTGAATCGATGGGAGCGATGCTCACTTGCGGGGTCGTGAGTTCACCATCAATCTCACGAGGCCTAACACGACAATGGCCAAAGCCATCAACACGGCCAAGGCGTAAATGCGATCGGATTGGCCGAACTCACTGATCGATTCGATCAGGCTGATAAAGGCGGAACTGATCTCGCCTCCCCCGTTGATGAGGAAGTTGATAACTAAAATAAGCCCCAAACCGAAACACACGTTTGACCACTTGATGCTCATGCTGGATCTCCTGATGAATTTCCGGATTTACTTCCGGGGGTTGACGTCCTGACGCCAGTCACAAGGCCGGACGAAACGGGAAACAATGCCTTAAGTCGAGTCATGAAAGGCCCTAACGGCCGGGATAAAACAACCAGGTCGCCGAGGTTGATATCGCTACCTTTGATTCGCCGGGTGCACGCATCCGCGACACGACGATTGGGCGTGCCGATAAAGAGGAGGGTCGCACGTACGGCGAACGCCTTGCCCACGTCACCGGGCAGCACGCGGTCGGGCGACATCTCGGCCTCGATGGCGAGACGTTGATCGCCGCGTGTGGCGAACAGGTCGATCAAACCGCGATACCCGAAACGATGGGTGGCGAACGACCGTGTCACCGTGAACCCCACCGTTTGGAGATAGGCTTCCGGGGGGCCGAGCAAGACGCTTTCGTGGATAAGCGAAATCGTCACGCATCACCCCCTTCCCCCGGAAGGTGGGCGTCAGAGAAGATCGACTCGCCTTGGAGGGTCAGGCTCAGCAACAGCGACGCACGACCTTTGGCGTTTTTTTGGACCGGGGTTTGCTTCACCCAACCTTTCTCGATGAGGGTTCGGCGGAGCCGGAGGGTCTTGTCCGATCCGAATCCAAGAACCCCCCGGAACTTGCTGGCGGGTAGATCGTGGTGATCACGAATGGCTTTGAGGAAGGCGATCTCGTCACCGCTGATCTGTGGGGATGCCGATCCGGCTACGGTAGTTGGTGCCGGGAGCGATTTCGTCGGCTTTGATTGGTCACTTCGCCGAGCTACTCCCCCAGACTTTGCCGTAGGCACTTCCGGGGGTTGGGGGAGGGTGATGGCTTCGTGGGGTGAGAAGTTGTCGAATTCGGTGGCTCGTTTGACGGGGAGGTGGGACAGGTGCTTGAGGCTGGCAGCGACCTGGGCATCGGTGACGACACTCGGAAGCTCATATGCCGGAATATCCATCAGTATGGGCTCACGCCAAGGCCCATCGGCTGAGGTGAAGACACCAAGGCCGGGACGGAGGTGGCGTTTGGCCCACTCGCGTTGCTCGGCGGTCATGTTCATGTCGGCGGCGAGTTGGCGGTAATCCGCATCGGTGGCGAGGCGGAACATGACCCGGTTGGAAAGATTGGCCAGGACGCCACGAGGTACGCGGGACAGGGACTGCACCAAGGCGAAAACACTGGTGCCGGATCCACGGATCACCGAGAGGAGTTCCTCGATAGGTGTGACGCCACCTTCCTCTTCGTTGCCGCCGCTTAGGAAGCGGTGAGCGTCATCGATGACACAGAGGTTAGTGAATGGAGCGTTTACCCGGCCCATTTGGACGGCATGGGTCAGTAGCGAACGGAGTAAATACGACGTCTCAATCCCTTTCTGGGATTCGGTGGCGGCGTGGTATTCGAAGACACAGTGGATGTTGGCGAGGTCTTCGGGCCGCCACGCCAGACGGTATGCCCCCGATTGAGACGCTAGGTAACCACCCAGTCGATCGAGAACCGCATCACGAGCCTGGAAGTTGAGTTTCTTGTTGTCCCGGATCCGAATGAAGACATCGAACCACGTGGGGTAAACATCGACGTCACCGTCTAGCAGCCCGAACTCGCGATACAACTGCATCACCACCCGGTACAAGACTGACCGTGCCCGCGTCGGCATCCCGGTGTGGCGACACAGTTGGTCCACTGCGATCCAGGCGTGTGCCCGTGGATCACCCACCGGCTGGAGGGTGTTGATACATGCGTTGCGGGGCTGGATCACTACCAGATTGATGCCGATCTTCTTCAGCACCGGCAGGAAGTGCCTCATTTCCGCCTTGTAGAGCTCGGTCACCCACACGGATTTGAGTAGCGGGAATAGCTGAATAAGTATGAACTTGATGAAATTCGACTTCCCCGACCCCGCCGATCCCGCCGCCAAAAGGCCGACGTGGAGCCAAGCGATCGCGATGTAGAGCAGTTCGGCCGTGGCCGCGGCGGTAGCCCGGAACGCTTCGCCCAAACAGATGCCTCGGCTTGGTAGATGAGCCTTCTCGAATGGCACCGTGTTGGGTTCGAGCATCGATTTTGCTTGATGCTTACAAACGCGCGTCATCAACATCTCAACCGGCCACGAGGACTGGTTGATGTAGTCGGTCTCGCACAGACGGTCGAGGTTCCGGATGACCGGGTTATCAAGTAAACCGTGTTCGCGTAGATACACCCGAGCTTTGAGTAGTTGACCGGGGAACCGATCCTTGCTTGACTTAGCCATCACGGTCCCCCTTGCCGTCTACGTCCACAACGGTGTTGAGCAACTTCTTGCCCAAGGTCAACGCGATTTGTCGGCGGCGTAACGCTTGGTAGTGTTCGAGCGTGACGATCTTGGTTTTGCCGTCGATCACCACTTCGCGGCGGCAGCCACGACAAAGTGAATGATTGATATACGAGCCTTCCTCCACCGATTTGCTACTCACCGTATAGCCGCAGTAACACAAACACTTTTCTTTCTGGGTGTGAACAGAAAGACCATCAGGAAGGAAGACCTCTTCGTGGGTGTTAATAACAATTGGTGCACCGTTAGGTCCCTCCAAGACGATCCTGCCCTTGATGGGGATTTCGATCTTCTGGCCCGTGTCGGGATCCGTATAGATCATGGTCTCCAACTCGCCGCCTACCGGTTGATGATTTTTGGGGGTTCGCAGATGTTTGAAAAAGTTCCAAGCCATGTCGTACTCCGAACCCCGGCACCATTCACTCGATTGCTCCCGGGGATTGCGTGGGATGTTCCGGGGGGTTAGAGCCAGGGCTGGGTTTCGCGGATGAAGACCCAGCACAAGCGGAGGGTGAGGTAGAAGGCGGTTAACGCGAGCGCAATCGTGCAGCCCAGTAGGATCGACCAGGCCACGAGCCGTAGCAGGTCGGGGATCTGGCGGAACTTGCTCTCTCGTCGTTTAGATGGTTTCATGGCTTGCTTCCTAGGTTGATGAGTCGGTGGGCTATACTGACCCGCATCTGACTTGTCTCTAAGAAAGCTCGATTCGCTAGCTTCCTGAGACATGCCCCAAAGGTACTGCCGTAGAGGGTGATCTCGGTGATGGCCCACTGACAGCACGCTGACGACAAGGTCAGCGAAAGCTTTAAAAGCAAGAGGTGTTACCACCTCTCCATGAAGAACATTCACCGCGTTGAATACGCAGACTACGAGGCTCAACTCTGGGCAGGATACCCACCAGACATCGACGCTTTGATCCACTTGGACATGAGTGGTCCGCCTAACCTACCACCACCAGCGTCGTATATTCGAGATCAAAACAGCGACGCCTTACTGGCTTGGCGTGTGACGGCACTCGCCCGTCACTATCTCGGTCACCGCATCGGCCCGAAGACCTCGGTCGAAGTCCCACTCGAAACCATCGTCCTCAAACCGAGTGAAGGCGATCATGCTCAGTTCTCTTCGGTCTACCGTGGCGAAGACGAC
>JBCCWB010000152.1:0-10159 GCA_039194345.1 Planctomycetota bacterium
CCCCTGCACCCCGTTAAGGCATCGATTCCGTTAAGACACGAATTGCCTTCCGACGGCGAGCCACACCGGCATGGTGAGTAGGCTGAGGGCCGAGGTCGAGAGCGCGATGATGGTGGCGGTCGGCGGGTGGCCGCCGAA
The DNA here is from genome assembly GCA_039194345.1 of Planctomycetota bacterium. Classification (GTDB taxonomy): domain Bacteria; phylum Planctomycetota; class Phycisphaerae; order Phycisphaerales; family Phycisphaeraceae; genus Algisphaera. The sequence continues at coordinate 139 of JBCCWB010000152.1, forward strand.
GTGGCGGGCGAGCAGGATCGGGAAGATGGCCGAGGGCATCGCGCTGTGTAGGAGCAAGACGCGTTGGAGTTCGACGCTGGCTCCGCCGCCAGGCAGGTGCGAGCCGATCATGCCCGAGTTTCCCAAGGCTACGGCGAGGACGAGGAACATGATCGGAAGTAAACCCAAGCGCAGGAGGCAGCCGGTGGTAATGATCGCACCCGTTCGGCCGATGGTCCCGCCGTCCATCTTCGCGCTGTGAAGACCGCCCAACGCATCGACCATCGTTGCCCCGATCAAGAGCAGCGCCACAGGGATCGCACAACTGGCTAGCCAATCGATGCCCTGCCAAATAAAGCCCGTTGCCCCGGGCCACCACGACCGCGCATCGATCATGTGCAGCCCGAGCGCTACGACCAGCGCAATGGATGGGCCGTTGAGCATCCGACGCAGCCCTGACAAACCCAGCGAGCCGCTGACCACCGCGATGCCCAGCGTCCACATCGCCAAGTCGACGCCGACGTTGTTGACGAAAAGCACCCCGAGCATCGGGTCGCCGGGGCCGTAGAGCGATTCGGCGAGCGGGATCGGCAGGTAGCCGTAGTTGTGCAGGCCGACTGCGAGGGCAAACGTACGCCGTGCGGCAGGACTCTTCAGCCCGATCTTGGGCCCCAGCATCCAGGCGAACAGCCCGCTGATCCCGAAAGACAACGCGGTCACCCCGAAGCCGACGACCGGCGGCAGCCAGACGTTGTTTGCCTCGTCCAGCGACGGGTTGCTCACGACGCTGCGCAGGATCAGGCAGGGCACGAGCACGCGCACCACGATCTTCAACAGCGAAGCGTCGGCCTCTTCGGTCAGCCAGTTGAGTCGGCGGAGCAGGCCACCGAGCCCAACCACGCCGAACACCGCCAGCGTCGCGGCGAGCACATTGAGCCATTCGTCCATGGGCGGGAGTGTAGCGGGTTGGCCGATGTGGTTCCGTCAGCCGCGGTTCATCATGAACGTCGCGACCTGATCGAAGAACTGCGTCAGCGGGGCGTGGGTGTCTTGGGGAAGATCAGCCTCGGCTAGCGACTGCCCCATCAATTCGGTCCAGCGGTCCCGTGCCGCCTGATCGATCGCAAAAGGCATGTGCCGCATCCGCAGCCGTGGGTGGCCACGCTGCTTGGAGTAGCGCGTCGGGCCGCCGAAACGTTGCACCAGAAAATCGCGCAGCCGCTGCTCTGCCCCTTCCCAATCGTTTTTGGGGTACATCGGCCCGAGGATGTCGTCGGTCTTCACCCGCTCGTAAAACCCCGCGACCAGCCGGGCGAATCCGTTTTCGCCGATGCGGGTGTACAGGCTGCCGAACGGGTCGACATCGGGCGTGGGGGTGTTCGGCTGATTCATGGCGGTCTCAACGAAAAACGCTTGCGGCAGAACGATCGAGATCGGCCCGCCGCAAGCGTAAAAGTTTCAAAAGGGTTCGGCTTAGCGGTCTTTGAGCTTCGCCAGCAGACGCAGGATTTCGAGATACAGCCAAATCAGCGTGACCAGCAGCGCGAAGCCCGAGTACCACTCCATGTAGCTGGGAGCGCCCTGGGCGGCGCCTTGCTCGATGCGGTCGAAGTCCAGCAGCAGCATGAACGAGGCGACGCCCACGATCAGCACGCTGATGCCGATGCTCAGGGGAGTGGTACCTCGGATCATGTTGTAGGCGTCAGGTGCGACGAAGCTGATCACTATCGCGACCAAGTAAAACAGGAACACGCCGCCCGCGGCCATGATGACGCCGGCTTTGAGTTTTTCGGTGACTTTGATGATGCGGAAGGTGTAGAGGATCAGCATCATCGCGGTGACGCCGAGCGTGCATCCGAGCGCTTGCACGACGATGCCGTTCAGGGGCAGGCCGTTCGCGGCTTGGCTGGCACCGGCACCGAAGCTGGCTTCATAAAACGCCGAGACGGCACCGACAAACAACCCCATCAGCAGGGCATAAATCGGCGCGGTAAACGGCGACCACGTCGGCTTAAAACTTGTGATCAGGCCTACGACGAATCCGCCGATCGCCCCGCCGAGCATCATCGGAGTCGTGTAGGTCGCGCCCGAGGTGGCGGCGATCCAAGAGAAGATCGAAGCGCCGACGCAGATCGCCAAAAGGATCATCGTCTTGTTGACCGCGCCCTGCACGGTCATCAGGTCGGGCTTCTCGGCGTCGTAAACATCGACGGCCTGGTTGCGGAAGGTGTTGTCATTCAGGGTGGGGTTGCTGCTAAACATAGTGGGGTGTCCCGGAGAGGAAAAAAGGGTGAGTGCAGGTCTAGAGAATATCGTAGCGGGCCCGGGGCCGGCCGGACAAGCGAAATACGACACGGGTTTACTGGTCGGCGAGCATCTCAGCGAGGAAGCCCTTAAACAGTCGGCGGTGCTCTTCCTCATCGCCCTTAAGTGCGATGCACAGGTCTTCGGTGACCGGGTCCACGCCGTCGCAGGCGTCGATGATCTTCTGGTACTGGGCGATCGCGCCTTGCTCGGCGTCGATCACGCCGTGGATCACCGACAGCACGTCGAGCTGGTTCTCGGGCGGCTGGAGCGAGGTCTGGGCCATGCTCAGCTCCTGCGAGCCGGGCACCCGGCCCTCGAGGACCTTGATCCGTTGGGCGAGCTGGGTCGCGTGGGTCAGCTCTTCCTGGATGTCCGCCGCGAGGGCGTCCTTGATGTGCTTGGCCTTGAAGCCGTCGAGGTGGATCGAGTTGGCCAGGTAGTTGGCGACGGTCTCGATCTCCATGTTGTAGCTGGTGCGGAGCAGGTCGATGATGGTTTGTCGTTGGGTGTCGTCCATGGGTAATCCCGGTGGGTTCAGGGGTTTGTGTGAGTATTACGAAAGATTTTAGCCCGAGTTCGGCACGCCGGGGGCCGGCCGGGTATCTTCGTCGGTATGAGATACGCACTGATTATCGCTGGCGGTTCGGGCACTCGTCTCTGGCCGATGTCCACCAAAGAGCTCCCCAAGCAGCTGATCCCCTTCGTCGGCTCGGACGAGCAGGGGCAGGGCGGCCGATCGCTGCTGCAGATCGCCATGGAGCGCCTCGAGGGCCTGCTCCCCGCCGAGCAGATCTACGTCTGTGCGGGTGAATCGACCAAGCAGGTCATGCTCGACAAGCTGCCGGGCCTGACCGAGGACCGCTTCATCAGCGAGCCGATGGGCCGCGACACGCTCAACGCCGTGGGCCTGGGCTGCAGCGTCCTGCAACACAAAGACCCGGACGCCACGGTGGCGATCTTCACCGCCGACCACATCATCGAGCCGGTCGAGGACCTGCTGAAGATCGTAGATCAGGGCTTCCAGCTTGCCGAGGCCAGCGACTCGACGCTTGTCACCTTCGGCATCGCGCCCACCCACGCCGCGACGGGCTACGGCTACCTCCAGCTCGGCGAGGCCATCGACGGCGGCGGATTCATCGTAGATCAAGTCAAAGAAAAGCCCCCGGCCGACATCGCGGAAAGTTTCTTCGCCGCGGGACCGGAAAAATACCTCTGGAACTCGGGCATGTTCGTCTGGAAGGCTAAGGCCGTGATGAACTGCATCGAGAAATACGCCCCGGAAAACTTCGCCAAGCTCGACGACCTCGGCAAAAACTGGGACACCCCAGAGTGCGACGCGAAGCTGGCCGAGGTGTACCCGACGCTGGCGAAGGTCAGCGTCGACTACGCCGTGATGGAGCCCGCCTCGGCCGACAAATCGATGACCGTCGCCGCCGTGCCCATGCCGCTGAGCTGGCTCGACGTCGGCAGCTGGCCGAGCTTCGCCGACACGCTGGAGAAAGACGAACGGGGCAACGCCTCATCGGGCGGCCGGACCGTCCACGTCGAAAGCACCAACGTCCTCGCCGCGACCAGCGACCCCAAACACCTCATCACCACGCTGGGCTGCGAAGACCTGATCGTGATCCACACGCCCGAGTCGACGTTGGTCTGTCACAAAGACCACGCAGAGAAGATCAAGCAGTTGCACGGGTTGGTGGGGGAGCAGATCGGGAGCGAGTATTTGTGATTTTGGATCGCCGATAGATATCGCGCCGGATATACACTCATTTCGGTACGTGAGATACTGAGATATCAAATAAACTGTTGAAGACGTGTATGAAGAGTGTTGCAGTAATACTACTGATGGGCTTGCTTCCCGTTCTTGCTGGGTGTCACGCAAGCTTGGCTGCTTCAGATGAAAATCAAGAAGTGAAGCCGTCATTAACATTAAAAGAAATCGGGTCTCAGGTTAACCGTGGCCGCCAATTTTCCCTTGAAGAAATTGAAGAGTTACTCGGCGATGGTCGAGCTAATTTCGATAATCATATTGAGTTAGATGACGGTGAGTTCTATAAAAATTGGGGATCAAGAGAAGGCCTATTAATCGTTGTGTTCGATATTATGTCTGAAACATCAATTGCAGCTAGTTACACTCAGCCATATGCAGTTGATTACGGAAATAAAATTGTCGAGTATTGAATTTCGCGTCTTCGACAAATCGAATTAATGCGATTTCTCTCCATCGATCTCGGCGGCAAGCGGACCGGTCTCGCGACGGGCGATGACGAGACGGGGATTGTTTCGCCGTTGGGTGTGATCGTGACGAGCAACGCCGACGAGCGGTTGCGGCAGTTGGGAAAGTTCATTGAGGACGAGCAGCCGGACGCGTTGGTGTTGGGGATGCCGTTCAACATGGACGGGACGCTGGGGCCGGCGGCGGCGAAGTCGGTGGCGTTGGCCAGGACGTTGACCGAGCGGTTTGGGCTTCCGGTGCACCCAATGGACGAGCGGCTGACCTCGGCGGCGGCGGACCAGCAGATGGCCCAGTCGGGGCTGACCCATGGCCAGAAGAAAGCCCGACGCGACGCGTTGGCGGCGGCGGCGATCCTGCGTGATTTCCTGGAGGCCCGGCCGGATCTTGAGGCGGAGTGAGGCTTGGGTGTCGTGGTCAAACGAGCGTAGCGAGAGCCGGCCACCCGAGTCTGCGAACGGGCTAAGTCGATCCGCCGCGGTCGTGGCCGGCGCTTTGCTTGACCACGGCACCCCACGCGAGAAATAACAAGACAGAATCAGTTGAGGATCAGGCCGTAGGTGATCAGCAGCATCGCGGGGACGGCGACGGCGAGGGCGACCCAGCCGACGGTCTGTTTGATTTGCTCGGGGAATTTATCCAGCGGCTTGTTGACCATACCGCAGGTCCACAGGGTCCAGCCGAGCAAGACCACGGCGGCGGCTTTGAACACCGCCAGGTTCAGCGTCAGCTTCAATCCCGTCGAGTCGGCTGAAACGGGGGCGTTTTCTGCGGGGGTACTTTCGGCGGTGGCGGGCGGTGCACCGTCGCGTTCCTCTTCGGTCGGCGGGGGGGCGTCGAGTAGGGCGTCGAGCGACTCGAAGCCACCGGCCATGTCCTCGTCTTCGTCGGTTTCTTCTTCGGCGGGCGTTTCCTCGGCTGCGGGAGCCGGGTCGGGGCTGGCCATCGCGGTGGGGGCGGCGAACAGGCCGTCGAGCTGATCGAGTTCGACGGACATCTCCTCGCGGGTCGGCTTGGCGGGTTCGGCTTCCGGCTCGGGTTCGCTGGCTTCTTCGGGCTTGCCGAGCAGGTCGTCCATCGATTGGAACTCACCGCCCAGGTCGTCGTCGGCCTCTTCGCCAATCGCTTCGGCGGCTTCGACTTCTTCTTCGCTTTCGGCTTCGGGGGGCGTGCCCACACCCAGCAGTTCGTCGACGCTCTCGAACTCTCCGCTGATGGCGTCCTCGGCGTGGTCGGCCAAGAGCGTGTCGATCTGCTCGATCAGCGGCGGGTCGTCGGCTGAGGTTTCGGTTTCTTCCGCGGCTTCGGCGGGGACCTCCGGAGCCTCGGCGACCGGTTCGTTGGCGGGGGCATCCGGCTCGGCTTGGGCTTCTGCCTCGGCGATGACATCTTCGACGGTGGCGTCGAAGTGGCCGTCGAGGCCGTCGTCGTCTTCGGTGTCGGGCTCTTCGTCAGCTGACGTATTGTTCTCTTCGTTGAGCAGTTCTTCCGGGCTGACGAAGCTGGCAGCTTCCTCGGCTTGGGCTTCATCGAGAAGCGACTGCACCTGCGCGGCCAAGTCGTCTTCCTGGGCGTCGAGCTCAGCCTGAGACTCGGCGGGTGGCTCGTCGCCGCCCTCGGTGGGGGCGGACTCGGCTTGCTCGATTTCGGAGATGACATCTTGCACCGCATCGAAGGCGCCCTGGACATCGTCGAAGGCGGTTTCGACGTCGGACGGACCGTCGGCGATCGCTTGCGCTTCGGCGGTTTGCTCGGGCGTGTCGGTTGGTTCTTCCGAGACCTTGGACATCAAGGCGTCGAGTTGGGAGGCGAGGTCGTCGGTCGCTTCGGATTCCGGCTCGGGTTCGGCCGGGGGCTCACTCTCGGCGACCGCGGTGGCCGGCGCTTCGTCCTGCTCGGCGGGCGCATCGCCGTCCCGGGCCTGCTTCATCAGCGCTTCAAGCTGGGCCGCCAAGTCGTTGGACGAGTCGTCGGGAGTGGGGGAGGATGCGTCGGTCATGGCTGGGCAGAGTTAGAAGCGGGGGCGTTACGTGACGTACCTGCAGGGATTTATCGACAGATAGCACCGCGTAATCCACCCCGGGGGCAGATAACTCGAAAACGTCGAAAGGCGATATCTGAGATAATGCGGGTAAGGTTTTACGCATGCCCCCACGTTTCTTTTGTTCCAGCCTGCCCGCTGTGTCTTTATCGGTATCCGCCGAATCGGGGGAGCGGTTCTGCACCCTCGGCCCGGACGAAACCCGTCACGCCCGCAAGGTCATGCGGCTGCCGATCGGAGAGAAGATCGAGGTTTTTGATGGCAGCGGTCGGCTCGCGGATGCCGAGATTCTGGAATACGAACGGGGTGGTGCCGGTGGCGGACAGACGCAGTGTCGGCTCGGGGTGGTGCGAGAGTCGGCTGAGACATTGCCGAGGCTGACCGTCGCCACGGCGATCCCCAAGGGCCCGCGGGCCGAGGCGATGGTGAACCAGCTCGGCCAACTCGGGGCGGACGTGCTCGTACCCGTGCAGAGCGAGCGAAGCGTGGTCGAACCGGGCGCGGGGAAGGTGGAGCGTTACGAGAAGGCGGCGTTGGCGTCGGCCAAGCAGTCGGGTCGGTCGAGGCTGATGGTGGTCGAGCCGATGGCGTCGCTCAGCGAGGTGTTGGCCCGGCCAAGCGGGATGAAGCTGATCCTCGACCCGCGCGGACAAGCCATGCCCGAGCTGGCGGATCAGCTGAAAGCGGCGCAAGACGTGCTACTGCTGGTGGGCCCGGAAGGGGGGTGGACCGAACGTGAGCTTGCGGAGGCGAAAGCCGCGGGTTGCGTGCGGTGGCGCATGGCTGAGCACGTCCTACGCATCGAGACGGCGGCGACCGCGGCGGTATCGATCCTGCGTTACCTCACTGAGTAAAGTAGGCGCCGGGAGTAATCACTCGACCGGCACCACGTCCTCGGTGAATTCCGGGTCGGCGTATTGCTGCACGGCCGGCTCGGGCGTGGCGTGGATCACCGCGAGGTTTTCCGGCTCGGGCCAGAGGTATTTTGCGGCGAAGTGGTCGATGGCGAACGCGCCGCCGATCGCCCCGGCACCGATCCCGAGGATCGCGACCACGGGCATCACAAAGAGCTTTCCATACTTTTTCCAAAACACGGTGGGGCCTCCTGATCGTTGAGCCTGAAACGTTGGACATGCCGGGAACAACCCCCGATCCCGGCTCCCAATAATCCAACGATATAGATCGCCGGGAGGCAAATGAAACCCGCGGGTTTTCCCGTTGATTATCGGGGACGTGGGGTCGTGAGATGCTCGCCAGGGGTCGGCTAGCGGTTTGGCGGGTCTGGGTCTATCCTTCGTGCATGTCCACCCCGCCCTCCGCTTCGACCCGCCCCGGCCCACCCGCTCCGCCTCCCGCCCCCGACCTCCGCGAGCACGGCGGCGGCGGGCAGACCTCCGACACCCGCATGTTCATGCAGCTCTTGGCGTTCACCGGCTGTCGCGATACCGCGGGAGTGATCGAGGATGTGAAGCAGAACGCCAAGACCGGAGCGGTCGTCTACGAAGACCTCAACGACCCCTTCGGCCTGGCGGTGCTCACCTTCTCCACCGAGCCGTCTGACTTTGTGGAACACACCCGAGCACTCGTGCAGAACGGGCCATTGGCTGAGCTGACGCTGCGCCCGCAGTACACCATGTTCGGCCGATCGTATTCGCTGGGCTACGAGCGTGACCTCGAAGACACGCTGGTCGGCCGACCGAAGCGACATGCGCTCGACCCCAAGATGCCGTGGGCGGTGTGGTACTCGCTGCGTCGGAGCGGGGCGTTTACCCGCCTGCCTGATGACGAACAGAAGACCATCCTCAAAGAGCACGGCACGATCGGCTTCTCGTTCGGCGGGGCGGGGGTGGCGAGTGATATCCGCTTGGCCTGCCACGGCCTGGACGCCAACGACAACGACTTTGTCATCGGGCTCATGGGCCCCGAGCTCACGCCGTTGTCCCAGCTCGTGCAGACCATGCGCGGCACGGTGCAGACCTCGACGTACCTGGAAAAACTCGGCCCGTTTTTCGTGGGGCGGGCGGTCTATCAGTCGCCGATGCAGGGGTGAAGTCTTTGTCAAAGATTAGCGCGGGTCGGGCCCGGCACCGCCCGATGAATCTGTGTTAATCTGCCAAAACTGTCACTGTTTTCTATGAAACCTGTTTGAATCCCTGGAGTTGGGAACCATGTCGCTAGATGAACGTTATGCCGCGGTTGCTGCCACCCTCGAAGCCGCTGGCCAGGAACACGTGCTCGCTCACTACGCCTCGCTGGGTGAAGCTCAACAAGCATCGCTGCTCAGCGAATGTGAAGGCATCGACTGGCCCGAGGTCGCTCGGCTGATCGAGACCCACGTCAAGAACAAGCCCGAGTTTGAGCTCTCCGACGATATTCAGCCCGCGCCGTGGTACCCGCATCAGCCCACGGCAGAGCTGGCTGACAAATATCGGCGTGCTCTCCAGATAGGCGAAGAGCTGACGGCTCAAGGCAAGGTGGCGGCGTTTACCGTCGCTGGCGGGCAGGGGACACGGCTGGGTTGGGACGGCCCGAAAGGGACTTTCCCCGCCACCCCGATCCGCGGCCTGCCCTTATTTGCATGCTTCGCCGAATACATCCGTAATGTGCAGGACGGCCTGGATTGCATCGTGCCGTGGTACGTCATGACCAGTCCGATCAACGACGCGGCCACCCGCGAGTTCTTCGAACACAACAAGTACTTCGGGTTGGATCCGGCCAACGTCATGATCTTCCCCCAGGCCATGATGCCCGCCATCGACATGGCCACCCACAAGGTGCTGTTGCAGACGCCTTCCACCCTGGCCCTTTCGCCCAACGGCCACGGCGGTTCACTCAAGGCGCTGTGGACCAGCGGCGCGATCGCCGACATGAAAAAACGCGGCGTCGAACAGATCAGCTACACCCAGGTCGACAACCCCACGGTCCGCATGATCGACCCGCTGTTCATCGGCCTGCACACGCTCGACGAAGCGCAGATGTCCAGCAAGATGCTGCCCAAGGCTTTCCCCAAAGAAAAGCTCGGCAACTTCTGCTTGGCCGACGACAAGATGACCGTAATCGAATACTCGAACCTGCCCGACGAATTGGCTGAGCAGACCACCGAGGACGGCGAGCTGCGTTTCCGTGCGGGGTCGATCGCGCTGCACTGCATCAATGTGGATTTTGTCGAGTCGATCAACACGTCGCCTGAGGGATTCAGCCTGCCGTTCAACCGGGCGGAGAAGAAGGTGCCGTTCCTCGACGAAGCGACCGGCCAGACCGTGAAGCCCGACTCGCCCAACGCGGTGAAGCTCGAGACGTTTGTGTTCGACGCGCTGCCGATGTGCGACGACTCGATCGTGTACGAGACGGATCGCGTCGATGAGTTCGCCCCGATCAAGAACGCCGACACCCCCGAGGGCGAGGCAGACGCGACCGACAGCCCCGCGTCCAGCAAGAAGCTGCAGACCGAACGGGCTGCG
>JBCCWB010000153.1:0-10053 GCA_039194345.1 Planctomycetota bacterium
CGCCGAGGGTGGCAACGCGCCGCTGGACCCGTTCAACCCGATCTCGATCCTGGAAAACGCCGACAACGCCTTGCCCGTGGGTTCGGGCACTGATGCCAACCCGCTTTCGCAGACCGGCCCGTCCGTCGACGGCGGGCTGAGCGCCTCGCTGTCGATCGTCCTGCTGCTGACGGTCCTGTCGCTCGCCCCGGCGATCCTGGTGATGTGCACCAGCTTCACGCGGATCATTGTGGTTTTGGCGTTGCTTCGTCAGGCGGTGGGCACGCAGGCACTCCCGCCGTCGCAGGTGTTAGTGGGTTTGTCGTTGTTCATGACGGTGTTGATCATGATGCCGACGTTCGAGCGGATCAACAACGAAGCGCTACAGCCGTTGCAGGCGGGGCAGATCGATCAGATCCAGGCGTGGGAACGCACCAAGCAGCCGTTGCGTGATTTCATGTTCGATCAGATCGACCACGCCAACAACTGGGACAGCGTTTACATGTTCATGGAGTACCGCGGGCAGGACACGTCCAACCCCGAAGAGCTCCGCCGCAAGGACGTGGACATGATCACGCTGGTGCCCGCGTTCATCCTGAGCGAGTTGAAGGTGGCGTTCCTGATGGGGTTCCGGCTGTACCTGCCGTTTTTGGTGATCGACATGGTCATCAGCAGCGTGTTGATTTCGATGGGCATGATGATGCTGCCGCCGATTTTCATCTCGCTGCCGTTCAAGTTGTTGCTGTTTGTGCTTGTGGATGGTTGGCGGCTCGTGGCTGGCAACCTGCTCAATAGTTTTGCCGTGCCCGGCGTGACGGTATAGCGACAGGTTTTGCGCGCGTGGTGATTCGCCTCGGTGCAACGGCCCGGGACAGATTGAGGATTGATATGCCTTTCGACCAAGCCATCCAACTCGTGCGTGAAACGCTGACGCTGATGCTGTTTCTCTCGGCCCCGATCCTGCTCGTTGCGTTGGCGGTCGGCCTGGTGATCAGCGTGATCCAGGCGGCCACGCAGCTGCAGGAACAAACACTGAGCTTTGTGCCCAAGATCCTGGGCATGGGCGCGGTGGCGATCCTGACCGCGCCGTGGACCTTCACCAAGATCATGGACTTCTCCGCCCGGATGTTCGGCGGTTTCTAAGCTCTTTTCGAGTCAAGAGAACCATGGTCACTCTCGGCCCACTCCTGGATCACCTGCCCGCGTGGCTGATGGTGTTGTTCCGGCTGACGGGGATCTTTCTGCTGGCGCCCGTGTTCGGCAGCCGAACGATCCCGCGGACCGTCAAGGTGTTCATGATCGTGGCGCTGTCGCTGTGCGTGTACCCGATGCTGATGGCCAAGGGGCACACCGCCGCCGCCTCGCTGACGGGCATCATCGGCCCCAACGAAAGCGGCCTGCTGACGCTGTCGTTGTGGAACCTGCTGCCGATTGTCGCGATCGAACTGTTGATGGGCTACGTGATCGGGTACTGCGCCTCGCTGCCGCTGATCGGCATGCAGATCGGCGGCCAAGTCATCGACCAGCAGATGGGCATCAGCGCGGGCGGTGTGTTCAACCCCGACCTCGATGCCGAGGCGGGCGTGATCGGCCAGCTCTACTTTCTGGCCGGGCTAACGGTCTTCCTCATCATCGGCGGGCACCACGCGATCCTGCTCACCCTCGTGGGAAGCTTCGAGGTCATCCCCATCGGCGGGTTTGGCACGACCGGCGTCGAGATGAGGTCGGCGGTGGGCTTGGTGGTCGGGCTGCTGAATGTGATGTTCGACATGGCGCTGCGCATCGCGATGCCATTGTTGTGCATCTTGTTTCTTTTGCGGGTCGCGATGGGCTTCATCGGACGCACCGTGCCGCAGATGAACATCCTCAGCGTCGGCTTCATTTTCTACATCCTGGCGGGTGCGTTGATCCTGGTCGTGGGCACCACGGCGACGATGTCGGTCTTCCGCGACACTTTGCAAGAAACTCTTCAACAAGTCTTGTCCATTTTTACGATGAACTAGTTACAGTACCCAGTTCACTCGCCGACGCAGGATGCTTAGGCGCACCGAGAGGCTAGGATGGCCGAGACCGGGCAAGACAAAACCGAACAGGCGACACCGCGCCGCAAGACCGAGGCCCGCAACGACGGCAACTTGGCCAAGAGCCAAGACCTCACCGCCGCGGTCATGCTGCTGGCCGCGATCATCGGCCTGCAACTCTTCGGGCTGCGCGTCTTCTCCAGCATGCGGCACACCGTCGAGACGCTGCTGACCGGCGCTCACACCTCCAACCCCGCTCGGCTCGACGATCTCGGCGCGATCGGCGCCTACTCCATGCGGGCGATGGTGTCGATGCTCGCGCCGCTGCTCTTGATCGTGACCGCGGCGGGCCTCGTCGCGGTGTTGGGGCAAGTCGGCTTTTTGGTTACCGGCAAGCCCCTCATCCCCGATCCCAAGAAACTCAACCCGATCAAGGGCATCCAGCAGATGTTCAGCGCCCGATCGGCGGTGCGTCTGGTGCTGAGCATCGGCAAATTTGTGATCATCGGCGCGGTGGCGGGCTACGTCATCTACCGCGACATGGAAAAAATCCTGCACCTGGCGGAGCTCTCCGCGGTGCAGGCGTTCATCGTCAGCGCCCGGATGGTGTTCCAGCTGTCCATGATCCTTGCAGCGCTGCTGATCGTGCTGGCCCTGCTCGACTACTGGTACCAGAAGTGGCAGCACAACAAAGACCTGATGATGACCAAAGAGCAGGTTAAGCAGGAAATGAAGGACATGGACGGCGATCCCATGGTCAAGCAGCGACGGGCCCGCGTCGCCCGCCAGCTCGCCATGCAGCGGATGGCCCAGGCGGTGCCCAACGCCGACGTCATCGTCACCAACCCCACGCACTACGCCATCGCGCTCAAGTACGACAAAAACGAAAACCAAGCCCCCAAGGTCATCGCCAAGGGGGCCGACTTCATGGCTATGCGTATCCGGCAGATCGCCGCCCTCAACGGCATCCCGCTGGTCGAACGCAAGCCGCTGGCCCGAGCGCTCTACGCCGGGGTCGAAGTCGGCGAAGAAATCCCGCAGGAACACTACGCCGCTGTCGCGGAAATCCTGGCCTACGTCTATCGCTTGAGCGGGAACAAAGTCGCATAGGTCCATCCGAAGTGGGAAGTCTGACCTTCCTGCTTCGCCGGTTATCGAGTTCGCACTTCACAACTAGTTTTTCGTCTTTCTTTTCATGGCTGACCTCACTTCCCCTTCACCCCTGCCCGCTTGGCTGAACCGGCTCGACCGGTATCGGCCGCTGTTGGTGCCCGGGGCGGTGATCGGGTTGATCGCGGTCATCGTCGTGCCGCTGCCGCCGTTCCTGATGGACATGCTCATCGCGACGAACATCGCGCTGGCGGCGTTGATCCTGATGACGACGATCTTCGTGAAGTCGCCGTTGGAATTCTCGGTGTTCCCCGCGCTGCTGCTGGGCACGACGCTGTTCCGCCTGGTGCTGAACATCGCCACGACGCGTCTGATCCTGGCCGCCGACGTCTCGACGCCCAGTGAAGCCACGGCCGTGGCGGGCAAGGTGATCGAAGCGTTCAGCGACTTCGTCTCTGGCTCGTCCATCGTGGTCGGGGCGATCCTGTTCATCATCCTGATCATCGTGCAGTTCGTGGTCATCACCAAGGGTGCGACCCGCATCTCCGAGGTCGCCGCACGCTTCACCCTGGACGCGATGCCCGGCAAGCAGATGGCGATCGACGCCGACCTCAATGCCGGCATCATCGACGAAGGGACCGCCCGCCAACGACGCGAAGACATCGGCCGGGAAGCCGATTTCTACGGGGCCATGGACGGTGCCGCGAAGTTCGTGCGCGGCGACGCAATCGCCGGCATCATCATCACGATCGTGAACATCATCGGCGGCTTCGCCGTGGGCATCGCGATGAAAGGGTGGTCGGCCGGTGAATCCATGGACGTGTTCACCAAGCTCACCATCGGCGACGGCCTGGTCTCGCAGCTCCCCGCGTTCGTCGTCTCGATCGGTGCGGCGTTGATCGTCACCCGCTCGGGCAGCCGACGCGACTTCGGCGAAGAACTCTCCGAACAACTCGCCAGCCGCAGCGCCGCGCTCGGCATCACCGCCGCCTTCCTCGGGGCGATGGCGTTCACGGGCCTGCCGACGCTGCCCATGATGGCGTTGGCCTTGGTTTGTGCGGTGATGGCCTTCTTCGCCGGGCGGAATCAGAACGCCAAAGCCACCGCCGCGGCACAGGAGAAGGAAAAACAAGACGCCGCCAAAGACGAGCCCCCGCCGATCGAACAAGCCCTGGGCGTCGACACGCTCGAGCTCGAAGTCGGCTACGGCCTGGTCCGCATGGTCGACACCAAGCAGGGCGGTGACCTCCTGGACCGCATCACCATGATCCGCCGTCAGCTCGCCGCCGAGCAGGGCTTTGTGATGCCGCCGGTGCGCATCCGCGACAACATGCAGCACCAGCCCAACGACTACCACTTCAAGATCCGCGGCAACAGCGTCGCCCAGGGCCAGGTCTACCCCGGTCAATTCCTCGCGATGGACGGCGGCCTCGCCTCGCCCGACAACGGCGAACTCAACGGCGTCCGCGTCAAAGAGCCCGCCTTCGGCCTCAACGCGGTGTGGATCGACGCCGGCCAAAAGCAACGGGCCGAGTCGCTCAACTACACCGTGGTCGATGCCACGTCCGTGCTCGCGACCCACCTCACCGAAGTCGTCAAGAACTTCGCCGACGAGCTGCTGGACTTCGAAGAGACCAACAACCTCATCACCCAGCTCAAAGAGAAGTCGCCCAAGCTCACCGAAGCGGTACTCGAGGGTGACCCGCCGCTGGTCAAGCCGTCGGACCTGCAGAAGGTCTTACAGAACCTCTTGGGCGAGCGTGTCCCCGTCCGCGACCTGGCGACCATCGTCGAGACCCTCGGGGAGTGGGCCCCGCGCACCAAAGACCTGGACGTGCTCACCGAGTACGTCCGCAACGCGTTGCGTCGTACGGTGTGCAGCCAGTACACCGTGCAGGAACCCGATTCGTCTGACCCGGGGATGCAGGGGCCGGGCATCACCAAGCTGTACTGCGTCAGCCTCGATCCCGCGCTCGAAGACCAGATCTTGGGTTACATCGATCGCTCGGCCGAGGGCACCAGCATGTCCATGCCGCCGGTCGTGGCCAACCGCATCACCGCCGCGATCATCGAAGAGGTGCAGCGGCTCATCGGCGCGGGCCACAACCCCGTGGTGCTCGCGTCGCCGCAGGTCCGGGCGCAGGTGCGCTATTTGATCGAGCCGCACCTCCCGACGTGTGCCGTTCTGGGGTATAACGAGATCAGCAAAGGCGTCGAGGTCGAATCGTTAGGCCTGATCCAGTCCTCGACCGAATCACAAAATCCGTCCGCTCCGTCGCCGACCGCGCCGGGGCAGGTTGAAGCGCCATCATTGCAAGGGGCCAGTCGTTGACCATCCGTACTTTCACCGCACGCACCATGGCCGAGGCGCTCGGCCTGGTTAAACAAGAGATCGGCAAGCACGCCGTGGTCTTGCACACCCGCACCATCAAGCGTGGGGGCGTGCTCGGGATCGGCGCGAAGACCCTGATCGAAGTCACCGCCGCCGACGGCCGAGAGATGGCCCGGCAACGCCAACGGGAAGCCCAGCAATCACCCCGCGTCAAAGCCCTGCGCGAAGCCGCCGCCGCCGAAGTCCGCGAACGCAGCAACGTCACCGCCACCACGCCCATCGAAGAGCAAAACGCCGGCGACCTGATCCGCCGGACGTACCAAGCGGCGCGTTCACAGTTTGATTCTCCCGCCGCCAGCGAAGTGGCAGATACGTTTACTCCGGCGCCCCCGACTGTAACCATGCCCGCCCCGGTGCCCAGCGTGCAGCAAGAAGCGCAAGTCGCCAAAGAACTGCAAGCGGTCAAGCAGCTCGTCGAGCAAGTCGTGCTCAGCCAGAAGAAGGCCGAGGTCTTCGCCCAGGCGCCGCCCGAAGAAAAGCTGCCCGATCCGCTGGTCGAGCACTACTCCGCGTTGATTCAGCAGGAGATCGCCTGCGAGCTCGCCAACGAGTTGATCCGCGGCCTGGATCCCGCCGCCACCGACGATGTGCAGCAGTCCCTCCGCGATGAGGTCGCCAAGCTGCTGCCCACCGACCCGGACGCCGGCGAGTTCAAGGCCACCGATGACGGTCGGCCGCGCACCATCGCCCTGGTCGGCCCGACGGGCGTTGGTAAGACGACCACCGTCGCCAAGCTCGCCGCGACCTTCAAGCTCAAGCAGAACAAGAACGTCGCCCTGATAACGGCCGACACCTACCGCATCGCGGCCGTCGAGCAGCTCCGCACCTACGCGGGCATCATCGGCGTGCCGCTCGAGGTCGTGTCCAGCCCCGAGGAGCTGACCGCGGCCCTCGCCCGGGTGTCCCACGTCGATGTCGTCTTGATCGACACCGCCGGTCGATCGCAGCGCAACGCCGACCGCCTCGACGAATTAGCGCAGCTCATTGAAACCGCACAGCCCCACGAGACCCACCTCGTGTTATCCTCAACCGTATCGCAACGCGTCCTGCTGGAAACGATTGAACGCTTCGAACAGATCAATACCGATCGGCTGATCTTCACCAAGATCGACGAAGCGGTCACTTGCGGGGTGCTATTGAACGTGGCTCAGAGAGTAAACAAGCCGTTGAGCTACATCACGACGGGGCAAGAGGTTCCCCACCAGATCGAGCCTTGCACTTCGGGCCGATTGGCGGAGTTGGTGTTGGGCCTGGAGGTGTTGGCATGAGTGTCGCCGATCAAGCGGCCGCGCTACGCGGCCTGGTGGAACAGTACGAACAAGCCAACGGCCCTCGGGGTTCCGAGATGACGCGCGCTCAGCCGCGACTCGCACAAACCTTGGCGATCACCAGCGGGAAGGGCGGGGTCGGCAAGACGACCGTGACGGTGAACCTTGCTGTGCAACTCGCCCGCTTGGGGCGACGCGTGGTCTTGCTCGACGCCGATCTTGGTACCGCCAACGCGGATGTGATGTGCAACGTTAATGCGCGTTCGACGCTGGCGCACGTCGTGGCGGGCCAACGTGAACTCGAGGACATCATCGTCGAAGCGCCCGGCGGCTTCCGCCTGGTCCCCGGTGCTTCGGGGCTGGCGAACATGGCCAACCTCAGCGCTCACGAGCACGATCGTTTGAACGCGCAGATGCGCCGCCTCGAATCGAGTTGCGACGTGTTATTGATCGACACCGGCGCGGGTGTCGGGCCGAACGTGTTGAGCTTTTGCGCTGCGGCGGAACGCGTGTTGGTGGTGAGTACGCCTGAACCCACTTCAATCACCGATGCATACGCGGTGATCAAAACGATCAACGCGCAAACCTCGCACCCCGACATCCGTTTGCTCGTGAACATGGTGGAGAACGAGGCCGAGGCCCGCGCAGTTTTTGCGCGAATCCACAGTGTTTGCCAGCGTTTCCTGGGTTTATCCCCAAATTATGCGGGGCATGTGGTAACTGACGCGAAGGTCTCTCGCGCGGTGCGACAACGCCGACCGTTCGTGCTCGACACGCCGCAAGCGAAAGCCAGTGTTTGTGTGTTAAGCCTTGCGCACCGGTTGGATAGACACGCGATGGATCCGCGTCAACAGTCACCGGGGTTGATCAAAAAGATGGCGTCCTGGTTAAGACACTGACCACTCAGGACACTTAACTTTAAACTTTTTCATTTATTTTTCCACGTCGCATGACAAAGGGCTTTTTTCATGCGCGCGTTCATGTATATTCTCTTGGAAGCCCCAAGGATCGGGGCTTGTACGAGACCGCCATCGGGTAACGGAGTACTGGCCATCACCTCTCGAGTCATTGCAACTTGTTTCGCCTTGACGAGCTTTGCGGGGGCCATTCTTGTCGGCATGATGGCGGGGAATCCTTTACAAACCATTTTCTTGCGTGCACTGTTCACGATGATCGCCTGCTACGTCATCGGACTAATCATTGGCATGATCGCGCAGAGCACCGTGCAACGACACATCGACCAGCACAAGCTGGATCACCCGATCCCCGGCGAAGAGATGGATCTCGCCGCGGTTTCGCGTGGACTCGAAAATAAGTCGAGTGGTCAAGCCCAGGCTGAAGCAGCCTGACGCTTGTGTTTCTAGAGAGCGGGTGGAGGGCTCGGCCTTCCCCTATTGAACGACAGGGGCCGTGAAGGATCACGGCGGGAACGGGCAAAGGACGGACCCATGGGATTGGCAGTAGCAGCTAAACGCTATCAACGGCTCGAACCGATCAACCGCGACACCGCCGCCCAGCTCTGGTCGGCGTACCGCGAGTCCCCCGATCGGACCAACCGCAACGCCCTGATGGAGCTCTACCTTCCGGTCGTTCGCTACAACGCCCAGCGGATCCACCTCAAGCTCCCCGAGTCGGTCGAGCTCGGTGACCTCATCTCCGCCGGGACCTTCGGTCTGGTCGACGCCATCGAAGGCTACGACGCCGACCGCGGCATCAAATTCGAAACCTACTGTGCCCCGCGTATCCGCGGCGCGATCCTCGACGAGCTGCGTGCCCTGGACTGGGTGCCCCGCCTAGTCCGTTCGCGTTCGACGCAGGTCGACAAGGCCCGCCGTTCGCTGACCGCTCAGACCGGCGTCGCGCCGACCGATAACGAACTCCGCCGCCAGCTCGGCGTCTATCAAGACGAGTTCGCCAAGATCAACCGCGACTCCACCGCCGTGGGCACCGTGTCGCTGTCTCGCCGTTTCACTGCCGAAGAGTCCGGCCGTGAGCTCGGCGAGATCGACATCCTCCAGGACAAGCGTCAGGTCAACCCGTTGGCCGCGATCTCTCGGCGTGACCTCAAGGACCTGGTGACCAAAGGCCTGTCCCGCCACGAACGCATTATCGTCGTCCTGTACTACTACGAAGCGATGACGATGCGCGAGATCGGGCGGGTCCTGGACTTATCGGAATCACGCGTCAGCCAGATGCACACGTCGATCCTGCTGCGTTTGAAGGCTCAGCTGCAGCACAAAGCCAATGAATTGGCAGAGCTCAACGGATAAGCGGGACCGCCGATAACGAATTACTTGAATTTTTTATTTTTTCCTCATGACCCAAATTTAGATCACCGATGGATGGACGGGTGCATTGGACGCCAAGCGTGTCCGGATAACCCTCGCAAACGGCCTCCATCACATCAACGAGCAGGGAACTAGAACATGACCGCAGTGAAGGCCCGAGCGACCAAGCCGAAAGTCAAAACCAAGACCAGCCCGAAATCTAAAGCCGCCTCGGCCACCAAGACCAAGCCCCGTGCGAAAGCTCCCGTGAAGGAAGAAGAGCTCGCCAAGGCGGTCCCCGCCAAGGTTTCCGCCGCTCCGGTCCCCGAAGAGCACACCAAGGACGAGATCGAGCAGGCCTGGGAGAACTACCACAAAGACAAGAGCGAAGCGTCCCGCGACGTCTTGCTCGAAGCCCACCTCCCGCTGATTCAGCGTGTCGTCGAACGCATCTCCCGCCGCCTCCCCGCGGAAGTGGATCCGGGTGACCTCATGCAGGAAGGCGTCTTCGGTCTGATGCACGCCATCGACCGCTTCGACCCCGAACGCGGCGTCCGCTTCACCACCTTCGCCACCCAATCGATCAACTCGGCCGTCCTCGACTACCTCCGCTCGATCGACTGGGCCCCGCGTCTCGCCCGTAGCCGTTCGCGTAAGCTCAACACCGCCAAGCAGACGCTCACCAAAGAGCTCGGCCGCGAGCCGGACGAAGAAGAACTATTCAAGCAGATGGATATGTCGCGGAAAGAGTTCCTGCTCACCGTCCGCGACGGCTCGCTCACCAGCACCGTCAGCCTCGCCGCGGGTGCCGACGCCCCCGACGCCGAGGGCGGCTACACCGGCCTGGGCCAAGTCCTCTCCGACCAATCTGCCGCTTGCCCGGTTACCGAAAGCCATCGCCGCAACCTCAAGGACCTGGTCACCGGCAAGCTCAGCCGGGCCGAGCGCCTCATCGTCGTGCTCTACTACTACGAGCAGATGAGCATGAAAGAGATCGGCGTCACGCTCGACCTCTC
>JBCCWB010000154.1:0-10043 GCA_039194345.1 Planctomycetota bacterium
CGCGTCGCCCACGGCCAATTATCATCCCCGGTTTAATCCCCGCCCAAATCAAGCCATACTTATGCAACGCCTTCTCATCCCCCTGACTTTTTTCCAGAGCCTAGCCACCGTGCTGCTCGAGCGGGGGTTGTATTTCTACACCGATGAGATACTGAAGTTCACCGAGGCCCAGAACCTCGGCCTCGCGGTCGTGTTCGGGGTCTGCTACGCCTCGGGCGCGATGCTCTCGCACAAGGTCACCAAGAAGCGCGGCGAACGGCCGACGCTGCAATCGCTGGTGATCGGGTTGTGTGTGCTGAACCTGACGGTCGCGCTGATGCCGACGCCGGTGATCGTGTGGACGGGTTTTGCGGGGATCGGGCTGCTCATCGGCATGAAGTGGCCGGTGATCGAAAGCTATGTCACCGCTGGGGCCACGCCCGACCGGACGCTCAAAGTCATCGGCCGATTCAACATGGCCTGGTCGAGTGCGATGCCCTTCGCCCTCGCGATCACCGGCGTCATGATCGAATGGCTGCCGCCCTCGTCGTTCATCATGCTCGCCGGTGCGATCTACCTCTTCACCCTGCCAGCGATCCTGCAGCTGCCTTGGGTGCCCGAGCACCTGCCGCACGACCACCCCGAGCGCCCCGACCCCCGGCGTGTCCGGCGGTATCGCGCTTTGATGAACTCATCCCGCTGGTCGCTGATCGGCACCTGCGCCATGATGTTCCTGCTCGTGCCGCTCATGCCCAGCATCTTCGACCGCCTCGGGCACGGCGTGCTCTGGTCCCCGGCGTTGTCTTCGGTGCTCGACGTCGGCCGATTCCTCACGTTTGTGGGCCTGGGCATCTGGACGTTCTGGCGGGGGCGATCGTTGCCCTTGGCCGTGTCCGCGATCGGCGTGCCCACCGGGTTCCTCATGGTCCTGTTCGCCCCGACCACTGCGGTGGCCATCGGCGGGGAGCTGCTCTTTGGCTTCTGCGGCGGGCAGGTGTACTTCGCAGCGCTTTACCACGCGATGGTGCTTGAGAACGCCTCCGTCGAAGCGGGCGGCCACCACGAGGCCCTGATCGGCAGCGGCTTCGCCCTGGGCCCCGCCATCGGCCTGGCGGGCATCGGGCTGCAGCACGTCGTGGGCGACCCCGTCGGCGGGATGCTGATCGCCGTCGCCCCACTCGTCCTGCTCTGCCTGGCTGCGTCGCTCTGGCCGCTCATCAAGCTGCGCCGCGAAGAGCGTCTCGATCCAGCCCCGAGCCAAGACACGGCGCAAGCCCTACAATGACCTTTTGCCCCGATTTCCCCAGAAGAAAAGTATTCCCGTGACCACGACCGCCCCCACCACCGACGCCACCGCCCTGCCCTTCGACTGCTCGCAGATCGCTGCCGACCAAGGCACGCCCACCTGGGTCTACGACGCCGCGGTCATCGAGAAACGCATCAGCGAAGTCCAGCAGTTCGACACCGTCCGCTACGCCCAGAAAGCCAACTCGAACCTGGCGCTGCTGGCGATCATGCGTAAGCACGGCGTGAAGGTCGACGCGGTCACCGCTGGGGAGATGCACCGCGCCAGGCTCGCCGGTTACGAGCTCGGCACCGACGACGTGGTCTTCACCGCCGACATCTTCGACAACGATGCACTGGAGATGATCCGCGAGTACAACGTGCCCGTGAACGTCGGCAGCCCCGACATGATCGACCAGCTCGCCGAGGCGGGCATCGACGTGCCGATCACGCTGCGCATTAACCCCGGCTTCGGCCACGGCCACTCCCAGAAGGTCAACACCGGCGGCGAATCCTCGAAGCACGGCATCTGGTATACCCAAGTCGCCGACTGCCTCGCCGCCGCCAAGAAGCACGCCCTCACCGTCCGCGGCTTGCACATGCACATCGGCTCGGGCAGCGAGTTCGACCACCTCGCCCAGGTCGCTGGCGCGATGGTCGATGCCGCCCGCATCTTCGCGGTCCACGCCGACACGCTGACCACGATCTCCGCGGGCGGCGGCCTGCCGATCCCCTACCGCAAGGACAACCTCGAGCGGATCGACCTCGACCGCTACTACCAGGTCTGGGACGACGCCCGCAAACAGATCGCCGAGATCGCTGGCCGCGACATCCACCTCGAAGTCGAGCCGGGCCGCTACCTCGTCGCCGAGTCGGGCTACCTGCTCACCCAGGTGCGCAGCGTCAAGCAGTCGGGCACGAAGCACTACATCGTGATTGATGCGGGCTTCAACGACCTGGTCCGCCCCAGCTTCTACGGTGCTTACCACCACATCTCGGTCGTTAAGCCTGACGGTTCAACGCCCGAAGGCACGACCGACGCCATCGTCGCCGGCCCGCTCTGCGAGTCCTGCGACGTCTTCACCCAGGAAGAAGGCGGCTTCGTCACCACCCGCAGCCTACCCACCGCCACCGCCGGCGACTACCTCGTCCTCCACGACGCGGGCGCCTACGGCATGGCCATGAGCAGCAACTACAACTCCCGCCGCCTCGCCGCGGAGGTGCTGCTCAAGGACGGGCAGGCGCATGTGATCCGGCAACGCCAGACGTTCGAGTCGTTGACGCAGTTTGAGTCGATCCCCGACGGGATCTAACGAATCTCTGCTTCTTGCAAAACCGACTTCGATCTACGGATCCGATCCTTAACGGCTCTCCAAAGATAGTCATGCCCACGCACGTGTTTACCTACGGCTCACTCGTGATCCCCGCCGTTATGGAGGTCGTGACCGGGCAGTCTTTTCGACATGAACACGCAACGCTAAACAACTTTGAGCGGTTTCTGATCTCGCAACAGGTGTACCCCGGCATCGTGCCCGTCGACGGCAAACATGTCACGGGAAAACTCTACTTTGATGTCGATGAGGTCTCGTTGGAACGGCTCGATTATTTCGAGAGCGAGGTCTATGACCGACAATCGGTCGAGGTCCAGATCGCTTCGGGGGAAAGCACTTTGGCGTTTGCGTATGTCGTGTCCGGCCCCCATCGCAATCTGCTGAGCGATCAGCCGTGGGACGAAGCGACGTTTGTTGAACAGCACCTGCCGGGTTTCATGGCGCGAGCACGCGGCTGGATGCGTGAGCTCGATGAGACGCCCTGATTCGCTTCAGTGGTCAGTGGCTGTCGCGCCCCTGCCCGGCGGCCATCTCCCGAGCGCGTTGCAGGGCTTTCTCCAGGCCATTCTTTTCGTGCGCTTCTTGCAACGCCATATACCGCGCGACGCGGAAGCCGTTCCACGCTTGCCACACCACGAAGGCCGAGAGCAGCAGCAGCATGATCGGGCTGATCAGTTGCAAGCCGGGGATGCTCGTTGAAACACCCAGGAGTGCGGCGAGGAACGCAAAGCCGCCGATGATCAGGCCGATGCTCGCGGTGACGCGCAGGCTCTTGGCTCGGCCCATGAAGAACCACAGGATCGACTGCAGGATCTGACCGCCGTCCAGCGGATAGATCGGCAGCATGTTGAAGACTAACAACGCCGTATTGATGCTGCCCATGATCAGCAGGTAGTTCTGCAGCCACTCCGGGAAGCCGCCGGAGAAGAGGTACAGCCCGAAGAACACCGGCACGAGCACCAGGTTCACCAACGGCCCCGCCGCGATCGACCACAGCACCGCCCCGGGCCGGGCGGGCGGATTCACAAAGGCCACACCGCCCAACGGCCAGAGCACGATATGCTTTGCCTCGCCGCCCACCGATCGGCAGGCCAAAGCGTGGCCGAATTCATGCAGCACGATGATGCCGAAGAGCGAGCTGTAGATCAGCATAAAGCTGATCAGATCGCCTGTCGTTCGGCCGCCGGTGTAGGTGAACAGGATGTAGGCCGCGATGAACCACGACCAGTGGACGAACACGTCGATGCCCCGGAAACCAAACAGTCGGAAGGAACCTTGAGGAGATAGCATGGTCGAACTATAGCCGAACGCCTATGCTTCGAGCGATCTCACTGACTCGTTTCGCATCGCCGGGGAGTCGCTGGAAGGAATCCTCATGACTGAACCAACCCAAAAAGTCGCCCTCGTCACCGGCGCGGGCAGCGGCGTGGGCCGTGATACCGCCCTTTTGCTGGCCGACGCGGGCTATGCCGTCGTCTTGGTGGCACGCACCGAATCTAAGCTGCAAGAAGCTGTGGAGTACATCCGCAGCGAGGGGCCCGAATACGCCGAATTACTGGTGCTGCCCACCGACGTGAGCGACTCCGCCGCGGTCGATGAGATGGTCAACACCATCCTCGACAAGTACGGCCGGATCGACGCCATCGCCAACTGCGCGGGCTCTGCCCCCCTGCAACCGATCGCGCAGATGACCGACGAGATCATCGACGCCGCGTTAGATGTAAACCTCAAGTCGGTGTTGTACGTCACCCGTGCCGTCTGGCCCGCGTTCCGCAAGCAGAAGCAAGGCGCGATCTGCAACATCTCGTCGATGGCGAGCATCGACCCGTTCACGGGGTTCAACGTCTACGCCGCCGCGAAGGCCGGAGTCAACCTGTTCACCAAAGCGATTGCCGACGAGGGCAAGCGGTTTAACGTCACCGCCGCCGCCATCGCCCCGGGCGCGATCGAGACGCCGATGCTTCGGGAGAATTTCCCCGTCAAAGCGATCCCCGAAGACAAGACGCTCGACCCGCTGGTCGTGGCCGGTTTGGCCCGCGACATCCTCACCGGGCAGCGCGAGATTACGCCCGGGGAAACGATCGTGTTGCCCAGCCCGTGAGCGGCATGAAGACGGTTCGTTTCCTCGACGAAATCTAACCGTGGCCGGAGGTTACAATCCCGCCATGCGGATTCTGCTGACCAATGATGATGGTATCGACGCCCCGGGGCTCGCGGCGCTCTACCGGGCGATAGAATCGCTGGGCGAGGTCCACGTGATCGCTCCGGCGCTCGTCCAATCGGCGACGAGTCACGCCGTGACATTCCACCGGCCGATCTCGGTCGAGCAGTGCGGGCTGGGGCACGCCGTGTCCGGCCGCCCCGCCGACTGCGTCAAGCTCGGCATCCACGCCCTCGTAAAAGAACCCATCGATCTGGTCATCAGCGGCATGAACTCCGGCGCCAATGTCGGCATCAACGTGCTCTACTCCGGCACCGTGGGCGCTGCCCGCGAGGCCAACTTCAACGGTATCCCCGCCATCGCCGTGAGCCTGCACATCGGCGACTGGGGCCACGACCACTGGGACCGCGCCGCCCAGCACGCCCGCCGCACGATCGACCAGATCCTCGCCGGCCCGCTCGACGGCGACACCCTGCTCAACGTCAATGTCCCCGTACTCGATGACGGAGCCGAGCCCGTCGGTGTCAAAGTCGCCCCAGCGTCGATGAGCAAGATGATCGTCGACTACAAGCCCGGCACCGACGACGCGGGCAACCCGACGTATCAGGTGTGCAACACGATGACCTTCGCCGAGCGTGAGCCCGACACCGATGTGTCGGCCTTGTACGAGAAATACATCACCGTGACGCCGCTGCACTTCGACACGACCTGCCCGACCAACACGCCCGCCTGGGCCGAGCTCTTGGGGAGCTGATCCATGGTGTTGCCCACCCAGCCGTTTGATCCGGTGCTCGAGCTCAGCGACCTCGTGGATGCGGGGCAAGCTCCGGCGATCGCGGATTTCCTGCGCGAACTTCCGCCGGAAGAAACGCCCTACACCATCTCCCACCTCACCGAAGAACGTCGGACCCAGATGTTCTCGTTGCTCGCCGAGTCCGAGCCCGAATTCGCCGCCGACCTGATGGAGCACTTCGACGATGCGCACGCCGCGGATTTCGTCGGAGAACTCGAGCCCGAAACCGCCGCCGCCATCATCGACGAGATGGACTCCGACGAGCAGGCCGACGTGCTCGGCGAACTGCCCAGCGAAGACGCCGAGGCCATCCTCGAAGAGATGTCGCCCGAAGAAGCGATCGACGCACGTAGGCGGATGCGCTACGACGAGGACACCGCGGGCGGCCTGATGATCACCGAGTATCTCGCGTATCCGGCCGATCAAACCGTCGAAGCCGTGGCCGAAGACCTACGTGAGCACGGCGACGAGTACGGCGAGTACGAAGTCCGCTACATCTACAGCATCGACGCAGACGACAAGCTGGTGGGCACCGTGCCCATGCGCCGCTTGGTCATGTCGCCCCGCGGCACCCACGTTTCCAAGCTGATCCTCAGCGACCCGATTGTGGTGACGGTGGATACCCACGTCGACGAACTCGAAGACCTCTTCGACCGGATCGACTTTTCATCCGTCCCCGTAGTCGACGAGGCGGAGAAACTCGTCGGCGTAGTCCAACGCCACGCGGTCCAAGAAGCCCGCGGTGAAGCGGCCGAAGAAGACCTCGCCAAGTTCGGCGGTATCGTACGCGGCGAGGAGTTGCGGTCGATGCCGTTGGCGTCGCGTGCGGGTCGGCGGTTGTCGTACCTGCTGCCGATCTCGGGGCTGCTGATGCTCTCGGCGAGCGTGATCCACTTGTTCATCGAAACCGTGGAGCAGGTGCCGGTGCTAGCGATGTTCCTGCCGGTGGTTGCGGGGCTGTGTGGCAGCGGGGGTGGCCAGGCCGTGGCGGTGAGCATGCGGGAGATCTCGCTGGGTCTGATCAAGCCGGCCGACTTGATCATGGTGATGGGTAAAGAAGCGGCCGTGGCGTTGATCGACGGCATTGTCCTTGGGGTGGCTTTGTTTTTTGTCGTCTGGATCTGGCAAGGCAGCCCCGTGATGGGGATGGTGGTGGGCGGCTCGGTGCCGTTGGTCCTGATCGCGGCGAAGATCACCGGCGGGTGTGTGCCGCTGCTCCTGCGTAAGATCGGCCTCGACCCCGCGATGGCGTCGGGCCCCGTGGTCACCACCGTGGTGGACCTGGTGAGCTTCCTGGTGGTGCTCGCGCTGGCCACGATGATGCTCGCCAGCCTGACGACCCCGACGACTTGAGAATCAATATGAGTGAATCCACCGCCCAACACCGTGCCGCCTCTGCCGACCAACGCGCCCGCTGCGCCGTCTTGACCGTGAGCGACACTCGCACGAAAGAGACTGACAAGGGCGGCAAGCTCATCATCGAACACCTCGAAGCCGCGGGCCACGCGATCGGGGCGTATGAGATTCTCCCTGACGAACCGACCGCCATCGAGCTACAGCTCACCACCTGGCTCGCCACCCAGCCGCCCTTCGATGCGATCATCACCACGGGTGGCACGGGTATCGCTTCCCGCGACACCACCGTCGAAGTCGCCCGCCGTCATCTCGACAAAGAACTGGAAGGCTTCGGCGAGCTCTTCCGCATGCTCAGCTGGGAAGAAGTCGGCCCCGCCGCGATGCTCTCGCGCGCCGTCGCCGGCCTGGCGGGCGAGACCCTTGTCTTTACCCTCCCCGGCTCGAGCAATGCGGTGGGCCTGGCGATGACCAAGCTCATCATCCCCGAGCTGCCCCACCTGATCTGGGAACGGGCGCGGTGAGCCGGGGGTACCTGTCATCATTCAAGTACTGGTACGGATGGTTGGCGTTGTTGTTTTTGTGCGCTCCGTTCGTCTTACCGATGATCGTCATCGGACTAGTGATGTTGACCCATCGAAAACTGGACGGCGATTGGATGGGCTGGGCGATGCTATTCCTTTGGTTGTTTGGAACGATGTGGTCCTTCGCGGTAGTGCCTTGGTTTCATGCCCAGACCCTGCTGGGAGACGAAATGACCCCACCGGGGCGGGACCTCATCGGCCGATGGTTCCGCTCGGCCGTGGCGGGGATCATCTTCGCCGTCTTCCCCATCGCCGGCTTAACGATCGCGGACTATGTGCTCACCAACGGCTTCGTCTACACCCCGTATTGGGGCTGGCTCGAAATCGTTCTTGTCTCGGTCATCGCTTATGTCTTGCTGGGTACCGTGGTCCTGGTATTTTTTCGTCGGCGATTCAAAGACAATGTCAGGAAGATGTACGCGGTGAATGAGTACTGCTTCGGCTGCGGTTACAGCCTACACGGCCTCAAGCCCGGCCCCTGTCCCGAATGCGGTCATGCCGGACCAACGCCTTCGGATTCTCGCTAGCGTTGAAAATGCCGGAATTACCCTCCGCCAAGCAAATAATTCACGTGTGTGGGTAATCGCCTCAATCCATCCATGCGGCGATAACGCCAATAACATCGTTACACAACTCTAATAGAAGGCCACAGCTCATCCATCGGCATGCCGTATTTGTCACATATGAAGTCAGTTACGCGAGACGCCCACTGCTGCGGGGGGCATTCAACGGCGAATTTGTGGGTCTGAAGCAATGTTTTTCAAGCCAAGCTTGACGTGTGCCGATTTACGGATATAAATATCTTTTTAATACCTTATTTGGAGCCCGCCCATGCAAATGTCCAACACCGTGGAGTACGCCCTTCGGGCGGTGGTGTGGCTGGCGGACAACCCCGAAGAGTCGCACACCAGCAGCTCCATCGCCGAAGCCACGCGGATGCCCAGCAGCTACCTCTCGAAGATCCTCAAAAGCCTGTCCCACGCGGGCATCGTCTACGGACAACGCGGCGTCAAGGGCGGATACACCCTGGCCCGTGATCCCAACGGCTTGTCGATCCTCGAAGTCGTGAATGCCGTCGAGCCCGTGCAGCGCATCCGGGCCTGTCCGCTGGGTCTGGAGGCCCACGGCAAAAACCTCTGCAACCTCCACCGCACCCTCGATGATGTGATGATCGAGATCGAAAAAGCCTTCGCCAACCACACCATCGGCTCTATGCTCAAGAAGCCCAACCGCGTCAAACCCCTTTGCGGGTTGACCGTGAAAGGTAAGAACGCCCTCGCCGACGACCGCTCCACCGGTATTCGGCGATAACGTTCGCGCCCTCCCCGTTTCACTGCCCCCGACCACCCCACACTCTCCCGAGACGCTTTCGATGAACACGCTTGCCCCGGAAACCCCGGCCGAGAACCCTGAGGCCCAATCAAATAATGGACATCTAGATCGATTTGCCTATAACGACAAGATCGTCCGTATGTTCCTCTGGGCCACCATGATCTGGGGGCTGGTCGCCTTCCTCATCGGCCTGATCCTCGCGGTCGAGCTTCCCGTCCCTCAGCTCAACGGCGGGATTGAATACATCACCTTCGGCCGACTCCGTCCGCTGCACACCAACGCCGCGATCTTCGCCTTCGCGGGCAACGCCATCTTTGCGGCGATCTACTACTCGACCCAGCGCCTCTGCAAGGCCCGCATGTGGTCGGACCTGCTCGGCAAGCTCCACTTCTGGGGGTGGCAGCTCATCATCGTCTCCGCCGCGGTCACGCTCCCGCTGGGCATCACCCAGGGTAAGGAATACGCCGAACTCGAGTGGCCGATCGACATCGCCATCGCGGTCGTCTGGGCGGGGTTCTTCGGCGGCAACTTCTTCATGACGCTGATCAAACGGCGTGAGCGGCACATGTACGTCGCGCTGTGGTTCTACATCGCCACGATCGTCACTGTCGCCATCCTCCACATCTTCAACAACCTCTGGGTTCCGCTCGTCGCGTGGGGCGTACCCGGCAACCCGCTGACGATACTCAAGAGCTACCCAATCTACGCGGGCGTCCAGGACGCGATGATGCAGTGGTGGTACGGGCACAACGCCGTGGCGTTCTTCCTGACCACGCCGTTCCTGGGGCTGATGTATTACTTCCTGCCGAAGGCGGCGCAGCGTCCCGTCTTCTCGTATCGGCTTTCGATCCTGCACTTCTGGTCGCTGGTGTTCATCTACATCTGGGCCGGCCCGCACCACCTGCACTACACCGCGCTGCCCGAGTGGGCGTCATCCCTGGGCATGGTCTTCAGCCTCATGCTCTGGATGCCGTCGTGGGGCGGCATGATCAACGGTCTGCTCACCCTCCGCGGGGCGTGGCATAAGGTCACCTCCGACCCGATCCTCAAGTTCTTCGTCGTGGGGATCACCTTCTACGGCATGGCCACCTTCGAGGGCCCGATGCTCTCGATCAAAGCGGTCAACTCCCTCTCGCACTACCACGACTGGGGCATCGGCCACGTCCACTCCGGCGCCCTGGGCTGGAACGGCTTCATGGTCTTCGGCATGGTGTACTGGCTTGCCC
>JBCCWB010000155.1:0-10023 GCA_039194345.1 Planctomycetota bacterium
GCACAACCACGGCCATGCAGCTCGCCCCCGCGGCGGCCTTCCCCAGCTACTCGTTCACCATCCGCAACGGCGCGGCCTTAGACCTGGCCTTGCCGGTGAGCGGGGTACCCGTCGGTCTCAGCGCTATGGGCTCGGGCTCTGCGTCGGCCACGGTGACGATCCGTGACGCGAAGACCTATGGCGTCGATACCTACTCCCTGGACAGGGATGTCCGCGTCTGGGCATCGAGCGGGGATATCAAACGTTACCTGCGCGAACTCGCCTCCTTGTCGGCCCAGCAGGACGGCCGACGGGTCTACCTCCGAGTTGTCAGCCGGGTGTACCTAGCAAGGGAGTTTGATGTCTCATTGCGGAACAACGCCAGCCGAGGCCTGGGTGTCTCGGCAGGGATCGGCTCTCCCTCTGGCCCTGCCGTCGGCGGCGCTAACGGTGATGCAGACGCAGCGACCGACTACCAGGCCAACCTGGATGCACTCAACGCCGGGATAAGCGGGGCGCTGGATTCGTTGAGCGGCGACGGTATCGGCCCCAGGGGCGACGTGCGCTTCGTCGCGGCATCCGCCGGGGCGGTGGCATTGCGTGAAGTATTCGACCAGCCGGTGGTTGTGGGCTACATCGGCTTCGATATGGCGGTGCTGGACGACGGCTCACTGGGCCCACCCATCGCAACCTTTCAGGTCGTCGAGCACCAGGCCGTGCCGCAAGCAGTGACTTTCCTCGGCGCGTTCAGTGAAGCAGAAAACAGCTATCTCGACATGGTCGAGATCATCCAGCGGCTGGATGCCCAGGCAACGGTCTTCCCCCGTGCCGCCGAGTTGCTCGGTGAGTCATCGCAGACGGTCTACAACGAGGCGGTTTCGGCAGGCCAACCCGTCGCGGAGGCGTGGAATGCGGTGTTCTTCGCCTACCTGCCCCCCACGATGGCGGATCGGGCCGAGCGGGAACGGCGCTACGAGCAACTTGAGCGGGCCCTGCGTGGTGCCCTGCGTGAACACTTCGATAACGAGTAACCGGGGAGCAACACATGGCACGTTTTGTCATTGAAGAGACGATCGAAGACGGCGCGGACGGCCAGGCCGTCTGGGATCGGTTGCGCCAATACCTCATCGCTGGCAGGACAATCGAGCTGGTCCGCCGAACAGTAGATGGCCAGCGCGTGGTCGAGGTCCGGCGTTGGATCGGCGTCCGAGAGGACCGTTCCAACCTGATCTCCGCCGATCCCGACCAGGACTACTAACCCCCGGCCCCACCCCCGGAATCATTTCGGGAGGACTACCTTGTTGACGATGAGTCAATCGGGGTATCCATTAGTCGATCACCATCTTCCGGAGCATCACGATGACAGAGGCAGCAGAAAGCGGGGCACAGCCGTACCGCGTCGTATCGATCGACGGCGGCGGGATCCGCGGGGTCATCACGGCGGTATGGCTGACGCGGCTGGAGGACCGGCTGGGCGGGCCGGTCTGCAAACATGCAGACCTGCTGGCGGGCACCTCGACCGGTGCGATCTTGGCCTGTGCACTCAGCGCGGGTATTCCGGCGTCGCGGATCGTCGATCTGTATAGCAAGTATGGCCGCGAGGTCTTCCCGAACCTGAGCAGTCGGCTGTGGAGCCGGGCGTTCCGGCTTTTTTCGGATGGCCCCAGCGCCCCCAAGTACGACGGCAAGGGGCTGGACCGTGTCCTGAAACGCCAATTCGACACGAAGACCACCTTCAGCGAACTCAAGAAGCCGACGATGGTGACGGCCTACAACACCCTCGACCGCGTGCCCGTCGTGTTCAAGAACTTCAAACGCAACGACACCCACGGCCACAAGAAACTCAAGGTCTGGGAGATCGTCCGGGCGTCGGCGTCGGCACCGACCTTCTTCCCCGCCAAGGTGATCAAGATCGGGGCCAGCCGTAAACCGCTGATCGACGGTGGCGTCGTCGCGAATAACCCGACGGCCTATGCCGTGGCCGAAGCGGTGCGCCGTTCACCGGGGCGGCGGGCAAGCTGTGCGATCGACGGGCTCCACGTCGTCTCCTTCGGGACCGGCGAGGCCACGCGCCCGATCCCGATCAGAGCCGCTCAGGAATGGGGGACGCTGGAGTGGGCGGTGCCGGTGATCAGCGTCCTGATGGACGGTGCCGCGGACGCGACAGATTACATCGTGCGGCATATCGTGCCCGACAAGCAGTATGTCCGGATGCAGACGCCGCTTTCGCGGGGCTACGATGACATGGACGACGCGAGCGAGACCAATATCAACGCGCTGATCTCACTGGCCGAGTCGTACCTGGACAGCCGGGCCGGCAGCCGAGCGCTGGACAAGGCCGCGAGGTTATTGGGACAGGAGGCGGCATGACAGGGTGTGAAGACATCGCGGAGCAGCCCTCAGAAACTGTGGAGCTGGAGGAACAGCGATCATTATTGCGATGCCTGGGGGCCGAGCAGCGTACCCGGCTTGAAGTACGCCCGTCCCATCTGTGCGGGGTGCAGCCAGAACAAGGGGCTTGGCGAGGTCACCGTGCGCTGCGAAGCGGTCGGGTGTGCGGGAGTGTCGCTGGTCAGCTACGCCCCAATCGGCGCACATGGCCCATGTGAGAGGAGCACGCATTGCACGCCGAAACTGTTTCTAAAGGTGACGCAAAACCTAGCCACGAACTGCACGAGGAGGTCGCGCAGCGACGAGCTGTATGCGAAGCGTGCGCGCGATGCGGTAAGATTAAGTTGAGTATGGTTGACTGTGGTGCGGTGGGGGCACACATCTCGCTCCTTGAGGGGCAATGCCGTTTACGGAAATGGCCAAACACTGATTGGGATGATGCCTGTAGTTCTAATGGGCTGGTCGTTGTGCTGGGAACTGGCCGGAGCGGGACTTCTATGATTACAGGATTGATCACCGCATTGGGGTTCAATCCTGGTGAAAGCCTAATCCCTGCCGATCGCACAAATCGCAAAGGGGCATTTGAAGATAAGCGACTATTCGATCTCGTAGTCGGTCAGAAGCATGACAAAAAGGCGATTGAACGGTATCTGGCAGACATCACCTCTTCATCGCGCGTTGTCAAGGCACCATCGCTGGCCTGTCATTTACCGTTGACCTTTCCAGATGGGACAAGATTTATCTGGGCCCATCGGCCAATGCCTGACGTGCTACATAGTGCTGTCCGTGCATATGGAGGGCAAGTTGAAGATTATCAAGACGATCTTGGATCCCGGTATGATCGCATTGCGTCCTTCTTGACACATCGTGCATATCTACAGATCGAGTATGACCGAGCACGTCGTGATCCAGAAGGCACCGCCCGGCGCGTGGCGTTGTGGCTGAAAGTACCGAACTCCGATCAGGCATGCGGTTTCATTGAACCTCCTGGGAATCTGGCAGTCACGCCGATGTCGTGACAACAAACTTACTCATCTAGCAGAAATCTAACGAAGAATCTATCTATCGCTATCGACTCATGAGGAAGACAGCCGTCGAAATCATTCACGATGGTAGCAGTATAGAGTTGGATAAGACGCGCCAACGTACTCAATTCTGAGATGTTACGCAAGAATGTAGGTTTCTCTCTTTTTGAAGACAGTCCTACACACTCCATTTACGCAGGCGACACCGATCATGTGTTGGGCTGACTCGATCTCCGGCAGCACCACAGAATACACTGTTAGAATCTCGGGCTCGTGCCATCTGGCACGTCTCGCATACGGCCAGGCAATGTCGTAACACAGGCTTTGGTCTTTTCGGGAACTTCGTCCTCGCAATGGATTGCTGCTCCATTCGAATCCACTCTGGGGGACTCATCTCATTCTGGCTTTCTGAAGTCCCGTATCCCGGCCCATACCAAGGGCTGGGGATCACAACACGTTTGTCCTTGGCCGTACCTAGCCAAGCCGCCCACCAGCCGTAGCTACTCGCGGAGCAGATGTAGTGCTGGCAAACAGTGGCCGCGACACAAAGACAGACCATAGGGTTGGGCTCATCAAGGTGAAACACCGATTGCCCTCCTTGCGAAGGGATGTGCTCACGCACCCACGGCATGTCGTCGGAGAAAACAACAAAAAGTGCGTTGTCCAGACGCATCGCGTTGGCTGCATCTTGGAAGTAGTTGAGATCAAACGGCCGATGGTAGTCCGTCAAGTTCAGGTAGTCGCCCCGGCGTACATGCACACCGACAATGGGCCGACGTACGGCTTGTTGAACAACCTGATCGACTAGGCACTTGGCACGCAGACGGATCTCATGCGTAAACGCGAACTCATTCCTGACCTGGTCCTCTATCTTCTCAAAATAGCGGTAGCTCTGAAAGTATCCTGAGTAGCCCGTACCATCGGGCTGGCCCCAGACACTGCGATCGAAACAGAAGGCGGGGACTGACTCGTCGAATCGGTGTTGTGGCTCTGGGATCAAGTCCCGAGGCTGGCGTCTCGCGGTGAGCTCGAACCCTGTCAACACGTCCTCGGGGATCACAACCTCATGGCCACACCGTTCGGCTACGCCGACCAGCATCGCGTACTGGAACATCTGGTTGCCCAGCCGCCCGTGATAACCAATCCCGGGAAACGTGATCATGGGGCACTCCGTGTTTCCAGGTGTCGCTCGATGACGCGCTGTTGGATCAAAGTCGTTGAGATCTCTTGCGTGTAGGGAACGTAACGCATGATCCCTAGCGCGAGTGGTACCGCGTAGTAGGTCTCGAAAGCCGTATCGTCGCCATGCACGACGAGGTCGATCTGGTGAAGCTTCAAGTAGGCCTCGTCCGTACAAAGCGGGGCGTTGGGGATGACTTTGTCAACCAGCCGGCACGCCTCCAGCATCTCGACCCGATGGCGGTGCTCGATGACTGGCTGGTGTTTATAGGTTGCGACATCTTCATCGTTATGGACGCCGACGAGTAGGCGGTCGCCCAAGGCCTTGGCCTTGCTCAGGAACGCCAGGTGGCCTGGGTGAAGCAGGTCGTAGACCCCGTCTGCGTAGACATTGATGGTTGCCATTTGAAGTCACCTCGCATGAAGCACCCGGAACATGAGGTGCGTGGGATCAATATACCTTGGGGGTCATGTAATCGTTGCCATAGCGGTGAGCCAATACCTCCGGAACGGGGCTGGGGCACGGCATGGCCCTTCCCATCACGCGGACCTCACCCATCGGTTGGACCCAGTGGATCGGGGTCCGGGCCTCACCGGGGTCTGTAGATGGGTAGCCCCGCAGTTCGAGCATGTCGCCGCAGCGTTCCCAGAAGAAGATGTCGGTATGGTGACGGTTGATGGAGGACCGGAATACCCGTACTACCCCATCATCGCTCCAATCGAAACCTTCCGCGAGGAACGTGTCTTTCAACTGTTCTACCCTGTCTCGTTGTTCGAGCAGGACCGACACGTCACAGTCCGAGTCGTGAGGGATGAACGCGCCGTTCTCCCGGTATGCCCCCAGCAGTGTGCCGTAATCGACCCACCAGGTCACCCCTGCCTCTTCCAACAAGTCAGCGACTCGGAACAAGACCTCCTTCATCATCAGTGTGCAGCAAGCCGGACGCTGATGGTTGATGTAGTCCTGGGGGGTGCAGTTCGCAACCCCCGGGTGGCACCAGCGGCGCATCGCGGCATGGTCTTTGTCCAAGGCAAGTATTCGACGATCAGTGGTCTCCCAACTCTCCGGGCAACAGTACCGCGGGTCAAGCACCACTTCCGGGGGGTGGTCGATGAGGTAGCGGTTCCAGTGGCTCTCGTCGTGCCAGACCGCGGTAATGCCCTTGGCACTATCCGTGTCGATGCGCGACGCCATTGTTTCCAGCGAGGCGATGTAGGGCTCTGGCCTGCCGCCCTGGATACCGGCCGCGAAATAGGTGTTGCCTTCATGAGCCTGAACAAATGCCGTCGAGGCCGGGTCGGCCGAAAACGGCAGCGAAGCGCGTCCATCCGAGGCGTGTCCGGGATGTCGTACCGCAAACAGATTGCCGACAATTTCATCTCCCACAGGGCCGACGAACTGCATGTCCGCATCCGAGAGGAAGAGGTAGTCGTGCTTGAGTAACGGTTCCCGTGCTTGCAGCAGTGTTCTCGATTTATGCAGGGAGGGGCCGGGCCAAGGGGCGTGTTCAGTCGGAACCCAAACGATGTCCTCTCCACCCAACTCACTGCTTCCAGCATACGGGATATCAGAGAAAACATAGAACGTGAGATCCCGGCCCGGGAACAGATGGCGACTCACCGATTCCAAGAGTGGGTCTAAGAAGCGGTGATACTGCCCGGTCGCGATGATGAGGAAAGCCGGGTTGATGACCTTGGGTGCGAAGCCACCGTTGCTCCAGGTCGATTGATGGGTTGCCCAGGGCTCTTTGCAGGCATGTGTGGTGATGATCTCGTTGTCGGGCTTGGGGCGTTTCTGGTTATCCCCGTACGCAACAAATCGCTCATCAACGCAGAGGCCGAGGCCGGTATCGCGGAGGTGCTTGCCGACCAGTTCGTCCTCAGAGCCTTGGGCTTCCCGCATCCGGTCGGCGACAATGCCGGCAGCTCGTTGGCTGAGTAGATACCCTGCGCCTCCACTCCCGTAGCCAACCCCCGTGGACCACTCCCCGCCGATGTAGTCGGCACCGTGGGCTTGGATCGACATGAGACGCTCAGGGACCAGGTAGGTGTCGTCGTCGCACTTGAATAGGTAGTCAAAACTGCGGTTCTCCAACGCCCATTGGCAGAACAGCCGGGTCTTCTGTGGCAGGCTTGGGTAGTCATCCGGGCAAGGCAGGTGGAGTTCGTTGCCGATTCGCCCATGCTCGTCAGGAGAGAGAACATACGGGGAATGGCTGGCTTGCCCAGTCCCAATCAGAAACAGCACCTCCACCCCGAGCGATTCCAGCACCGGCAGCCAGGTTGCTTGGCAACGCTGCCGGCGTTCTCGATAAGCGTCGCCTGTTGAGCTCAATACGCCGATGATGAGTCGCCCGGGGCGTAGAAGGTCTGGGTTGTCATTCGTAGATGAAAACGACGACATCAAGCGGGGGCGATCGGACTTCGGCCATTTGCGCAGCCTGCAGCGGCCCACATCGACCGAGACCGGGTCCCGTGCCAACCTGCAATCGACCATCTCGTCTTGGTGGCCTGCATGATGGACGCAGCTCAGACAAATTTGCTTGCGTATCTCGCTTTCCTCTAACGGGTCGCAAGCTTCGTACTTATGTGCATCTTTCTGCGATTCTTGCCGGGCTGAGCTTAAAGGGATGTTGGCAACATCATGGCGACACCCTCGATTGTCATCGCGCTGAGCGCCATCAACGCGCTGGCTTACTAATCTGCGGTAGCTTGCCTGAAGAACAGGGTCCGTGATCGGCTCCGCTTGAATAGCAATCTCTCCTTGCCGGGTATCCAAGCTGCCCCCACCGCCAAGGGTCAGATGTGCGTACTTGGACTTTCCCCGCATGATGAAAAAGCGATCTGCAGTGGGGACCGGATAGGTGATGGTTGACCTGCCTAATGCGCGGGAGGCCTTGTCGAAAAACTGCGTATCCTCCCCTGTATCTACTTGTGGATAGCCATCGACCACCTGCCATATCGCCTTCGAAAACAAGGTCGTGGGGTGGCCGGCCCAAACCGAGCCGCATTGATTATGCTGAAGCTCTGGTTCACCCCAGTAAGACCAGAAGTCTAGACCCCGAAAAAACGGTATGCCTAGCTCACGCAACTGCTGAACGGAGTATGACAGCCGCCATGGCAGGTACACATCGTCGTCGTCCCACACCGCGATCAGTTCGCCATGTGCCAGTTCGATGCAGGCATTGCGTTTTTCACCCAGCGTTCGGTAGCGCTCGGGATGGTTGATGACCCGAACACCCGTCTCCGGGGATAGATCGCATGTGTAAGTCTGTCTTGGGCAGTCATTGAGGATCACCAGCTCTCTTCGATCCGATGGAAAATCCTGGTTCAGGAACATCTGGACCGCCTCGTTGACGTAATCCGGCCGGCCGTAGGTCGGCATGATGCAGCTGATGAAAGGCAGGTTTTGGGATACTTGATAACTCATGAATCGCTTCCTGCCGGAACAGATGGCCTGACCCCCAGCTCGTCGAGAACACTCAGCCAGCTTTCTTTAGATGAGCTTGCACCCGCAAGTTGGTCGAGCCGTTCCCGCGCAGCCCGGGCCAGCGCTCGGCGTTCCTCGGGCTCGTGGGCCATGCGGGTGGCGTAGGTGATGAAGTCTTCCGGGGTGTCGCAGAGCCAGCCGGTCTTGCCGTGCTCGATCATCTGCTGCCAGCCGCCGCGATTATCGACGATGAGGACCGTGCCGCTCGCCATCGCTTCCAGGCCGATGCGGGGCCAGTTCTCGGTGGTGTCGGTGGGCTGTACGATCACATCGGTCCGCGCGTAGAAATCCTGCTGGGAGAGTGTGTTCTGGTTCTCGTACGTGGTGATCCAATCCGCGGGCATGCCGATCTTCTCTTCACTAGGCCGGCCAAAGCCCAGCATGATGCCTCTCTTTGGCACCGCCCCCGGCACTTCGATCGACTCCCAGATACGGAGCGTGTCGGCCGCGAACTTGTCGGCGTCCTGACGGGAGATGTGGCCGATCGCAAAGCGGTCGTCTGCGCGTCGGTCTACGAATGGGTAGGCCTCGGCGTTGAAGTACGGCTTGAAGGTGAGATACTGCACGTCTGCGTCCGGGTTGATCGCCTGCAACGCGACTTGGCTCTTCTGACGCACCGCATCGTTCTGGTAGAGGAAGGCGGCGAGCTTGCCCTCGCGGTGACGACGCTTCTCCATCTCGAACAGCCAGGTCATGCAGTTGACGAAGACCGTGTTGTGCGAGCGCTCGAGGATGCGGTCGAGGTTGGTCAGGAAGCGGTCGTTGCAGAAGCCCAAGACCGGTGCCCCCGGAAGGATGGCATCGAAGTCGTCGGCCTCGTGGACGGTGACGCCGCGTTCGATCATCTCGGGGTAGAGCGCCTCGTTGCGGTAGCCGGGGTCGGAGGGGATGAGGTGGATGCTCAGGCCCATCGATCGCCAGAGGACGATCTGGTGGTGGAGTTCCGTGTTTGCCCCGGCGTAGAGGCCGGGGAAGCCGTAGATGAACACGTCGTTGATGGGCGTGCCCGGTGCTGCGGTGTTGCGTGGGGTCTGATGAGCCGCGTGTGCCACAGCTGGTCGGCTCATCCACTCCGGCTCTTCCGGGGGCGGGGGTGGAGGCGGCGGCATCGTAATCGGGGTGCCGTTGGAATCACTGCCGGGGGCGGGCCAGCGGCGGAGCTTGCAGCGGCCGTGGATGAGAGAGATGCCGGCACAGCCGCCCGCCTTGCAGATCACGGTGATCTGGTGGAGGCGTTTGTTCTGCCCGCACGGCTTGCAGAACGAGCGACGGGTCGCGACGAGGTCACGCTGCTCGGGATTGAGCAAAGACAGCAGCCGCTCGGCCTTCACAGGGTCTTCTTGGACTTGGTTAGCTGGCATATACGGTCCCGGAAGCAAACGTAAGTCGAGTCTACTGCATCGATAAAGACTGTTGAGCTAGATGAGGTTCTTGCTCAGCGCGTGTGCCACGGTGTCGCGGCGGTAGGAGACGACGCTGTCGCGGTCGTAGCCGTACTCGAACCGGGCCACGTCCACCGGCGAACCCGCATCCTTGATCCACGGCTGGTCGATCACCCGGCCGAAGTCATCGTTCGGGTTGTCAGTGCGGGTGGGCATGGTGGCAAGGTGGTTCCAGCGATGGGATTCGCGTCATGATCTCGATCTCTTTCGGCCCTCCGAATTCCCGTTTTTGGGAAAACGGTATCCGACACCGTTTCCAGCCCCCCGCGCCGAACACGGCAATTTAAAGGTTCCTGACACCTTTTCTTCTCCTGACACCTTTTCTTCTCCGGCTTTGTGCTCCTGGTAGAAATCGAACTTCTACTACAACGACGCGGTACACGATACTGTTACTACTACGACGTCGTCATAGTTGTCGCTGAAACTCTCTGAGTCACCACCACGACTAGCGGCTCTCTAGATTTTATGGATCATCCCTACTGACGATCTCGACTTACTTACCAAGCGTCATTCGAGA
>JBCCWB010000156.1:0-10006 GCA_039194345.1 Planctomycetota bacterium
GCCGTAGGGCCAGAACACCCGCGCCCACGCTGAGGCGATCGGCTGGCTGGTCAGGTACGCGTGAAGTTCAACCTTTGATTGTCCGTAGATGGACGCGGGCGCAATCGGTGTGGTTTGTTCCTTGCACACGCCTGCTGACCAGTCGTATTCGGCGCAGGTGCCCAACCCGACGATCCGCTGGCCGCCCGCAACAATAAACGCATCGAATAACGCCTTGCTACGTTCAAGCCATTCGGTATTGCTCGGCGAGGTCCAGTACTCGCCCGGGGTGGTGATCCACGCGAGGTGGATCAGGTGCGTCGGCTTGGCTTGTTGCATCAACCCGGCCGGGTCATCCTGCATGAGGTCGTATTGGTGCCATTTCGCACTCGATGCAGCAACTTCTGCTGGCAAGGCCCGCGCGATCGCATGCACCTCATCAAAAACCTCGGCCAGCCTCGGCAGGAGGTGCTGGCCGATGAAGCCGGTCGCGCCGGTGATGAGTACCCGTCGGGTCATGCGATGGGTTTACGGCGGAGGTAGCCGTCGGGGTTGGAGGTAAGCAGCAGCTTTTCGTTGATGAACTTCTCCGAAACGAAGTCGTCGGTCTCGGTGAGGTACTGCCGCATCGCGGTCATCGGGTTATCGCCGACGCCCCAGGGCCGATCGCGCTCGGTCGGGGTGATGTCGAGTTCGACGGCGGTGTCGGCGACGATCAGCGATTGGCCGGGCGAGACCAACGGCGCGTAGGCGCGGAGCTCGGCGAGGACGTGGTCGTGGGTGTGGTTGGAATCGAGCACGACCATGACGCGCTCGGCGTCGCCGATGGATTGCCGGACTTGTTCCAGCGTCGCGTCAGCGACCGCGTCGGCTTCGATGAGTTCGACGCGGTGGGACAGCGGGTGGGTCTCGATCGATTCGCGGTTGTGCGGGCGGATCTCGATATCGACGCCGATGACTTTGCCTTCGCCCAGGAGTTGGAGCATTGCGGCGGAGAAGAGGATCGATCCTCCGCGGGCGACGCCGGTCTCGACAATGACCTGGGGCTTGGTCTCCCAGATGATCTCCTGCATCGCGCAGATATCGTCGGGCGACTGGATGATCGGCACGCCCATCCACGACCACATGTAGGTGTAGTCGTATTCGTAAGCCTTGGCGTAGAGCGTGTTGGCCGCGTCGCGGACCGCGGGGTCCTGGCTCATGCGGGTGGCGTCTTGCCGTTTCTTGGCTTCGAATTCCTGGCGGTCGTCTTTCACGGGGCGTTCCTTGGCGGGGTCAGGGGGTGTAGTCGGGGTAGTGGGCGTCGCGTTCGCCGATCACGGCGGGGGCGGCGGGCCAGTCGATGCCGAAGGCTGGGTCATCGTATCGCACACCCCGCGCCGCGTCGGCAACGTAGGGGGCGCCCATCATGTAGAAGACCTCGCAGTCGTCTTCGAGGGTGATGAACCCGTGGGCGCAGCCATCGGGGATATACAGGCTCTTGTGGTTGTCGGCCGAGAGTTCGAGGCCGAACCATTGGCGGTGCGTAGGTGAGTCGGACCGAAGGTCCACCGCGACGTCGAACACCCGGCCGCGGGCGACGCGGACGAGCTTCGGCTCGCCGTGCGGTGCCTGCTGATAGTGCATGCCGCGGAGGGTGTGTTGCTTGGTGTTCAATGAAGTGTTGCACTGCACCGCGTCGAACGTGATCCCCGCCTGGGCGAACGTGTCCCGGCAGAACGTCCGGGCGAACGCGCCGCGCTCATCGGCGATCGGCTCTAGTTCGACCACGTGGACGCCGGGGATCGGGGTGGGCTCTAGTCGCATAGGCACGGAAAGGGAAAGAGCGGAGCCGCTCAGCGGATCGTCGGCGAAGGTACGGGCACGATGAACTTCCCGCCCGCGTCGCGGTAGGCCTGTTGCTGCTTGAGGATTTCCTCGGCGAAGTTCCAGGTGAGCAGCAGCGTGTAGTCGGGTTGCTTTTCGGTGAGCACCTCGGGGGCAACGATGGGCAGGTGGTTGCCCGGGGCGAGCTTGCCCTGCTTGTGGGTCGAGCGGTCGGCGATGAAGTCGAGCTGCTGACCGTCGATGCCCATGTAGTTCATGAGCGTGCTGCCCTTGGCCGAGGCGCCGTAGGCAGCGATCGAGTGGCCCTTGGCTTTGAGGCCGTTCAGCATGGGCACAAGCGTGTCGCGCAGCTCTTCGACGCGCTGCGCAAAGTCCCGGTAGTAGTCGAGCTTGTCCATGCCCAGCTCTTTCTCTTCCGCGAGCAGGGCGGCAACGGTTTCGTCGACCGGGTTGCCCTTCGGCGAAGTGTGGACCTGGAGACTGCCGCCGTGGATGGGCGTGCGCTCGACGTGGACGACTTCGAGGCCATGCCGCTCGAACAGGGCCGAGAGCGCGGTCATGGAGAAGTAGCAGAAGTGCTCGTGGTAGATCGTGTCGAATTCGACGCCGTCGATCATGTCCCGGGCGTAGGGTGCTTCGAGGATGAACACGCCGTCGGGTTTGAGCAGGGCGGCGACCCCGGCGATGAAGCCGTTGAGGTCGGGTACGTGGGCAACCACATTGTGGGCGTGCATCACGTCTGCTCGCTTACCGTCCGCGACCAGCTGCTTGGCGAGGTCTTCGGAGAAGAACTCGTTGAGCGTCTCGACGCCGTTGGCCTGGGCGACCTCGGCGATGTTGCTGGCGGGCTCGACGCCCAGCACCGGCACGCCCGCCCCGGCGTAGTTCTTCAGGAGATAGCCGTCGTTGCTGGCGGGTTCGATCACGAGGCTATCGGAGCCGAGGTTCTTCTTAGCGATCATCCGCGACGCGAGGTCCGCGGCGTGCTGCAGCATCGTGTCGGAGAACGAGGAGAAGTACGGGTAGTCGCTGAACATCGCCTCGGGCGGTACCTCTTCGTCGATCTGGACTAGGGCACACTCGGGGCATAACACCAGCCGCAGCGGGAAGGTCGCACAGGGCGTGCCGGCCTTGGCGGGATCGACCAGCGCATTGGCGAGCGGGGTCTTGCCCAGGTCGAGGATCGTCTCGCAGGAGGTGCAGCCGCAGGATCGGCAGGAGTAGGCCGATATTTTCATTCCGAAGTCTCGAAGTAGTGGTTGTACCAGTCGATGGTCCGCTCGAGGCCGACGTCCAGGTCGTGCAATGGCGACCAGCCCAGTACGCTGCGGGCCCGGCTAGCGTCGAGGCACTGCTCGCGGATCTCGTGGCTGGCTTCGTTGCGGATGTCCGGCTCAAGGTCGCTGTCCATTAGCTTCAGGACCAGCTCGGTGATCTCGGTGACGGTGTGGCGGTGGCCGTAGGAGAAGTTGAACGCTTCGCCCGACAACTCGGGCTTCTCGATGAGTTGCTCGGCGAGGAGCGTGTACGCCGCGGCGCCGTCTTCCACGTAAAAATAGTCGCGGATGAATGTGCCATCGGATCGGATGATCGGGCGTTGCCCGCGGACGATCGAGCGGAGCGTGCCGGGGATGATGCGGTTGAAGTTCAGGTCGCCCCCGCCGTAGAAGTTTCCGCAGCGGGTGATGGCCACGGGCGTGCCGTAGGTGTTGGCGTAGGTCTGGGCAATCAGGTCGCCGCAGCTCTTGGACACGTCGTAGGGGTGTTTGCCCTGCAGCGGCATGTCTTCGTTGTACGGCTGCACTTCCTGATCGCCGTAAGCCTTGTCCGACGACGCCATCACGATCGACTTCACCGTCGGCGTTCGGCGACAGGCTTCGAGCAGGCACCACGTCCCGGCAATGTTGGATTCAAACGTCGACACCGGGTTGCGATTCGCCACGCCTACAATCGTCTGCGCCGCGAGGTGCAGTACGGTGTTGATCTCGTATTCGCCGAGCACCCGTTCGAGTAGGGCCTGGTCGCAAACATCACCGCGTACGACCTTGACCTGCTTCAGCAGTTCTTCGCCGAGCAGGATCGACTGCGGGACGTGGTCGCGCACCAGGCAGACCACATCCGCGCCCAAATCGAGCAGGCGTTTGACGGTCCATCCACCGACGAGGCCGGTCGCGCCGGTCACCAGCGTGGGCCGGTCGATCCAATGGGAAGCTTGCTTAGTCATGCCACACCTTCCACGGCGGATCGCCTTCTTGCCAGAGCTCATTGAGCAGCGATACCTCGCGCTGCGTGTCCATGCACTGCCAAAATCCATCGTGTTTAAACACCGCCAGCTTCCCGTCCGCAGCGAGCTTCTCGAGGATGCCTTTTTCCAGGTTCGTGTCCGGCCCGTTGAAGTAGTCGTTGACGCCACGGTCCATGACCATGTAGCCACCGTTGATCCAACCTTCGCGGACCTGGGATTTCTCGCTGAAGCGGGTAATCAGGTCGCCGTCGAAGTCGAGGCTGCCGAAGCGGGCGGTGGGGCGGACGGCGGTGAGCGTGACCAACGCCTTGTTGTTCTTGTGGAAATCGAGCAGGGCGGTGAGGTCGACGTTGGCCACACCGTCTCCG
Source organism: Planctomycetota bacterium (assembly GCA_039194345.1). Taxonomy (GTDB): domain Bacteria; phylum Planctomycetota; class Phycisphaerae; order Phycisphaerales; family Phycisphaeraceae; genus Algisphaera. The sequence continues at coordinate 4,420 of JBCCWB010000156.1, forward strand.
TAGGTCAGCATAAACGTGTCGCCGGGCATGCGGTCGAAAAGCTTTTCGAGTCGGCCGCCGGTGTTGGTGTGCAGCCCGGTGTCGATGAGGTGGACGCGCCAGTCCTCGGTCTGCGGCCGGGCGATCTCGACGTTGCCGTCTTTGAGGTCGATGCTTAGGTCCCCGCCGAGCTGGTAGTAGTTCAGGAAGTACTGCTTGATCATCGAGCCTTTGTAGCCGAGCGCGATCCAGAAATCCTTGAAGTTGTGCTGCGCGTACAGCTTCATGATGTGCCAGAGGATCGGCCGGCCGCCGATCTCGACCATCGGCTTGGGCCGGACTTCGGTCTGTTCGGAGAGGCGCGTGCCCAGACCCCCTGCAAGTAAAACCACATCCATGTGAGTTTCCGAATCGGGTGCGAATCAGTCCACAATATAGTCGTATACGCTTATCGACGCCGAGCGGATCAGAGGGCCGGCTGGGCGACGATCTGCCGCCAGAAGTCGGCGAGTTGCTGGGTGAGCGCTGTACGGCCGTGGACCGCTTCCACATAGGCTCGGCCCCGATCGCCCATCGCACGCCGCATAGCCACGTCCTCGGCCAACCGGACAATGGCTTGTGCCCACGCCTCGTTGGTTTCAGCGGTAAACGCCCGGGCGGAATCGCCCTCGCCTGCCGCGACGATGTTTTCCCCCACCGCCGAGCCGACCCACGGCAGGCCCCAGGCCATGTACTGCAGGATTTTGTACGGACACTTGCCACGGGTCCACAGCGTGTTGGGCATGGGGCAAAGGCCCAGGTCGGCCTCGCGCAACGCACGGTCTTGTTCCTTCGGAGACCAGGGGCGGTGGTCCACCTCGATCTTCGAGCCGGGGAACTCAAGCTTCTCCCCGCCCACCAGGCGGAGCCGTAGCGGAACCTGGGTGTCGAGCTTGGAGAACACGTCCCCGATTTCGCGTAGGTAGACCTGCGTGCTGGCCGAGCCCAGCCAGAGCAGCGTGACGGGCTGGCCCTCTGCCGATTCCCGTAGGGGCACAGCGTCGGGCAGGTCCACCGCCATCGGCATGATCTCGACCCGGTGCCCAAACGGCTCGGCCAACTCCGCGAGGAACTGGCTGCCCACCAGGGACGCATCGGCCCGGCCAACGGTGGCGTTGAACCGGCGTCGGCGGACCCAACTCGGCTGACCACCGTTCTTGCTCGAATAGCTCAGCGGGTCATCGAAGTCGATGACCCAGCGTTTGGCCGCGGCGCGGACCGCCTTGCCGTCACGGGTGGTCAAGATGTTGCGGTGCCACCACACCGCATCGGCCTGCCGCATCTCTTTCAGAAGGGCCTTGCGCTCGGGCCCGGGCTTGGGCCAGGTGCGGGGGGTGACGGTGATGCCTTGCTCGGCGAGCGGAGCGATCCAGTTCTCAACGCGCTGCTGGTACGACGCGGAGTCGGGTTTGCGGGTCACCGAGAGGATCTGGATCGGGTCGGCCATGGGACCCGCGATGATACACTGGCCCGTCGACGCGGCGCACGCGTCCTGCCCAAAGCGTTTGCCTTATGCCTGACTCCCTCTCACCCGAACCGAATGCCGACCTGCCCGAGCCCGCCGAGTTGCTGGCGTTGCCCGAGCTGAAGGTTTTCAAGCAAGACCGCCGTAGCCGAGTCTGGCTGGTGGAAGACGTTTCGGGGGCGCGGTGGGTGATCAAACGCTTCGAGCACAGCTCGCTCCGCCAGCGGCTGGTCGCTAAAGTCGGCCACCACCCCGCTCAGCGCGAAGTGAATTGGCACGCCAAACTCATCGCCACGGAATTACCCGTGGTCCCGATCTTTGCGGCGGGTAGCGACGAGGCGGGGCGGCAGTGGTTGATCACGGCTTGGCGGGGCGATGATTTGGCGGAGTGGATCAGCGATGGCCGTTTGGCGGACAACGCTTCGCTCCGTCACAACATCACTCGACAGCTTGGCGACATGGCAGGCCGCATCATGCAGATGCGTGTGTTCAACCGCGACTTCAAAGCCCGCAACTTCGTGGTGGATGAGCAGGGCAAGGTCTGGTTGATCGACGCGGGCGGCTGCCGTGGGGGCAAGGGCACGCCGTTGCTAGCAATCGCGCTGCGGATGTTGACGCTGCTTCACCGGACCGCACAGGGGTCTGCGAAGGAATCGGGTCGTGTCGAAGCCTTGCCGACCCGTGCGGATCGTCAGCGGTTTTTCCGGGCGATGGCGGCCGCTTGGCCAAGCCTGCCCGATGGGTTGCAACACCTGCCCCGGTCGCAGGAATTCGATTGATCACGTAGCAGCGATCTGCTCAACGCATCGACAGGTACCACTTGCCCTCGTAGCGATCGAAGGTCCAGGGGTCACGCTGGTCGCCGGTGGAAGTGGTGATGGTCACGATGGCGGTCGCGGTGTCTTCATCGATGGTGAGTTCATCCATTGCGGTGATTTCTGCATCCAGCGTTTGCTTGCCGTTGCCTTCTTCTGCAGCCGGCTCGGTCGCTTCTTCGCCCTCGGGGGTGGCGAGCTCGGTCTTGCTGTACTGCATGCTAAAGATCAGCGACATGGCGTCGACAAAGAAACCTTCGGGGTCGCCCATGCGTTTAACCAGAAGCTTCGACTCAGCCTCGGCGTTGTCGCTCATCATGAGGTCCATGGGATTGAAGTTGCGTGGCAGGTGCTTTTCAACCAGTTGGCCCAATCGTGGGTCGCCGCCGGGCTGCTGAGCCATGGCCGCCAAAGCCACCGCCATCTGCCCGATGATCTCGTCTCGGCGGGCCGGGGATACGGTGGCGACGAAGGCTTCCCAGTCGCGATCGTTAAATGCGTCGCGGGCGGCTTCGTAGGCTGCTTCGGGGGTATCGAATCCTCGTTCGAGCTTCTCGCTGTCTTGGGTTTCCTGCCCCTGTGACGGCAGGGCGAGGGCCAGCAGCACCAGCAGGGCGGTTAGTGGGATGAAACGCACGGATTGGGGCATGGGAAAGGCTCCGGGGGGTATGAACCTTCTATGATATCCCAGGGTTTCAGTCCCGAAAACGGCTGCCCCGGTGTATCCACACATCATCGCCGTCGCTGCCATACAATCTGCCCCTTCCGCCCGCCGGGCCGATCCAGCCCCGAACCCCAAGCCCCGGTCTCGCCCTACGCCACACCGATGTCTACTCCGACCCACATCCGCAACTTCTGCATCATCGCCCACATCGACCACGGCAAGTCCACCCTTGCCGACCGCATGCTGCAGGGCACCGGCGTGATGCACGAACGCAACGCCCGGGAGCAGACCCTCGACAACATGGAGCTCGAGCGCGAACGCGGCATCACCATAAAAGCCTCGGCCGTGTCTGTCGAACACGAATTTAAGGGTGAGACGTACGAGCTCAACTTCATCGACACCCCGGGCCACGTCGATTTCCACTACGAAGTCTCCCGCGCCCTCGCCGCGTGTGAAGGCGCGGTCCTGGTGGTCGACGCGACCCAAGGCGTCGAAGCCCAGACGGTCGCCAACCTCTACAAGGCGGTGGACGCTGACCTCGAACTGATCCCCGTCATTAATAAGATTGACCTGCCCAGCGCCCAGCCCGAAGAGCGGGCGATGCAGGTCGAAGAGGTACTCGGGCTCGACGCCGCCGACTGCATCATGACCTCGGCCAAGACCGGCGTCGGCGTGGCCGAGCTTCTCGATGCGATCTGCGCCCGATTCCCCGAGCCGCAGGGCAACCCCGATGCCCCCCTCCAAGCGCTGATCTTTGATGCGATTTACGACGACTACCGCGGCGTGGTCGTCTACTTCCGGATGATGAACGGCCGGATGAAAAAAGGCGACCGCATCCTCATGATGGGCGCCCAGCGCACCTACCAGGTCACCGAGCTCGGCAAGTTCCGCCCCGAGATGACCCCGACCACCGAGGCGTTCGAGGCGGGCGACGTGGGCTACATGGTCGCCGCGATCAAGACCCTCGAAGACGTCAACATCGGCGACACCATCACCCTCGACACCGCCCGCTGCGACGAGCCCCTGCCCGGCTACGAAGAGCCGGCCCCGATGGTCTACTGCGACTTCTACCCGTCGGGCGATACCCAGTTCGACGAGCTCCGCGACGCCATCGCCCGTCTGCATGTCAACGACGCCAGCTACACCTACGAGCCCACCAACTCTGAAGCCCTGGGCTCCGGATTCCGCTGTGGCTTCCTGGGCATGCTCCACATGGACATCATCCAGGAGCGCCTCGAACGCGAGGGCAACGTCAGCATCGTCCAGACCGCGCCGACCGTGACCTACGAGATTAAGATCGTCGGCAAGGGTGGCGACACCGAGGTGATCCAGATCACCAACCCGGCCGAGCTGCCGGATATGAGCAAGGTCAAAGACATCCGCGAGCCTATCGTCGCCGCGGAGATCATCACGCCGACCTCCAGCATCGGCGACATCATGAAGCTCTGCGAGCAGCGCCGCGGTGTTTATAAGTCGCAGAAGTTCTTGGCGGACGACCGGCAGATCCTTGAGTATGACCTGCCCCTGGCCGAGATCATCTACGACTTCTTCGACAAGCTGAAATCCATCACCTCCGGCTACGGCACAATGGACTACCACGTCACCGGGTTCAACTCCGACAACCTCGTCAAGATGGACGTGCTGGTCAACGGTAACCCGGTCGAGGCGTTGTCCCTGATCGTCCACCGCAGCAAAGCCGAATTCCGTGGCCGCCACCTGCTCAAACGTTTGAAAGAGCAGATCGACCGCCACCTCTTCGAGATCCCGCTCCAGGCCGCGATCGGCGGCAAGATCATCGCCCGCGAAACCATCAAGTCCGTCGGCAAGAACGTCACCGCCAAGTGCTACGGCGGCGACGTGTCCCGAAAACGCAAGCTCCTCGAAAAACAGAAGAAGGGCAAAGAGCGGATGAAGAAGGTCGGCAGCGTCGACATCCCGCAAGAAGCATTCATGTCCGTGCTCGATACGGGCGAATGAGCACGAGCACCTTGCCCGCCATCACGGCGTAATGATCTCAAGCGTTGCGCTTTCGATGGTGACTTCTATTTCTTGATCGTTTACTAAGAGGACGGAGAGATTGACGTCGAATGGTTTTATCAATTCAGCATCGTGATCCAGGATGTGTTGGTGGGTGAGCGTGTATCGACCGTCGGCACCACGTTCCAGATCTTTGGTGAGACCGAGGGTGTTCAGTCGGAACCGCTGAATGACATCTCCCGGCCCAACCTCTGCGACAACTTGAATCCGCACGATACTTCCCGGCGGTGCGCTGTATGACTGCCCACTGGCAATCGTGGCCCAAGGGCGTTCTGCTGAGAAACGTTGCGTCTTGTATTGCCCCGCAGGCAACACGGTGTATAAACGAGTGCTTTGGTCTGGGCTTGTCGAGTTCTGTCGCAGCATCAGTGCCGCGAGTGTCTCGCGTTGCTGGTATGCCGAGGGCTTGGCGTTACGTTCCAATTCCAGTGCTGCGAATCCGGACGGCTCGGCGGTCGGCGGGGAAACCCATCGGCTTACAGGATTTAAATATGCGTCATACCGCTCTACGGTGCCGTCGGCGAGAAAAACGCCGACGCAGCGGCTGTAAATACTGGCAAAAGGAAGTCCGCGGTTGGCGTCGTAGGC
>JBCCWB010000157.1:0-9997 GCA_039194345.1 Planctomycetota bacterium
AACCGCCGGGTCGCATTGGTTGTGGCGGGCGGTGACGTGTTGGAAACCCAGGCGTTCGAGTTGATCCTGAACCAGCCCAGCCATCCTCGATCCCGCGGTTTTCATCAAGCTCAAACGCATCCCGGCTGGCGTTGTCGGTCGGGCTGAGGTAGATCGGGCCACGGCCCTCGGCGAGAGGAGTTAGATAGAAGTTCTCGGGGTTTAGCCCGCCCATCGACAAATTGGTGGTCCAGAGTCGACCACCAACCAGGCTGGTGGTGCTGGTGTCGGCCGCCTCGACTTTTAAATCGAAACGACTGCCCGCGACCGCGCCAGGCGGGATGATGCCGGCGACGTGAACGACGGCCGTATCTTTACTGGCCAACAACTGGGCCGGGCTCATCGGCAAGATCTCGTCGTATTGTTGCCGACCGACACCTTGCTTGGTCATCTCGTTAATCAGCCACTGCCGCAACGCTGCCGGCACCTCGCTGCTGCCCGTTCCATTGAGACCAACGACCACGCCGTATCCGCTTACGATCCGAGGCTGGTTGTTTTGCAAGCGAGACAAAGAACCCACGGTGTTATAGAGGTAACGCGGGCCGGTGAAGGTCGCCCCGGGCGCCGCCGCCGGTGCTCGGCCAGCATCTTTATTGCTGCAACCCATCGTCCCCCAGACCGTGAGCAGACTCAGAACACAAACCAGAGCGTGGCGGGAGATGAGCGTCATAAGCAGAGCTTTCGGAAGAATCATGGGGGTGGGCGGTGCCGCCGACAACAGTCAACCGCCGGGCATCGCGGACGCGGGAGGATTTAACATTGTCTGCACCCTCCGGCCTGGGGTCAAGCATTCTTGACCGGTTACACTGTTTCTATGCACGAAGACCTCGAAAAAATCCTGCTCACCCGCGACCAAATCGCCCAGCGGATCGAAGCCCTCGCCCACGAGGTGACCGCCGATCTGGCCAAAATCGACCACGACGGCGAGGTCACGCTGGTCCCTATCCTCACCGGCAGCATCATCTTCGTCGCCGACATGATCCGCTGCCTGCCCCAGCGGATGCAGATCCACCTCATGTCCGTCAGCTCTTACCCCGGCACCGCCACCACCAGCCAGGGTGTCAAAATTGAGAACGCCCTGAACACCGTGCCCCAGGACCTTACCGGACGCGTGGTCCTGCTCATGGACGATATCCTCGATTCGGGCAACACCTTCCGGGCCGTCACCGAGGAACTCAAGAAACGTAACCCGCTGGCGCTCAAGACCTGCACCCTGCTCCGCAAGCAACGCCCCGAAGCGATGAGCTTCCCCATCGACTACGTCGCTTTCGACATCCCCGACGAGTTTGTCGTCGGCTACGGCCTGGACTTCGACGACTACTACCGCAACCTCCCCGAGATCGGCGTCCTCAAAAAAACCGTCATCGAACAACACGCTTGAACCTCACCCCCCCGCCCCAACCCGACCGCAAGCTCAGCGCCGCCCCCGCGTCCGACGAGCCCGCCCAAGCCGCAGCGTCCGACGTCGAAGTCGATGGCTCGATTGATCAGGATCCCTCGGTCATCCAAGCCGCGACTATGATCCCCGCCCAGCTGCTCCAGCCCGGCGAGATCATCATCCTCCTGCTCAAACCCCACCCGCTCTACATCCTACTCTGGCCGCTCAAGACGCTGACCATCATGACGCTGTTCACGCTGCTGGGTGTGTTGTTTGCCCGGGACGCCGGGGCGTACGAACTCGCACAGAACATCGTGATCGCCGGCATCCTGCTCATCACCGCCCGCCTCTTTTGGCAACTGCTCGAATGGCTCAGCCGGGTGTACGTCATGACCGACCAGCGTGTCATCACCGTCGCCGGCGTCCTGCGTGTGCGCGTGATCGACACGCCGCTGTCCAACATCACCCACAGCGAGCTGTTCTTCTCGCTCCGCGAACGCTTCTTCGCCCTGGGCACCCTCGGCTTCAACACCGCCGGCACCGCCTTCACCGAAGCCTACTGGGTCATGGTCGCCAAGCCGCTGGAAGTCCACGCGAAGGTCGTGGAAACACTCAAGCGCTACCGCCGGTAGCCCGAACTTTAGCCCCGGATCAATGACCCGGGGCCGCCGTGGTTCACCGCGTTTATCCTGCAATCAACCCCGCACACGCGCCGACGCCGCGTGGCCATCCAGCCCCTCGGCCTCGGCCATGGCGACGATGTCCGCGATCGTCTGGGCACTCATCCCGCTGGGGTACGCCACGGTGCCGGTGCGCTTGAGGAAGGTGTAGACGCTGACACCACTGGTGAAGCGGGCCGTGGTGCCGGTGGGCAGGCAGTGGGACGGGCCGGCGTGGTAGTCGCCCGCGGCGACCGGGGTCTGATCACCCAGAAACACTTCGCCGGCGTGACGGATCTGCTCGAGCATCTTCTGCGGTTCGGCCACAGCCAGGTTCACGTGTTCCGCGGCGAACGTGTTGGCGATCTCGATCGCGTGGGCCTCGTCGTTGGCGACCACCGCACACGATTCGTCACGCAATGCGTTCACGATCGCGTCGGTGCGCCCACGCTCTTGAAGCTGCGTTTCCACTTCGGCCACGATCGCATCGATCACGCCACGTTCCCATGCCACCAGGAAACACTTGCCGGGGTTGTGCTCGGCTTGAGCAATCAGGTCGGCGGCCACATAGGCCGGACTCGCCGAGGCGTCGGCAACAGTGACGATTTCCGATGGGCCATAAAAACCGTTGTCCGTGCCGCACGCCGCGCCGAGCTGCGCTTTGGCGAGTTGCACGAAGATGTTGCCCGGCCCCGCGATGAGATCGACCTGTGGGACCGACTCGGTGCCATGGCCCAATGCCGCGACGCCTTGTGCGCCGCCGATGCGGTAGACGTTGGTGATGCCCAGCATCTTGCACGTACCCAGCACGATCGGCGAAATGTCGTTCGTGCCCATGCCCGTGCCGGCTGTCGGCGGCGGCGACATGACGTGGATGTTTTCCGGCGCAACGCCCGCCACCATCGCCGGCACCGCAAGCATGACCAGCGTCGAGAACAACACCGCGGTCCCGCCGGGCACGCAGAGACCGACCTTGTCTACCGCCGTCCAACGCATGCCGAGCTCCGCACCGTTGATCGTCACGGTGCCCGTCTCTGCGGGCATGACGTGCTGCTGGTATTCGCGCACGTTTTCGATCGCCCGCTGGATCGCGTCGCGCAGCTCGGCGTTCTCCGCGAGCGTCGCCTCTGCCTCGGCCAACTCCTCGACGGTAACGCGGATGCGGTCCGCGTCGAAGGCCGGGTCGGTCCACTTCTGCATGTACTTGACCAGCGCCGCGTCGCCGTGGCTCTGCACGTCCGCCATCACGTCGGCCACGGTCTTGGCCGCGTCGCCAGTCGCCGAGGCGGTGTCGCGGAGTCGGGCGAGGCAGGCATCAAGCCCAGCCTGGCCGTCGGAAGTTTGCAGGTCGTAGATCGGTAACACGGGACAGTCCTTGAAATAACACCGGGGGCGGATGATACGCATCGCCGCGTCGGGATTGGGTAGTTTGACAGATATTTGCCAGCCCATCATTTAGCCGCGGGCAGCGGAGATTTGTAGGTGTAAGACAAGTAGGTATACCGCGGCACCCCGGGTCATTGATCCGGGGCTAAGGTCACCGCCGTCGCACAAACAACCCGCCCCGCCGCTCGATCACCCCGCGGATCTCGAGCATCGTCAGGTCCGCCTGCACCGGCCCCACCTCGCCGCCCATCCACGCCACGAGCTCATCCAAAGACCGCTCTTCCGACAACGCCTCGACGAGCTTCTTCTGGGGTTCGGTCAACGTGATATCAAACAAGGATGCCGACGGCTCCGCCGCCGCTTGCGGCTTAGCCCGTTCTTCGCCAGGCTCATCCAGCCCCGCTTTGAGCAACTGCCCCGCATCGCCGAGCTGATCCAGCACGTCCGTCGCCGAGGTCACCAGCGTCGCCCAGCCCTCGCGGATGATCTTGTGGCAACCCGCCGAGCCCGGCGCATCGACCCGGCCGGGCAGGGCCATGCACTCTCGGCCGTGGTCTTCGACGCACAACCTCGCCGTGATCAATGCCCCCGACCGCTTGGCCGCCTCGACCACCAACACCCCCATCGCCATCCCGCTGATGATCCGATTCCGCCGCGGGAAGTTTTCTGGCTTGGGCCCGACGCTCATCGGGAACTCGCTCACCACCGCCCCCAACCCCTCGCCCACCATCTCGTCAAACACCGGCACGTGGTCCTTCGGATAAGGCACGCCCAACCCCGAACCGATCACCGCGATGGTGCGCCCCTGCACCCGCATCGCCGCGCGGTGCGCCGCGATGTCGATCCCATACGCCCCGCCCGACACGATGCACAAACCCGCCGAGGCGCACTGCGCCGCAAACCGATCCGCCTGCTCTCGGCCGTAATGCGAACACCGCCGCGACCCGACGATCCCCAACGCCAACGCATCGTCTTCCTGCAACGCACCCCGTACCCACAGCAACAACGGCGGGTCGGGGATGAGTTTCAACAGTCTGGGATATTCCACACTATCACGATGTACCAGCCGAGCCCCCGCCGCCCGCACCGCGTCGAGCTCTCGCTCCACCGCCCTACTGCTGAGCACCTCGGCGATCTTCCGTTTCAGTTCACCGCTTCGCCTCGGCGAAATGCCTTTGACCCCACCAAGCTGCTGGCCCGAGACACCAAGCACCGCCTCGGCCGAGCCGAACGCTTCGACACATCGCCCAATGAGCGTCTGCCCCAGCCCCGGCGTCAACATCAATGCCAACAGCCCCCGGATGTCACGGTCTATCGATGACATGCTGTGAAGTTTATCGCGAACGCCTCGAAACGAAAACGGGCCGGCTGTTTGCAGCCGGCCCGTTCGAGAGTTTTAGATGTTGAGAGTGGAGATTAGCTCAGCCAAGAATCAATCCAATCCAGAGCGTCTTCAGCGGCATCACCCGCGTTCTCGACGAGATCCTCAGCGGTTTCGCCAGCATCTTCCACAAAGTCTTCGACCGCTTCGCCCGCGTCTTCGACGGCATCCTCGGCGGCGTCAATCGCATCGTTCACGGCTTCTTCGCCCGCATCGATGGCATCATTCACCATGTCTTCTGCGTCTTCGATCGCATCCTTGCCGGCTTCGATACCGTCCTTAGCCAACTGCTTACCGGTTTCGTAGGCGTCGCGGGCCATGTCTTTGCCGGTCTCGACCGCCTTCTCGGCGAATTCTTTGCCGTTGCGATAGGCGTCTTCAGCTTTTTCCTTTAGGTCTTCTTGAAGGTCTTCGGCACCCTTACGCATCTGCTCGACGGTTTCGATTCCCTTGTCGATGACGTCTTGGGGGTTGATGAATATTTCGTCGGGCAGCATGTCTTGGATATCACCGATGGTGTCGGAGATTTCGCCGCCGATCACGACGCCGGCTTCGACCAAACGCTCGCCGATCTTCTTGCCGGTCTGAACCGGCTCGGAGTTGTTCACAGCGTCGATGCCGTCTTCGATGGACTTCTTCGCGTCCTTCATGGCTTGCTCGGCCTTGGCCTTGCCTTCGGCGATCAGGTCGGCACCGCGGCGAACGGTTTCTTGTGCGGTCTCTTCGGCTTTGTCGGCGAGTTTTTCGCCGACCTTACCGGCCTTGTCGGCGACCTTGCCGCCGGTCTCGGCGAGGGTTTCCGCCAAGCCTCGGGTCGATCGGCCGAACGTATCGGCGACGCCTTGGGCCGCCTTGCCGGGCGCGGAGTTGCGAGCACTGCGGACCGCTCCGTCGACGAGTTCTTGGGCTTTGTCTGCCGCCCGGTCAGCCACGCGTCCAGCGTGACGAGCGGTACGCTCAGCGGTTTCCTTGGCTTGGTCGGCTTTACGCTCGACAGCAGATTCGACACGTTGTGAGAAGCGGGCGGGGTTGAAGGTGGTGGTGTGAGTAAACATCGGGCAAAGTTCCTAGATAACGGTGTGTAGGGTTGGCTCAGGGCAACACGCCCCAAATTCACCCGGTTATCCAGCTTCACTTTCCTGCGTTGCGTCCGGGCATAAAAAAAGACTCACCCGCGGAGAATCCGGGGTGAGCCGTAGGGTCGTTTCGGACTGCGCTCGACGGCAATCTCCGTCGAGCTGCCTAGCGCAGGCCGCTCTGTTTCTGCCCGCAGCAGTCGCTGCAGTGGTACGGGGTACGAGTACAACAGTCGCTGGGGCAGGTGGTACAGTCTTCAATCACTGGATCACACTCCTTTCGGAAACGAATGGTTCCGGCCGTCGCCCCGTGTGCCTCCGTCCCACGACCTTGCGGGTTCGGACGACTGGGGGCCGCCGGAGTTTCTCCGCCCCGCGACGACTCGCGGGGCACGATCGGGTGGCTTCGACCGTGAAGCCGGGCCCGGCCGACGCTTCCAACCCCCGCCGCATCCTTGGCATGCCAAGCTGTATGACGGGGAAGGTTGCCTTCGACAAATCGATTATTTGGAGGCTGGGAGCCGGGGTCAAGGAAAATCGGCAAGAGATTTTGAGGTTTGCCGACCAAGAAAAAACCGCACGACGGATCGTGCGGTTTCGAGAATTGGGTTTTTATAGCCAGACGCACGGCGATCTGCGATCGCCCGCTAAACGGTCAGCTCGCTTTTTTGGTCGGCTTCGTTTGGCCGGTGAGGATCTTGTGCTTGCGCTTGATCAAGTCGGTGAGGTGCTCGACTTCGGTCATCGCGGTGGGCGACCACTTACACCAGTGGATCTGCACCGCGCATTTCGCGCCGCGGATGCCGTCGCGGATGTAGCGGTTGAGCCGCTTCATGGGCAGCAGCTCGATCATCTCTTCGCGGAACGGCATGCAGAACACCGGCGACTCCGGATCGGGCACGAAGTAGGCCATGGGCTCCGAAGTCGGGCCGTGTTCGGTGGTGAGGGTGTATTCGATGGTCCACTTCCACGCGCTGCCGTGCCAGATGATGGACTTCTCGACGCCTTCGTAGGCTTCGAGGCGTTCGAGCAGCGTGTGCAGGAGGGCTTGGTGCTGCTCTTTCTGGGGCTCCATGAGCTGTTCGAACGTGGGGGCGGTCCAACGGTCTTCCCAAGCAAGGCGGAGCGGCTCGGCGGGTTTGGCGGTCATAAGAAGATTTCCGAGAGTTCTGCGGGTCGGCAGCATCATCCGCCGTGCAGGCCGGCGGGGAGCAAGTTGAGCGATCACGATGAATCGAGCAAAATTGCGGCAAAGGTGGGTAGAATCCGACGTTACACACCCGGTGGGATCCCAAAGCCGCGTCGAACGAAGCATTATAACGATTTTTCCGCCCCGAGCAAGCCCCGACACACCGTTCATTCACGATAAGTCAATATGGATAAAACGGTTACAAACTCACCTCCCCGCCTGCCCGTCGTGGTGATGGCCAAAGCCGCTGTCCCGGGGCGCGTAAAAACCCGGCTGACGCGTGGAAGCAAGGGGTTATCGGAAGCACAGGCGGCCGACGTTCACTCGGCCATGCTCGACACGGTCCTGACCCGCGTCGCCGCCCACCTGCGGGCCCCGGATGGCAGCCAACCGCTGCTGATCCTGGCGATGGATGACCCCGCCGGCACACCCGAAGCCGCGGAAACACTCGGTTGGCGTGTGGTGGAACAAGGCGGAGGCGACCTCGGCGAGCGTCTGGACCGGGTTTGGCAGCTCTGCCGGGAGCAGGCCGGCTCCGACGCGGTGGTGTTCTTCGGCGTCGACAGCCCGGACGTGCCGACCGACATCCTCGAATCCATCGGCGACGCGCTGAACCACGCCCCTGCCGTCATCGGGCCCGTGGAAGATGGTGGTTATTGGACGCTGGCCTGCCGCGATTACCTGCCGGCCCTGTTAACAGGCATCGACTGGGGGACGCCCGCCGTGTACGATCAGACCCTAGCGATCGCCGGCAAAGCGGGAATCGATCTGCAGCCGTTGCCCGGTTGGCATGATGTCGATGACCCGGCCGACCTCGCCGCTTTGGTTGAGCGACTCGCCTCAGCCGAAGAACCATCCCTGACCGCACTCCGCGATCGGCTCACGCCTCTCGCCACCGACCTTGCCCCGACCATGAGCGACACCCCCACGCCAACCTCCTCCGCCCCGATGCCCACTGGTGCCGACCAGGACGAGCCGATGGACCTCTCCGATTCAACGCTGCTGCTGGTGGACGACAACGAACAGAATGTCGAGCTGCTTCAGGCTTATCTCGAAGCCCTGCCCTGCCAGACACTGACCGCTTTCGACGGCGAAGAAGCGATGGCGATCATCGAAGACGACAACCAGCCCACGCCCGACCTGGTGCTGCTGGACGTCATGATGCCGCGGATGTCGGGCTTCGAAGTCTGCCAGAAGATCAAAGAGAACCCCAAGACGCGGACCATCCCCGTGATGATGGTGACTGCGCTCAATGAGCTCGGCGACATCGAACGCGGCGTCGAGGCCGGCACCGACGACTTCTTGACCAAGCCAGTCAACAAGCTCGAGCTCATCACCCGCGTTAAAAGTCTGCTGCGTGTACGTCACCTTAAACGCGAACTCGACCGCACCGAAGCATACATCGATGACCTCGAACGTAGCCGCCGCGGCAACGATACCGACGTCAACTAGCAGCCGATCATCCCAACTTTTGTGGAAGTGACTTTACGGCGATCTTGAGGATCGCCGTATTTTTTTGCGCCGCTCACGTCGGCCACATGCGCACGATTAACTCATGACACGTGCGCGGCGATTTTTCCGGACCACTCATTTCTCGTAAGTCAAAACGATTTCACCTCGATCGGCGGTTTTCAGCGATTCCCCCATGCCTTATCCGGACAAAGCGGTCCGTCTGTAACGGTTGTAACGATTGGCTGGGTCCGACAACCATCTATTCGGGTCCGCGGAATTATGCGTGCTGAATTGAATTCGTCGTGGGGACGATGAGCTACCCGTTGGCCAGACCCGGCGGTACCGGGCGGCACGAGGAAACTTCACGCTGTGTTGGCGTGGGGCCGTGCTGAGAGTGGCAACCGGCTGAAAACGAAACGTATTCGCAGCCGAGTTCATTCAAACCGCCGGGCGACCAAGGATGGCGTCGTCTCCATCGCGGGAAACTAGGGATCAGTTCCAGGAGCTTTAAGATATGAGTCGTATCAATACCAACGTCACTTCTTTGCTGGGTCAGCGCGTCCTCGGACAACAAAACCGCTCGCTCAACACTTCGCTCGAACGTCTTTCGACCGGTCTTCGGATCAACCGCGGTGGTGATGACCCCGCCGGTCTGATCGCCAGCGAAGCCCTGCGTTCGCAGAAGGCTTCGATCACCGCGGCCATCGGCAACGCTGAGCGTGCCGAGCAAGTCGTGAACGTCGCCGAAGGCGGCCTCCAAGAAGTCAACAACCTCCTCCTCGAAGTCCAATCGCTCGTCGGCCAGTCGGCCAACGACGCCGGTCTCTCGCTGGAAGAAAAAGAAGCGAACCAGCTGCAGATCGACTCGATCCTTCAAACGATCGACCGGATCTCCGAAACCACCAGCTTCCAAGGCACCAAGCTGCTCAACGGCACCTACGACTTCAACGTCGAAAGCCAAGCCGCGACCGTCAACGACATCCAAGTCAACGCCGCCAAGCTCGCCAAGGGCGACACCCGCGACGTCAAGGTCCTGGTGACCCAGTCCGCTCAGAACGCCGGCTTCTTCCTCTCCACCGCCGGTGCGCTGGACCTGTCCGCCGCCGACGCGACCTTCCGCTTCGACCTCGCCGGGGCCATCGGCAGCCGCGAGTTCAGCTTCGCGTCGGGCACCGCCCTGGCGGACATCGCCGCCACCGTCAACACCTTCACCGAGATCACCGGCGTCTCCGCCGTGGCATCGGGTACCGGCGTGAAGTTCAACTCCGTTGGCCTGGGCAGCAGCGAATTCGTTCAGGTCGAAATCCGCGACGCCGCGGGTCAAGCCGGCTCGGTGCTCAACCTCAGCAGCACCGCTTCGCTCCAAGCCTCGACCACCGGCGGCACCACTTTCGCCGCCGCCAACAACCCGCTGCGTGACGCAGGCCAAGACGTCGG
>JBCCWB010000158.1:0-9978 GCA_039194345.1 Planctomycetota bacterium
CCCAGAGCTCTGGGGTTTCGACGATGGTGCGGGCCGCGATCGCGAGATAGATCGCCCCGACCGTGACTTCACCGGCGTCGCCTTGGTTGACGGTGACGCCGTTGGCGTCGGGGCCGAAGTCTTGTTTGTGCGGCCAGGACGGTAAGACTTCGCCGATCGGGGTCTGCGTCTTGGCGTCCCAGCCGATGTGAATGAGCCGCTGCTGGTCGCGTTTGTTGTTGCGGTCGACCGCTTTCTCGGCCATGACCATGAGGTTGTCCACGATGCGTGGGTCGCTGTCGGACAAGATGTATGTCCAGTACATCACGTCCACGTAAAAGTAGCGCAGGACCCAGTGGTTGTCCCAGTTGTCGGCGGGGCTTTTTGCATTGACCGCCCACTCGACAAACTCTTTCCGTTCCTTCGGGGTCAGCGTCCCCTCGGTCTTGAGTTCCGGTTCAGCCGCGAAACACACAATAGAGAAGCATGGCAGGCAAAGCACTAGCGAAAGAGCCAGTACACCGCGGCGGCGGATACCACCGGCGAGATATAGATTGAAAAACATCGATCGGCTCCAGCCCGCGTAGAAGATGCAGGTTTAGAAGGTTGAACTTGACGCGAAAAGCGAAACTCTTCCGTTACATAGTGCTCCAATAAGCGAAGGCGGCCAAACTGTACCTCACAGATTGCGCTAATTCAATCGTTAAGCCTTAATCCAACTACTCTCGGCGAGGGACTTTCTGCTGTCTGGGGTGGGTGTCTTTTGGTCCGCGACACGCCAATGGCATGTCCTGTTGGTGGGCCCATGAATTCCTTTGCGGGAGACGTCATCCACGCGAATAAACAGTCTATCTCGCTTACTATTCGTTATTTATGGAATATGTTGCGGAGATGACCAGTGTAATCCAGACCACTCGACACCTTATTAGGCATGCAAACGTCGGAGCCCGGTGGCACTGCGGTAGTGCCAGGCAAGGACCATCGTCTCGGGTATGTGGTTGAGGCCAGGCTCGCGATGATAGAGTGGGAGTTTCGGCGTATGTCGGTGACTCATTTTCCCGACAACGGCAACTACAGGATGTGCGTGATCGCTCCCGCCGCCTAACACGCGGGTCGAGGACGACGGCGGGTTGCTAGCCCGATCAATTTAAAGTGCCCTGCGTTAACAGCATGCTAATTCCAGAATACCTGCGGGATAAGGGCGGTCGCGCGAACTAAAATGCGGCCATGCAAGAATTGGATTTATCTCGTCGTCGATTCATTCAGGCCGCCGCGGCGGTCTCGGCTGGGTTTATGGGCTTGAGCCGGGTGGGGCTGACACAGGCGGGGGAGTCGGCCGGGAAGGCGTATGGGTACGGGCCGTTGGTGCCCGATCCGCAGGGTGTGATCGATCTCCCCGAGGGGTTTTCGTACCGCGTGATCGCTCGACTTGGCCAAGAGATGGACGACGGGCTATTTGTCCCGGGAAAGCCCGACGGCTCGGCTGCGTTTGCGGTGCCCGGCGGCAAGCCCGAAGAAACTATCCTCATCGTCAACCACGAGGTCGATCCGCGTCGCTACCGCATGGGGCCGTTTGGATGGTCGCTCGAGAAGATGACGCAGATCGACAAGACCAAGGTCTACGACTACGGCAAGGGCCGTAACCCCGGGCTCGGTGGCACGAGCACCCACGTCTACAACACCAAGACCGGCGAGGTCACGGTGCGTTACATGTCGCTGATGGGCACCGAGCGCAATTGTGCGGGTGGGCCGACGCCCTGGGGCTCGTGGATCAGCTGTGAGGAAACCGTGACGCGAGCGGGCGGCGTGATCGAGAAAGACCACGGCTACAACTTCGAGGTGCCCGCTTCGGTGGAGGTGGGCGCGGTGGACCCGGCGCCGTTGAAAGATATGGGCCGGATGAACCACGAAGCGGTGGCGGTCGACCCGGCGACGGGGATCGTCTACCAGACCGAGGATCGCCAAGACGGCTGCATCTACCGCTTCATCCCGAACACGCCCGGCAAGCTGCAGGACGGCGGTCGGCTGCAAGCGCTGATGGTGCGAGATCAGCCGAGCCTGGATACCCGCAACTGGCTCAAGGCGATCAGCCAAGAGGAAGCCAAGGGCTACACGTCGTCGGCATCGTTCACCGCGATGGACGCCGCGGCGGGCAGCTCGGTACGTATCCCGATGCTGCAGCCGATGGAAGTGAAGTGGATCGACGTGGAAGACGTGACTTCGCCGGGCGATGACCTCCGGCATCAAGTTTTTGCCAACGGCGGGGCCCGCTTTGCCCGCGGCGAAGGCATGTGGTGGGGAAGGCAGAGCGTGTTCTTTGCGTGCACCACCGGCGGGCTAAACCGCCGTGGTCAAGTATGGCGTTACGTGCCCAGCCGGGTGGAAGGCCAGCCGGAGGAAGAGCGTTTCCCCGGCAAGCTGGAGCTGTTCCTCGAGCCGAACGACCACGAGCTCGTGGAGAACTGCGACAACGTGACCGTCGCGCCGTGGGGCGATCTGGTGCTAAGCGAGGATGCGAAGACCAAGAACGATCTGGTTGGCGTGACACCGAACGGCGAGGTGTACAAGCTCGCGAGCAACGTGCTGAGCAACAGCGAGTTTGCGGGCAGCTGCTTCAGCCCGGACGGCACGACGCTGTTTACGAACGTGCAGGCGGACGGGATCACGCTGGCGATCACTGGGCCTTGGCGGGCCTGACCACGTCAATCTGGCAAGCTGGGACTCAGGCTTCCGGAGGATCAATCTTCATCATCGAACAGCATGCGCTTCGGCGGCGTGTCGAGGTCGTCGAGTTGGCCCTTCTTTACCGACCAGATAAACCCCCACAACGCGGCGGCCGCGAGGACGATGGCCAGCGGGATCATCAGGTAGATCACGGACATGCGGGCGATCCTTTCCATTGGCTCAGGCGAGACACCGCCAGGCTGAGCACGGTCAGCGAGCTGATCGGCATCAGGATCGCCGCGATCCACGGTGTGAGCAAGCCCGCGGCGGCGAGGCCCACGGCGGTGGCGTTATAGCCCAGTGATACCCAGAGGTTCTGCCGGATGAGGCGGACGGTGTATCGGCTCAGCGCGACGAGCTCGACGACGGGACCAAGCCCGGGGCGGGCGGTGTAGGCGTCGGCCACGGCCATCGCGGCTTCCGCGCCGCCTTGCACGGCCAAGCCCACGTCGGCGGCGGCGAGCGCGGCGGCGTCGTTCACGCCGTCACCCACCATCAGAACCGTCTGACCCGGTTCGCGGTATTGCTCGACGAGTTGGGTCTTGTCCTCGGGGGTGAGTTCGGCTTGGACGTATTGTTCGTTGGTGTGCAACTGATCGGCAACTCGGTGAACGGCGGGCGTAAGGTCGCCCGACAGGATGGCCGACGACCATCCTTGTTTCGCAAGGTCGTGCGTCGCGGCGGGGCTGTCTTCGCGCAGCGTGTCTTCCAAGGCGATGAATGCGGCGATGTGTTGGTTCTCAGCGACCCACACGAGCGAGGCGCCGCGTTGTTCGTACGGGGCTGCGCGGTCAAGCCAGTCTTGATCGATCGTGATGTGGTGCGTAGCGAGGAAGCGGGCGTTGCCAAGGCGTAGCGTTGAAGTTGAGCGCTCTGCGATCAGGCCGCCGCGCGGGTCTTCGATGATGTGGGTGTAGGGCGTGGTGCTTTCTTTCGTGTCTTCGCTATACGCTTGATGTAAGGCCTTTCCGGCGGGGTGGCGAGCGTCGCGCTCGGCGAGGCCGACGTCGGCTTGTAACGTCGGGACATCATCGCCTACCCAGGCAACGACGCGCAGCTCTCCACGGGTGAGTGTGCCGGTCTTGTCGAGAGCGAGGATACCCGGAGTATCGGGCTGGACCTTGGCGAGCTTCTCGAATACCGCAGCGTCTTTGACGAGGATGTCACGCCGTGCCGCCACGCCGATGCCTAAAGCGAGCGTCAACGGCGTCGCCAACCCCAACGCACACGGACACGCCACGATCAGTAGTGCTACCGCGTGGTTGATCGCGGGCTCGAGTCCGGCCGCCGCCCACCACCCGCCGAACACCGCGGCGGCGAGCACAATGACGCAGACGGTGAACACCCCGGCGATGCGGTCCGCCAAGCGAACGATCGTCGGCTTGGCCGCCACGCCCGCCGCGGCGTCTTCCATGAGTCGGGCCAGTCGCGTCTCGGGGCCCACCGCCTGGACGTTGATCTCGATCGCCGAGCCGACGTTCTGCGATCCCGCAAAGACCGTGTCGCCGACGTCGACCGACGTTGGGCGTGACTCGCCGGTGAGCGAGGCGGTGTCGATGGCTGACTGTCCCGCGACGATGATGCCGTCTACCGGCAGGCGTTCGTTGCTGGGCACGCGTACCCGGTCGCCGGGCGTGATCGCTTCGAGTGGCACCTCCATCCATTCGCCGCTGCGCCACACCGCACACCCCACGGGTGTGAGCGATTGCATCAGCGTCACCGCGTCGGTTGTTCGGCGTTGCTGTTGCATCTGCAGGTAACGCCCTACGAGCAGCAGGAACACCAACACGCACAGCGAATCGAAATACACCTCGCCCCGGCCGAGGATCACGTTGAACATCCCCGCGATGCCGCCGACGCCGAGGGCCAGCGCGATGGGCAGGTCGAGCGTGACGTGCCGCGTCCTCAGCCCCGCCCAGGCGCCGCGGAAAAATAAAGCGCCGGGCCAGCACAGCGCAACCCCCCCGAGTGCGAGGCTGACCCAGCGTAAAAACGTTTGAAACTCGTCGGCCATCCCGTCGATCAGGCCCATGTACAACGCCACCGCCAACAACATTGTGTTACCCGCACAGACCCCAGCGACGCCGACGCGGATGAGCATCTTGCGTTCGCCCTCAAGTCGCGCGGTCCGGGCATCGGCTTCACCGGTCGGGTGGGGCGGGTAGCCCAGGCGGTGGATCGCGAGAGCAACTTGCGAGAGCGCAACTTGCGCCGGATCCCAGGTGACGCGTGCCACCGTTTGCCGCAGACTCAGGCGTGCTTCGATCACACCCGGGCAGACACGCGGTAAGCGTTCGATGAGCCAAACACAGGCGGCGCAGTGCACGCCGGACAGACGCAGGTCGATCTGCATCAGCCCGTCGGTCAGCGGCTGCGCGTGCGTGTCGAGAAACGCGGGGTCGTCGAACGGGGTGTAGCGGTTGGGACTGGGTTCAGCCAACAAACCCCGTTGATCGGCGGGGACCGTATCCCGTAGTTCGTAGTAGCGCCCGAGGTCGCAGCCGTGGATCATGCGGTACACGCTGGCGCAGCCCGAGCAGCAGAACTGCTGCTCGGTGCCTGCGACCTTGAGGCTGTCGGGCACCGGCAGGCCGCAGTGGTCGCAGGCGACTTCCTGGGCGAGCTCGGTGGCCGACATGGAGAGAGACGGGGAGGTGGGAGATGGCGCGAGGGTACTCACGGTTTCGCCTCCCGGGCGGAGCTGCCGTGGCATCGCAGGGCGTCGGGCTCGATGAGTAACCCGGTGGCCGGGTCGAGGGTGATGGATGAGGCGCTGCCGTCGTCAGGCGAGGCCAAGACGCTGGCGGTTTGTCCGTGCGCGGCCCAGGCTTGGCTGGTGAGGTCGGGGATGTCGAACTGTGATCGGCCGAACACCGCGAGGCCGCCGAACACGATCAGCGCAACACAGGTCAACTCGGGGAGCCGTTTGCCGAAGCGTCCGGCCAAGGCTTGGACGCCCACGCCACACGACACGAGCGCGGGCAGCGTCCCGCTCCAGAACACGACCATGACGAGTCCGCCGAGCAGCGGGCTGGCGGTGCCGCCCGCGGTGGCAGCGAACGCATAGAGCCAGCCGCAGGGCAGCAGCGTGGTGAGCATTCCGATGGCCGCGGCGCGTTGGGTCGGCTGCATCTGCATGGCCAGGCTCTGCAGGCGATGGACCCGGCCGGCCCAAGCGGGGGGCAGGTGGAAGCGTTGGATGGACACGCCGCGTTGACGCAGCAGGCCGACGACGCCGAAGCCGATCACGGTGATGCCCGCCAAGGGTAACGCGATCTGGTTGATGCCCGCGAGGGTACCGCCGAGGTCGAGCAATGAACCTGCCGTGCCCGCCGCGATGCCGAGCGCGGTGTAGGACACGAGGCGTCCGCCGTGATACGCAGCGGAAACCCGCCAACGCCCCGACTCGGGGAGATCGGTGAACGCCAGCGCAAGAAACGCCCCGCACATGCCCACGCAGTGCAGCGAGCCCAGCACGCTAGCCAGGAAGACCGCGATGACCAGCGTGGTGATCAAACGCCGTCCTCCGTGAAGAGGGCGACACCGCCACGGGTTTGGATTTCCTGCTGCTGGATGAAGCGTTGTCCATCCCGTTCGACAACAAGATCGGCCTGATACCAGCCGGGGGCGGGGCAATCCGCGGCGATCTGGTACGCGCCTAAGCGATCCGCGTTAGGCACGAACTGTGTTTCGACGAGGTGTCCATCGGCAAGCCTTGTCAGGCGTAGATGGATCGTCGCGTCGCTGATGAGTTGTCCAGACCTATCGGAAAGTGTCGCGGTGATGAGGCGTTGGCCTCGGTCATCGACCAACGAACCCGGCGTGAGTTGGATGGTCCAGCCCAACTCCGCGCTGGCGGCCAGCTCGGCCTTGTGCTGATCGAAGTCCACGGCTTTGGTGTAGTAGTCCGACACCACGCCGCGGCCCGACCCGCCCACGGCGAAAGTGACCGCGGTGATGATCAGCGTCGCGTGGCCCCCGAGTAAAGCCACCACGATCAACGGCCAGCGGACGCGGCCTTTGGTGGATGTCGGCTTAGAAGAAGTGGACTTAGTCATGGCTGTTCTCGATTGGAGGAGAGCTGGTTGCGGCGTTTGGCATGGCGGTGGGGCCTTGCAGCGTCAGCTTATGGTCGAAGGTGGTGTCTAGGTCATCGGTGATCTGCAGCGTGGCCTGCAATCGGCCGCCGCGGAACGCTTCGTATGGCAGGACGACACGCACGGGTTGGGTGAGGGTGCCGCCGGGTTCGAGGGTGAAGACATCTTGGCCGGCGATCACCTGGGCCTCAGCGATGGCGGGCATGGCAAAGCGGTAGTCGCGCGTCTCGTCGGTACGGTTGGTGATCTTCACCCGCAGCGTGTTGTCGACCAGGCCCTCGGGCGTCACGGAAAACGGCCGACCTAGTGTGCGCAAGACCTCGGTATCGGAGGTGGGTTTATTTAAGAGGAATACCAACAGCCCGGTGAGCAGCAGGCAGATCGCGATCGGGTAGAGCACGACGCGCAGCCGGAGGATGCGCGTGGGTTTGCGGTCGATGGCGTCCTGCGAGCCGTAGCGGATGAGCCCCAGCGGGCGGTCGAAGCGGGCCATGACGTCGTTGCAGGCGTCGATACATTGGGCGCAGTTGATGCATTCGAGTTGTAGGCCGTCGCGGATGTCGATGCCGGTGGGGCAGACGTCGACGCATTGGTTGCAGTCCACGCAGTCGCCTACGACGGGGAGGGCGACGTCCTGGCCCCGTTTGGGTTTCCGAGGTTTGCCCCGGGGCTCGCCGCGCTGCGGATCGTAGCTGATGATCAGCGACTGGCGGTCGAGCATGACGCTCTGGAATCGGCCGTAGGGGCAGCCGATGATGCACAGCTGCTCACGCCAATACGCGAAGTCGAACATCATGAACGCGGTGATGCCCACGAACAGGAAGAACGGCCCGGGGTGTTCCCACGGGGCGCTGGTCCAGATCCACTGCGTCAGTTTGTCAGTGCCGATGAAGTAGGCGAGGAACGTGTTGGTCAGGTGGGCACAGATCACCAGGAACAGCGCGTACTTGGCCACGGTGCGCCACGGCGCGATGGATTTGCGGGGCTTGCCGCCGACGCCCTTGCGGCCGTGGAATAGCCGTTCGATCGGGCGGAAGACGAATTCCATGTAGACCGTCTGCGGGCAGCCCCAACCGCACCACACCCGCCCGAGCACGGCGGTGAGGAAGAAGATCGTCAGGAAGATGATCAAGATCGCCAACGCCAACGGTAGCGTGTCGGTCGGCAGAAACGTGGTGCCGAGGATCAGAAATTTGCGATTGGGGATGTCGAGCAGCACCAGCGGCTGGCCGTTCCACCGCAGCCAGGGCACGATGGTGAAGAACGCGATTAGTCCGTAGGCCACCAGTCGCCGCCGTTGCCAGTGCGTGCCCTTGGACAGGCGCGGGTGGAGCCATCGCCGTTTGCCGTCGGCCTCCAGCGGGGAGAGGACCCGCTCCTCGGGGTTCAGCAGGTTTTCGTTGGACGTGGCCATGGGTTTGTCGGGTCAGGGGGCTGTTTCCCCTCCCTCAAGGGAGGGGAGCAATACCCGGAATCGCCTTACGGGTCGGTGAAGAACGGCGGGATGATTTCGCCTTCGGGCACACGCGGGCTGGGCAGGTTCTGTCCGCGCAGCGAAGCGACGTAAGCGCTGACCAGCACGACTTCGTTGGGCTGGAGCTTGTTTTCCCAGGCGGGCATCGCGCCGTTGTTCGCGCCTTTGTTGATCACGTTGATGATGCCCAGCGCGTCTTTGAGGTTGAGGTAGTGGTCGTCGGTGAGGTTTGGCCCGGAGATGCCCGCGCCGGTGCCGCCGTGGCAGGCGGCGCAGTTGGCGAGGTAGATGGATTGGCCGGCCCCGAGCCACTTGGCGTCGTCGGGGGTCGGGTTGTGGGCGAAGCGGGCGAGGGTGGCTTCGTCGGGCGAGAGTTCGCCAAGCGTGGCGAATTGTTTCATGAGCGCCGCGGTCTCGGCGGCTTCGTAGGACTCTTCGTAGCCGAACAGTGTCGGCACGCCCGCCGCCACAATCAGGTAGACCGGGGCGAAGAAGATGGAGGCGACGAACAACCAGGTCCACCACCCCGGCGTGGGGTTGTCGTACTCCTGGATGCCGTCGTAGTTGTGGCCGGTTAACGGGTCTTCGGGGATGTGGCCGGTGTCGGGTTCGGGCGTGGTGTCGGACATTTTTGAGTTACCTGTGAAGGTCGGGTGTTTCGGTTTGGGTCTAGTCTTGTCGGGGTTGGCTGCGGTCGTCGACGAGGTCGTCCGGGTCATCGTGCAGAGGCATCGACGCCCAGCGGTCGACGGTCTTTTTCTTGCGGGTCAGCACCCACACGGTCACGAGCAGGAACACGGCGACGAAGATGACCAGCGCGACGCTGGAGAACATGTCGGCCGAGGTCGACTCGAAGATCTCTTTGAACTTTCCCATCAGCGGGCCTCCGAGAGTTGGTCGCTGTTTTCGGTTGAAGCGGTTTCTTCTTCCGTTACCGCGGGCTCTTCTTCAGCCGGGGTGGGGGCGGGTTTGGTCAGGTCGGTGCCGAGCCGTTGCAGGTAGGCGACCAGGGCAATGGCTTGGCGGTCCGAGAGGTCGATGGGTTCGCCTTCGCCCTTGTCGGACACATACGGGCCGACGTTCTGCTGCAGGAAGACTTCGTGCATCTCTTGGGCCTGTTTCTCGGCGTCTTCGATGGCCGAGGCGATCTGCTCGTCGGTGTAGGGCACGCCGACGGCGCGGTTGGCCTTCATCCGCAGGGGGATGGACTTGAAGTCGATCTTCTTCTTCATGAGCCACGGGTAGGCGGGCATGATCGAGCCGGGCACCATGCGCGGATTGTCGAGGTGGGCGATGTGCCAGGAGTGGGTCCGGATGCCGCCTTCGCGGGAAAGGTCCGGGCCGATGCGTCGGCTGCCCCATTGGAAGGGGTGGTCGTAGACGGACTCGCCGGGCTTGGAGTAGTCGCCGTAGCGCTTGGTTTCGCTCAGCAGCGGGCGGATCATCTGCGAGTGGCAGTTGTAGCAGCCCTCGGCGACGTAGATGTCGCGGCCGGCCAACTCAAGCGGGGTGTAGGGCGTGACCGAGGCGATCGTGGGCACATTTGAGCGGATCACGAACGTGGGGATAATCTCAAACAACGAGGCCACGGTCACCGCCACGATCACCAGCACGGTGAATTTCACGGGCATGCGTTCCCAGGTGCGGTGCCACCACATGGTCTTCCAGACGTCGAGCTTCTGGGCCACGGGGACGACGCCGTCG
>JBCCWB010000159.1:0-9948 GCA_039194345.1 Planctomycetota bacterium
CCGCGGTCGACCGTGGGGGCGGTCGGCCGTTGTGGTGTGGCGGATTATGAGCACCGGTACCCCGGGTCATCGACCCGGGGCGAACCAGTTAGACTGCGACCTTCGCGCCAATGCGCTGGAGCGCTTCTTCGACGTTCTCCCGACTGTTGAAGGCGCTGATACGGAAGCAGCCTTCACCCGAGGCACCGAAGCCGCTGCCGGGGGTGCCGACGACGTGGGCTTCGCTCAGCAGTTGGTCGAAGAAGTCCCAGGAGCTGACGCCTTCGGGGGTCTTCACCCAGACATACGGGGCGTTGATGCCGCCGAACACAGTCATACCGGCGGCGGTCAGGCCTTCGCGGATCAGGCGGGCGTTTTCCATGTAGAAGCCGACGAGCTCTTCGATCTGGGCTTTGCCTTCTTCGCTGTAGGCCGCCTCGGCCCCACGCTGGACGATGTACGACACGCCGTTGAACTTGGTGGACTGACGGCGGTTCCACAGGCCGTGGATCTCAACGTCTCTGCCGTCGCTGCCCTTGCCGGTCAGGCCCTTGGGCACGACGGTGAAGGCGCATCGCGTGCCGGTGAAGCCCGCGTTCTTCGAGAAGCTACGGAACTCGATCGCGCACTTCCGAGCACCTTCGATCTCGTAGATCGAGTGCGGCACGTCTTCATCGGTGATGAAGGCGTGGTACGCCGCATCAAACAGGATCAGCGTGTTTTTGGCCAAGGCGTAGTCGACCCACGCCTTGAGCGTCTCACGGCTGGCGGTCGCGCCGGTGGGGTTGTTGGGGTAGCAGAGGTAGACCACGTCGACGGGCGACTCGGGCAGCGCGGGCTCGAAGCTGTTGGCATCGGTCATCGGCAGGTAGACCAGGCCTTCGTAGCGCCCGTCGTCGTTGGCCCCGCCGGTGTGGCCGGCCATGACGTTGGTGTCGACATACACGGGGTAGACCGGGTCGCATACGGCGATGGTGTTGTCGTGGCCCAGGATGTCGAGGATGTTGCCGCTGTCGCACTTGCTGCCGTCGGACACGAAGATCTCCGACGCATCGATGTCGCAGCCTCGGGCCTTGTAGTCGTTGTCGGCGATGGCTTCACGCAGCCAGGCGTAACCCTGCTCGGGGCCGTAGCCATGGAACGACTCGCTCTTGCCCATCTCGTTCACCGCACGGATCATCGCGGTGCGGATCGCTTCGGGCAGCGGCTCGGTCACGTCGCCGATGCCCAGCTTGATGAGCTTGGCCTCGGGGTTGGCTTCGGCAAAGGCGTTGACGCGGCGGGCGATCTCCGGGAAGAGGTAGCCGGCGGCGAGCTTGAGGTAGTTGTCGTTGATACGGGCCATGTCAAACTTTCAATTCAGGTTGGAACCGCTGATGCACGCTGATGGACGCAGATGAAAATCCTAAAAGCGATTGCGGTTAATGCTAAATACCAAGGCAGGTTATCTGCGTAAATCCGCGTTCATCTGCGGTTTCAAATCTTGTCTTGGGCAAATTGTTTCGCGGCGTCGAGAGCTTCGGGCAGTTTAGCAGGGTCTTTGCCGCCAGCCTGGGCCATGTCGGGTCGGCCGCCGCCGCCGCCGCCCACGATGGGGGCGACGTGTTTGATCCAGTCGCCGGCCTTGAAGCCGCCCTCGATCATCGGCTTGGGCACCGAGGCGATCATCGCGACCTTGCCCGACTCGGCGTCGGCGGTGGCAAGGAACAAAGCACTTTCTCCATGCTTCTTGCGTACGACATCCATCGCTGAGCGGAGCGTCTTGCCATCGGCCCCGGGGACCTCGGCCACGATGACCCCCCCGGAATGTTCCTCGGCAATGGCTTGCGCCGCGGCAACGACGCCTTGCTCAGCCTGATTGCCCTGCTGCTTCTGGTAGGCCTTCACCTTCTCGCCGAGCTCGCCCAGCCCCAAGCGGATCGCGTGGGTCGCGGACAGCGGCAGCGTCGCGGCCTCGGCCGACTTGGTGATGGTCTCGATCTGCTGGGCCAGCGATTCGACCGGCGCTTCCTTGAGCATCTCGACCCGGCTGGCGAGTTGCTCGCCCGTCGCCACGGCTTTGTGGGCCGCGGGGCCGGTGAGTGCGGTGACTCGACGCACCCCCTTACTGACCGACTCCTGCGACACGATGCAGAAGCCCTCGGCGTCGCCGGTCTTGGCGAGGTGTGTCCCGCCGCAAAACTCGATGCTGTAGCCCGGCCAGTCGGCGTTGTCGGGATCGCTGATCAGATCGTTCACGGGCACGCCGATCGACACGACGCGGACCATCGGCGGGTACTTCTCACCGAAGACCGCACGCAGGCCGTTGATCTTCAGCGCGTGTTCCTGCGGGACGACCTGGGCGTACACCGGCAGGTCTTTGGCGATGTCGTCGTTGACCTGCTTCTCGACCGCGGCGATCTCTTCGGGCGATAACGCGTTGCCGTGGGAGAAGTCGAAGCGGAGCTTTTCGTCGTCGACCAGCGAGCCCTTCTGGTTCGCCTCGTCGTTGACGTGGTCCCTCAGGGCGCGGTTCATGACGTGGGTCGTGGTGTGATTGTTCTGCGTGAGGGCTCGGCGTTTGGCGTCGACCGCCAGGGCAAGCATGGTTTGCTCGGCTTGTTCCAACGTCCCGGCGAGGACTTCGCCGAGGTGGAACGTGACATCGCCGACCTTCACGGTGTCGGTGACTTTGACGCGGGCGCCGTTGGTGAACTGCAGCGAGCCGGTATCGCCGACCTGGCCGCCGGCCTCGGCGTAGAACGGGGTTTGGCCCAACACGACCGCGCACGGCTTACCGGCCTCGACCTGCTCGGCGACCTTGTACAGCCCGCAGTTGGTGCCGACACGGAAGACGTGGACCGAGGTCTCGACCCCCATCGCTTCGGTCTGGCCGTAACCGGTGAACTCGGTCTTGGGTAGGTCGTTCTGTTGGACGAGTTCGACGAGCGAGGCCTTAGCATCCGCCCCGCCGCCTTCGCCCTTGGAGATCTCGGCGTGCTTGGCTTTGGCTTGATCGTAACCCGCTTGATCCACGGTCAGGCCGCGTTCGTCCGCCATCACCTGCGTCAGGCTGAACGGGAAGCCGTAGGTTGCTTCCATGTCGAACGCGGTCTCGCCGTCGAGCGTTTGCCCAGCCGACAAACCTTCGACGGCCTTATCGAAGATCACGATGCCACGTTCGAGCGTGGCACGGAAGGCGATCTCTTCCTCTTCGAGTTCTTTCGCCACAGCGTCTGCTGCGGGGCCGATCTCGGGGAAGACGTCACCCATCAGCTCGACCACGGCAGGCACGAGCTTGTAGAAGAACGGCTCGGTCACGCCCAGCGTCTGGTGGCCGAAGCGCACCGCGCGACGCAGGATCGTCCGCAGCACCGCGTCGCGTCCCTTGTTGCCGCAGTGGGCCCCATCCGACAACGCAAAGGTCAACGCACGGATGTGGTCGGCGATGACGCGGTAGGCCGTGTCGATCGGGTTGCTCAGCGTGTCTTCGCCGCCGTCGTAGGGCTTGGCCTTGGTGAAGTTTTGGATCGCCGCGAAGATGGGGGTGAACACATCGGTGTCGTAGTTGCTGGTCTTGCCTTGCAGTACGCGGACGATGCGCTCGAAGCCCATGCCAGTGTCGACGTGCTTGGCGGGCAGCGGGACAAGGCCGCCAGACTGTTGGCGGTTGAACTGGATGAAGACGAGGTTCCAGATCTCAACGACCGTGTCCTGGCCGTCGGCATTGACGAGGCTGGCGCCCGACTTGTCGGGGCTGCGGTCGTAGTGCAGCTCGGAACACGGGCCGCAGGGGCCGGTGTCGCCCATCTCCCAGAAGTTGTCTTTCTTGTTGCCGGGGTGGACGTGGTCGGCGGGCAGGTGCTTGAGCCACATGTCGCGGGCTTCGAGGTCGGGCTCGAGGCCTTCGCTGGCGTCGCCTTCGAAATAGGTCGCGTGCAACCGCTCGGGGTCGAGGCCCCACCATTCCTCGGAGGTCAGCAGTTCCCAGGCCCAGTCGATGGCTTCCTGCTTGAAGTAGTCGCCGAAGGACCAGTTGCCCAGCATCTCGAAGAAGGTGTGGTGGTACGAGTCCTTGCCCACATCGTCGAGGTCGTTGTGCTTACCGCCCGCCCGGATGCACTTCTGCGTGTCGACCGCGCGGGTGTAGTCCCGGCTACCCGTGCCCAGGAACACGTCCTTGAACTGGTTCATGCCCGCGTTGGTGAACAGCAGCGTCGGGTCGTCGTGCGGCACGACCGGCGACGAGGGCACCGCGGTGTGGCCGGCCTTCTGGACGAAGAAGTCGATGAACTGCTGGCGGATCTGGTTGGCGGAGTTTCCGGTGGTGGGCGTGGTCATGGCTTGGGTTTCTAAAGCGTGGAGCAGACTCGGAATCGGTTGCCGTCCGAGAACGCCGTGGGAATCGCGGAGTATAGCTGATCGCACGCCCTGGGCGTGCTAGGCTTAGTCGCCATGATCGAACAGCCCACCGATCCGGATCGCCCGAACCTCGTCGTCATCGGCGGGGGCTTCGCGGGCCTGGCGTTCTGCCAGAACTGCAAGGTGCCCACCCGGCCCAACGCCCCGGCCCCCGAGATCATCCTGATCGACAAGCAGAACCACCACCTGTTCCAGCCGCTGCTGTACCAGGTCGCCATGGCGGGCCTCGCCGCGACCGAGATCGCCGCCCCGCTGCGGGCCGTGCTGGGCAACCGCAAAGACATCACCTGCCTGATGGACGAGGTCACGTCGATCGATCCTGAGCGGAAGATGGTCGTGATGGGCGACCGCGAGATCGCCTACGACTACCTCGTCCTGGCCGCGGGCGGCCGAACCAGCTACTTCGGCAACGACCACTGGGAGAAGCACGCCCCGGGGCTCAAGACGCTACACGACGCGCTGCGTATCCGCCGACGGGTGCTGACCGCGTTCGAGAAAGCCGAGACGATCCTCGATACCGCTGAGCAGGAACGGCTGATGACCATCGTCGTGGTCGGCGGCGGGCCGACGGGCGTCGAGCTGGCCGGGGCGATGGGCGAGTTGGTGCAGAAAGTGTTCCACCGCGACTTCCGCCGGATCGATGTGCGGACCGCTCGCGTCATCCTGATCGAAAGCAATGAGCGCCTGCTCAAGGTCTACCCCGAAGAGCTCTCCGCGAGCGCCCAACACCAACTCGAGCAGCTCGGCGTCGAGGTCCGCCTTGGCGTGCGCGTCAGCGAAGTCCATCCCGATCACGTCGAGCTCAACGACGGCACCGCGATCCAGACCCGCAACGTGCTCTGGGGCGCGGGCGTCGCCGCCAGCCCGTTGACCGCCGCTTTCGCCGACTCGGCCGAACTCGACCGCGGCGGGCGGATCAAGGTGAACCCCGACCTCTCGGTGCCGGGGCACCCCGATGTTTTTGCGGTGGGCGACCTGGTCAACCTCACCACCAAAGACGGCGATCCCGTGCCCGGCGTCGCGCCCGCCGCGTTGCAGATGGGTAAGCACGTCGCCAAGCTCGTGGAACACGAGTTCAAGCACGGCAAGCAGTCTCCCGAATCCCGCGAAGCCTTCGAGTATTGGGACAAGGGCTCCATGGCGACCATCGGCCGAAAGCGGGCCGTGGCGTGGGTGGGCAAGCTCAAGATCAGCGGCTTCTTCGCTTGGGTGGCCTGGCTGGGTATCCACCTCATGTTCCTCGTGACCTTCCGTAACAAGGTCAGCGTGCTGCTGCAGTGGTGTTATTCCTACCTCGCATTCCGTCGCGGAGCGCGGATCATCATCCCCAAAAACGACGACCAACCCGACCAGCCCGGCGTGCGCGATTGATCGCCATCGCGTGTGCTTGGATTCGCGTTAAGATGGCGCCGCATGACCGCCGTCAACCTCTACTTCCAGGTTCACCAGCCCCACCGCCTCCGACGGTACAGCGTTTTCGACGCCAGCTCTCACTACTTCGACGACGACGTCAACGAGCAGATCCTGCGCAAGGTCGCGGCCAAGTGTTACCTGCCCGCGACGCGGATCCTGCTGCAACAAGTCAAACGTCACGCCGGGGACTTCCGCCTGGCGTTTTCGATTACCGGTTGCGTGCTCGATCAACTCCGCCAACACGCCCCGGACGTCGTCGATAACTTCCGCAAGCTCGCCCAGACCGGCTGCGTCGAATTTCTCTCGGAGACCTACGACCACTCGCTCTCGTCGATCTACAACCACGACGAGTTCATCAGCCAGGTCCTCCGCCACACCGAGGTGATCGACGACCTGTTCGGCCAAACGCCGGTGGTCTTCCGCAACACCGAGCTGATCTACAGCAACGCGTTGGCCAGTCTCGTGGACAACGCCGAGCCGTTCCGCGGCCGCTTCCGCGGCGTGCTGACCGAAGGGGCCGACCAGATCCTCGCCGGCCGCTCGCCCAACCGCGTATACGGCTCGCCCGAAGGCCTTCCGCTGCTTCTCAAAAACTACGAACTCAGCGACGACATCGCGTTCCGCTTCACCAGTCCGATCTCCCCGGGCGTGACGCTCAACGCCACGCGGTTTGCCGCAAAGATCGCTTCGCTCGCAGAGCAAGAGGCCGCGAAAGCCGGCAGCGACGTGTCCGAGAGCGTGTGCAACCTCTTCATGGACTTCGAGACGTTCGGCGAACACCAGTGGAAAGACACCGGCATCCTCGACTTCCTGGCCGAACTCCCCGGTGCGGTGCTCGCGTCGGGTCAGCGTTTCCTAACCCCGCGTGAATCGATCGACGAGTTCGATCCGGCCGACACCTTCGACTGCCCGCAATCCATCAGCTGGGCCGACAGCGAGCGCGACCTGTCCGCCTGGGCGGGCAACGCGATGCAGGCCTCGGCCCTCAACGAGCTGTACAAGCTCCGTGAACCCGCGATCAACTCCGCCGACCCCGAAGCCTACCGCGACTGGCGTCGGCTGAGCACCTCCGACCACTTCTACTACATGTGCACCAAGTACTACGCCGACGGCGATGTGCACCAGTACTTCAGCCCGTACGAGTCGCCGTACGACAGCTACATCAACTTCATGAATGTGCTAGATAACCTGCGGGCACGCTGCGACGCCTCGGCGGTGATGGCGGAGTAAGTTTTACTCAACATTCTTTGTGAATATGCCAGTGTTTCACGGCGATCTGCGATCGCCCGCTAAACGCTACTGGTCATCAGCTGCCACGCCGATGCCCATCTCGGTTTTCATGTGGTCCAATACCCCGGGCAACAGGATGAAGGCCGTGTAGTGGTTGCCGTTCATCCAGACGTGGTGTGCATCTTCGAGGCCAATCGCTTCGGAGAGCAGCTCCGCGTTTTTCGCGGGGATGACCGTGTCGTCCTTGGCGTTGAACATCCAGGTCGTTTTCGGGTCCAGACGGTGAGCAATGTGCAACGGCTCGACTGGCTCGATCAGAGCTCGGAGTTTGTCACCCGAGTAGCCGTAGTGCCGCAACGCCCCGCGGACGTGGAACGCATCCTTCTGGCCGTTCTCGAGGATGTCCACGCCGTCGCCGCCGGACAGGAAGAGGAACGTCTGATCGAAACAGCCGTCGAGCGCCGCAGCGGAGGTCGCGATGAAGCTTCCCAGGCTGGTGCCCTGAATCGCGACCCGCTCCACATCGATGTCCGCCAGTCCGGCACTGTCCAACGCGCAGATCACGTCATACGCCCGCCGACAGTCGCCCACCGCTTGAGCGGCATTGACCAGCGTGGTGACACCGGTGAACTTCCGCTCCTCCGGCAGCCGGCTGGCGTAGCCGGGTAGTTCGATGACGAACGCGTGAACGCCCCGCTGCTTCAACCCCCGGGCGAGCATCGTCGCCACCGGCAGGTCCGGATGGAGCGTGTGCACCAACAGCACCGCCGGCTGGGGCGCCGCTTCCGCATCTTCCCGCTCGACCGGGCGGTACCAACGCAAAACCGCCGAATCGATCCCCTCATCCCCGCTCGGCTTGGGCGAAGCGAAAGTGATCAGAGCGTCGTAG
Source organism: Planctomycetota bacterium (assembly GCA_039194345.1). Lineage (GTDB taxonomy): Bacteria > Planctomycetota > Phycisphaerae > Phycisphaerales > Phycisphaeraceae > Algisphaera. Next base: position 7,913 of record JBCCWB010000159.1, read on the forward strand.
TCACGCCCCGCCGTCTCGTGCACCTCAAAAGCAAAGGGCCCGCCATCCCACGCCAGCGTCGCCAGCACGTCCCCGGCCAACTCATTGCTGTCCGCCACTTCCCGCAAGCTGTCAGCAGCATCAAATCCCTGCGACCCGCCTGTCGCAGCCAAAGGCATCGCGACAATCGACCACATCGCCAAGACCAGGAGCAATCTTCGCATCATCCAAACATAATATCGACCGTTTTGGCCTTAGACGCGATCAAACGCGCTGCTCGCCCGCTTATCCGCGCCACAGTAGATACAGCGCATGTGCCGCTCCGACATTGGGCGGGAGCATTTGTGGCATTGAACGACGCCAACCTTGGTGGCCTTGCCGTCGGCCTGCCCATCCATCAGGTCAATGGTCTGGACCCGTTCGAGCAGGTCTTGCTCGGTCAGATCGGTCTTATCCTGCAGCAGCGACCACATTGCCATGCACACCAGCGACAATCGCTCGAAGCGGTCCTCGAGGAACTGCACATCCCGCTGAGTACGCCGGGAAGCACCCGCCTCGCGCATCTTGTCTTTCATGCGTCGCTGGCTCTCCGCACTCGAGCTGCTGCCGCTATTGGTCGAGTAACCAAACATGGCTGAATCCAACATGGTGTCTCCTCGCTGAGGCCCCGCGGCCGGTGATCGTGGTTCTGCGTGGTCTTAGGTTAACACCTCAGCGGGCCCCATCGTTGGGAAAACGCCCCGCCTTTATCCCGCTCTCACCTCGCTTTACGGCGTTTTCCCGAGGTTATTCACGTTTTTCTCATGCGGTCTGCATCAACGGCTCACACACCCGGCCGATAGTTTTGCGCCAAGGATGGGTTATCCCACACTTGGCCCCGGGCAAGGACGCTCGGGCAAAGTGGTGTGACCCCACGGAGACGCAGGATGACGCTCGACTACCGCACGGTTTTTATTAGCGACACGCACCTGGGCAGCCGCGGCTGCCAGGCCGCCGCCCTCTCGAAGTTCATCAAGTATGTCCGCTGCGATCGGCTGTACCTGGTCGGCGACATCGTCGACATGTGGCGGCTCAAGCAGCGCTGGTACTGGCCCGGCGAGCACAACAACGTGCTCCGCCGGATCCTCAACCAGACCAAGCACCACACCGACGTCGTGCTCGTCCCCGGCAACCACGACGAAGCCGCCCGGCAGTTCCTCCACTCGGACTTCGGCGGCATCCGCGTGCTGCCGTACGCCGTGCACGTCACCGCCGACGACCGCCGTCTGCTGGTCATCCACGGCGACCAGTTCGACCTGGTCGTCAAACACTCCCGCTTCGTCTCCATGCTCGGCGGCAAGGCCTACGACAGCCTGATCACGTTCAACCGCCGCTACAACCAGGCCCGCGTCAAGCTCGGCCTGCCCTACCAATCGCTGTCCAAGACGATCAAGGGCAAGGTGAAATCGGCCTGCATGTTCATCAGCAAATTCGAAGAAACCCTCGCCCAGGAAGCCGAGAAACGCGGCCTCGACGGCGTGGTCTGCGGCCACATCCACGAGCCCGCCGCCCGCGAAGCGAACTCGGAGCAGCCCACCTCGTATTACAATTGCGGGGACTGGGTCGAGAGCTGCACCGCGATGGTGGAGCACCACGACGGCCGCATGGAAGTGATCGATGGCATCAAGGCCGTCGAAGACATGCTCGCCCGTGACCAGGCCGCCCTCGGCCAACCCGACCCGCCTTCGCTCCACGAACTTATCCGCAGCGACCGTGGTCTTGATCTGGGTGAACAATGGCGCGTGACGATGGGACACAACCGCAACCGACGCCGTCCGGAGACGCCGCCCGCCCAGGCGAGCGAAGCCGAACTGGCGATCCCCTCGACCACGACCAACGGGAACCACCGATGAAAATCGCTTTGCTGACCGACGCCTGGGAGCCCCAGGTCAACGGGGTCGTGCGCACCTGGCAACACGTCATCGCCGAATCCGAGAAGCGTGGCCACGAGTTCACGATCATCCACCCCGGGATGTTCAAGACCGTCGGTGCGCCCAAGAAGCAATCTTAGATTCAAC
>JBCCWB010000160.1:0-9892 GCA_039194345.1 Planctomycetota bacterium
ATCAGATGGCCGAAGCCCAGCGCGGTCTCGAAGGCAATACCAAACAGCTCGAGTCCCTTGAGCGTCGTCTTGCTCAACTCAAAGACCAACTCGAAGGCCAGGCCCGCCGGTCGAAACCCGCTTCGGGCCCGGTGCAAGAAACCTGGAAAAAAGAACTTTCCACGCAAGGCAAACTGCTCGCCGCCCAATTGCGTGCCGCCGAGCTTGAAGACCAACCACCGTTCGAAGCTCAAGAGAACACCGAACCCGCCAACCCCGGCCCCAAGAAGGTCGAAGGTGAACGCGAGATTCAGCCCGGGTCGAAACCCAACACCTCCGCCAACGCTGAAGCGGCACCGAGTGACCCCACCTCGTCCTACGCGAACCGCGGTTCGGCGACAAACCAGAACATTTACCACGACTGGGAACCGAACCTCGAGGCGGTAATCGGTGCCTTGAACGAGGTCCGCCAAGTGTTGAACCTCACCCGCGCCCGCGACCCGCTCACCAGCCAACGAGCCGGCCAATCCCCTGCGGAATACCGCCGGCTGGTCAACCTGTACTTTGAATCGCTTTCTCGCAACGCGGTGCACACGACGAAGGAAGAAGATTGACGTCCACCATCGCCAACACCACGCAGCACACCAGCCAAACCGTCTCGGCCTACGGCCTGACGGTCTGGCAGTTCGCCATCGCCGCGGTCATACTCGTGCTGCTATGCGCCTGGGCATATTCATGGCTACGAAAAACAGAACTGACGCCGGGCCAGCGTTGGCCGCTGTTAGCCCTCCGCGTCGCTTTCGCCTTGGTACTACTCGTCTGCCTCTTCGCCCCTGTCCGCGAAGAAATCCAAACCACAAACTCGGTGCACACACCGGAGTTGCTGGTCGCCGTGGACCAGTCGGCCAGCCTCTCGCTGCTGCAAGCCGAGCAGCACCGCGACGACGCGGTTCAAGCGGTCGATGCATTCCTGAACAAACACCCTGAAGTCGACCGCCGGATGTACGCCGTGGGTTCCAGCCTCCGGGCACTTAACCCCGAGGCCCCCGAGCAAGAAGAAAACGATGCCGACCAGAGCACCCGATTGGTCGATCAACTCCGCGCCCTTGCTGAGCGCGTCGACCCCGCCCGCGGCGCTTCGATGCTGCTAATCACCGACGGCCAAGACACCGACCAAGCCCCCATCGCCGACGCGGTCATGGCCCTCAAGTCGCACAACGTATTGACCTTCCCGATTAACCTGCCCGGACTGGACCGCCCCACCCCCTTGGCCCGGATCGAATCGATCGATTCCCCCGAAGCCGTCCGCCCCCGGCAGGTATTCCCGCTCAACATCATGATGCGGCTGCGTGGCATGGCCGGGCGCAAACTCGAACTGGTGCTCGAGGATGTCTCTTCATCAGCGGCGGCCACTCACCTGGGTGCCCAGCCCGTCGTGGTCCAGGTCGATGGCACAACACGGGCCTCTTTCGAGCATCGCCTCGATGAGCCCGGCCCCGCCCGCCTCCGAGTCACGCTGCGCGACCCCGCCAACGGCTACGTCCTCAACGCGGCATACACCGCCGTCAACGCAACGATCCAACCCACCATCCGCGTGCTCTACGTGCAGGGAGCCCTCGGCTGGGAGTACCGCTTCTTACGCCAAGCGTTCAACGAGAACCCTTCCATCCAACTCGACAGCGTGGCCCGGATCGGAAGCAACCGCCTCTTGAACCAATCCAACGGACAAGAAACGCAGTACCGTTCGTCGCCGGGCCGATCAAGCACACACAGTGATCTGACCGCACCAATCGCCCAGTCGTGGCGCAGCTACGACGTGGTCATTCTCGCCGACCTCGCCCCCAACGAGCTATCACTCAAAGAGCAGCAAGGCCTGCTCAAGCTCGTGCGCGAGCACGGCGGCGGCGTGTTGTTTTTCAGCGGCAACCACAACCGCGCCACCCAGCTCAGCGGCACCCTGCTCGAAGAAATTCTCCCGGTGGTCATCGATCCGAAACACGAGACCCACTACGCCGTGGACCGCGAAGCCGAACGATTCATCGCCACCCTCGGCCCAAGACGCACCCGGGTCAGCGTCCACAACGAACAGCGGTTCGGCCAAAACCGCGCCCAACGCCAACGCGATCAGGGCGGCGTCCTCGCTCACCTCAAAGCCATCGCGCTCACCCAAGAAGGCCTGGCTAGCTCAATCTGGCGCGACGCCGATCAAAAAGCCAGCCTCGACCCGCCGCCGCAAACCTACGACCAACACACCCGCGTCCGCAGCGTCAAACCCGGCGCAACCGTCTTGGCCACGTCCGCGTCGAAGCGGAGCAGCGACATCCCCGTGCCGGTGCTCGTCGTGCAGGACATCGGGGCCGGGAGCTCAGCCTTCTTGGGGATCGACGCGTTGTGGCGTTGGCGCATGGCGACCGACAACCACGAGCGCGGCTACGACCGTTTTTGGCAGCAGTTCGTCCAGCACCTCGCCCGCCGCAGCCAGAAAGCCCTTATGACACTCGACCACTACCACGCGGTGCCCGGCGAAACCGTCACCGTGACCGCCGACGCCTCCCGCGGTGCCCTCCAACTCTTCACCCAGCCCCTCGACAACGAGCTGACCGAACCGCCCACCCTGCTCAACACCGCAACGAGCCCGGATGGAAGTACCCTCACCGCCCGCTTCCCCGTGCCCGACACAGATCACTTGCGGGTCTATGCCGCCGAGCCGAGCGGGCGGTTGCTAGCCGAAGCGGTGCTGACCGTGCGCCGCACCGACCTCGAGACTGAGTTCGCCGGACTCAACCAGGCCGTCCTCAATCAATTGGCCAACGACACCGGCGGTGCCATGCTCGGCGTCAAAGACATCGACTCGCTCGACTCCCTGCTGGAACGCACCGAACGCACAACGACTCAAGTCCAGAGGGCCGAACTCTGGCGTAACCCCTGGGTCTTCGCCACGTTGTTACTGATCTACTGCGCCGAGCTCATCCTCCGCCACCGCCGAACCCTGGTTTAACCACTCACCGTCCCAAATTAAGGAACCTCACATGGCACGCACACCCCGTATCGATCGCCGATCTTTTGTGAAGATGATGTCGGTTGGCGGTGCGTCGTTTCTGACCTCGCCGCTGCTGGGCCAGTCGTTCGAAGAACAGAGCCTCGCCAAAGAAGCACGCCGGGCCGGTTTCGGTCAAGAGCCCGACAAAGGAGCCCTGGTCCACTGGGCGCGGATGCAGTTCCGCTGCGACAACGGCGTGACGGACAACTGGAGCGTCCACCCACAAGGCGACTTCAGCCTCGTCCAGGCAATCAACGACCAAGCCACCGCCAACGTCGATGAGATGTGGAACGTCGCGGACGTCAACGACCTCGAGGCGATGACCAACTTCCCACTGCTGTTCATGCACGCCGAGTCCGCCCCGAAGCTGACCCCAACCGAGAAGCAGAACCTGCGCGAGTACATGCTGCGTGGCGGCTTCGTCTACGCCGAAGACTGCGTCAACGGCTTCCGTACCCACGGCATGCGTGGCAACGGGGCATGGGATTTCTTCTTCCGCCGGACCCGCGACATCATGCGGGAGATCCTGCCCGAAGCCAAAGTCGAACGCCTGCCGCTCGACCACCCGATCTTCCACTGCTACTACCGCTTGCCCAACGGCCAGCCCCATATGCAAGGCGCCCCCCACGGCGGCTGGGGCGTCACCCTCAAGGGCCGACTCATGGCCTACATCAGCCCCTCCGACGCCCACTGCGGCTGGGTCACCACCGAATGGTTCGGCCGCAACAAAGCCCAAGAGGCCCTGAAGATCGGCACCAACGTCTACCTCTACGCCATGACGCATTGACTCAGAATCATCGAGAAAGCGGTCAAACCCGTGCACGGTGGTACCTGCGACAGGAACTAACCGCCAAATGGTTCTAAGCAATGGAACGCTTACCCAAGCAGCGATGAGTTCTGGGACTAATGTTCATAAACCACTGCCCGTCAAATCACCTAATCTCATCATTCAACCGGCGTAATTCCTTGTCGAGTTCGGCAGCTATCTCGGCTTCCTTGTCATATAGATTGTTTTTCTCACTCGGGTCTTTGCTCAAATCAAAGAGCATGGGCGATTGATCTCGATCTCTTTGCCATCCTGGGTAGGCACCTCGGGCAAGATATTTCCAGTTGCCTCGCCGTATCCCCCTCAACTCAGGGCCAAAGCTCGTATACAAGTTGAACGTTCGAGGAAGCGTTGCGGCAGGGCCTTCTAAATGAGAGGCGACGTTTACCCCATCCAATGGAACTTCGGGGAGTTGCGCATCTGCGTAGTGAGCGAGCGTAGGCAGCAAGTCCATGGCGGTGACAACTTCGTTACTCTCAGCGCCTTCCACCCACCGACCCGGCCAACGGGCGATGAAAGGGACCCGAACGCCTCCTTCAAACATATCGAACTTCCCCCCACGCAAAGGAAGGGCACTGCCGCCATGATCCCCCATCTCTAACCATGGACCGTTGTCTGAAGTGAATATCACAAGCGTGTTGCGATCCAGGCCGTTTTGACCAAGAAAAGCAAGCAGCCGACCAACGTTCCAGTCAAGCTCTTCGATCACGTCGCCATAAAGTCCACGCTCACTGCGTCCGCGAAACTTACCCGAAGCATAGAGCGGGATATGCGGCATTGTGGGAGCGAGATAGATAAAGAAAGGCTCTCCTCCCGACCGTTCGATGAACCCTATCGCTTGATCGAAAAACCGTTCGGTCAATGTCGACTGATCTGCGGGGTATTCAACAATCTGCTCGCCGGCCACGAGTGGGACTCTATTGCCGATCCCTCGTTCACTGGCAATCGCACGGCGCTCTTGAAAACCGGAACCCGCGGCAATAGCTTCTTGATCTTCGCGGGTTTGGTTAAGGTTCCAGCCTTCATTAAAAACCGCATCCGCAGCAATCTTTAGGCGGGGCGAGATATACATGTCATTGCTAAACGGCACGCCGTAGTATTCATCGAAACCCTGCGCAGTGGGCAAGCTGCCCTCGCGATCCCCCAGGTGCCACTTCCCGATACACGCCGTTCGATAGCCTGCGGGCTTCAGCACCTCCGCGATCGTCACTTCTATCGAGCGGAGGCCCGCGTCTCCCGGCCAATACACGCCGCTGGTGCCATGCCGCTTAGGCAGACGCCCGGTGAGCAGCGATGCTCGCGAGGGGCTACACACAGAAGACGAAACGTAAAAATGAGTCAGCCGAACGCCCTGCTCAGCCATGCGATCCAGCTCGGGTGTCTTAATGTCAGGTGAGCCGTAGCACCCGATGTCCTGATACCCCTGATCATCGGTAAAGATGATGATCATATTGGGTTGGTCACGCGACTCCACCACCTCGCTGCCGAAGGCAACTAATTGCAAGCTAGCAACAAAGAGAAAATAGACGATCAAAGCTTTAACCCGTGTTTTCATACGAGCGGCCTCTCATTAAAAACATGATCCGGTTGCAGTGAGAGGGGCTCACCCGACCGGGGTAAGAAAATTTTTCGGAAAAGCTAACCGACGCGGCACCAAAAATTCTTCATGGTTAGAGAACTGCAAATGAAGAATTCAACAATAAAAATTAAGTCAAGAAAACAAGCAGCAATCGCGTTACTAGATAGTTCCAGTTAAAACTGAGGCACTTCGCCAACATCTATCGAACCGTCTCACCCGAATCAACTGAGCAAGAATAGATTCAACGCACAACTCAAACCGGTGCCGCTACAAGACATCATCGACGGTGCAAGCGTAGCATCCAATACGAGAATTTGCAATCGTTTCTAAAAAACATCCGCCGCCGCTTTGTCTTCGTCCGACCGACGCTGAGCAGACGGCGATTTGCCGAAGAATTGCCGGTAAGTCTTATTGAATTGTTGCGGGTCGGGGAGTCCGACATCTCGTCCGATGTCGCCGATGGGCAAGCGGGAGTGAACCAGCAAGTGCCGGGCCCGCTGCATGCGACGGCTTCGCAAGAATGCGATTACGGTCGTTTCCAGATGCTCCCTAAACAAACGGGTCAGGTGGTTGTGCGAGTACCCAACATGATCGGCGATATCACGAACCTTGATATTTTGCTGGATGCGGGAGTCGATGAATCCGATGGCATCGGTGATCGCCGCGGGCAGCGTATCGGCGTTACCTGAGCCGTATCGCCGGTTAACGATGTCCCACAAAATATTCCACAGCAATGCATCAGCGTGACGTGGCTCGGTCGGCTGCAACTGGACCACGCTTTCAAGGCGATCTCGATATACGGAAGCTTCTTCCCCGAGCGGATAGCTAAGCCATGCATGCCTGAAGTCCGAAGCGGTTGCGTCTATTGCGAAATGGATACAGAGGTGTTCGCTGACACCTCGGTACCGGTAAGTGGCCTCCGTGTTGGGGGGAGTCAGCGTGATCATGCCTGGTTCAAGGGCGATCTGTTCGCCTCGCAACTCCAGCGTCGCGCGGTACGTGTAAAGGTGCAGGGCCCAGAGTTCGGGGAGCAAATAACGTTCGACTAGGTGCTTGGTCCCTTGAAGGCCATATCCGGCAAAGCGGACCCGTGGCGGACACGATAGGTCGATTTTCACCTGCAAGCCGCTCAAATTCATGGTGAATATTTACCACAAAAAGTGAGCCCGGGCTATTGCTAGGTCGTGCATTTGGTAGATAATTATCTTTCGCTTGCCAGCCGTATCCAAAGGTATGCCTGGCGCAAGAATCAAACGAAGTATGCCCCCAGTGCAAAACATAGTTCCCACCACATCACAACCCGCCGAATACTCTTACTCCATGAAACACCTGACGCATGCACTAGCATGCATCTTCTTGACTACGAACTATTCAGCTTCTACTGCACAGGGCTAGCCTCTCAAGTTTTTCGAAATTAGTAACCCACCTCATTTGGAACCCCACCCATGAAAACGATGTTGGCCTGTGCTGCGCTCTCAGCTTGTTTGATCTCTCCTGCGATGGCTGAGCCCGTCGTCCTAACGGTCGATCCGCTGTCGATGCGTTCCATTGGCGGGGTCACCACGCTGGAGCGTGACAAGTACATCACTATTCACGCCACCCCGGGAGAACCGGACCTCACCGATGAGCAACTCCGCTACATCGAAGAAGAACTCGATGCCCATTACGGTCGCGACGGTGGTATCCAGTCAGGCCAACTCCAGTCCACGCCGGCCGACCCCAACAACCCCGGCATGCCCGACATCGACTACCTGCGTCAGGCCGGCGAGGCCCACCGCGCCGAGATGGCCTCGAAGCCGAACCGCTTCCGCCCCGAGTCGATGCGTGATGTGGTGCTGTGCACGCACCCCGAATGGATGATGGGGGTCGAAAGCAATGCTTACGCGGAGTTCGGCCCCAAGACCCCCGAAGCCGCAGCCGAGTTCTGTGCCAACTTCCTCAAGTACTACTACACCGACGAAACTCGGCCGCAGTTCTACGAAGTCTTTAACGAGCCTTTCGTCAAGGCCAAGAAGATCGGTACCACCGCCGAAGCGATGGCCCAGCAACACGTGGTCACCGCCCGCCGGATCCGCGAGCTCCTGCCCAACGACGACATCATGATCGGCGGGTATTCCGCCGCGTGGGCTGAGGTCGAGGCACGCAACTTCGAGCACTGGAACAACTGGCAGAAGATGTTCATGGACGTCGCGGGCGACGAGATGGACTTCTTCGCCACCCACCTCTACGACGGGGTCAACGTCAAGGGCACCCACGCCGAGCGCACCGGCAGCAACGTCGTGGCGATCATGGACCTGATCGACGCCTACAGCTACATCAAATGGGGCTATGCGAAGCCGCAAGCCATCACCGAGTACGGCCGAATCATCAAGGTCGATACCGACAAAGCTTGGCCCGATCGCCTCCGCCGCGAAGTCGCGGTTCTGGGGTCGTTCAACGGCATGCTCATGATGTACCTGGAGCACCCCGACCGGCTGATCAAAACCGTGCCGTACATCCTGGGCGTGGGGTCATGGACCTACAACATCCAAGGCGGCATGCACAGCAGCCAAGAGAAGCCTTCGGACTTCCTGCTCTATCGCTGGTCGGGGGACAACTACGTCACCACCGGGCTGGAACTGTTTTACCGTTTCTGGAAAGGCATCGAAGGCGAACGCCGCATCGCCTCGGCCAACGATCCGGACATCCGCACCCACTATTTTGCGGATGGCCTCCGTCATACACTCGTGCTGCACAACATGGACAGCGAAGAACGCACGGTGAAACTCGAAGGCTTCGGGGCCCTCGATATCGCCAAGGTGAGTCTGCGGACGCTCGGTTCGCTCAACGATGCGCCAATGCTGAGCGAGCAGGTGCTCTTCGGCCTGCCCGATGAGGTCAGCCTCGGCGTGGCTGAAGCAGCCGCGTTGATCATCGACCTGCGTGAACCGCTTGAAGCCCAACACACCGTGACCGAAACACGGGTATATGCCGAGAACTACCTCGAAGCGATCGAAGCCGACCGGGCCATCGAGTTCACCTACAAAAACGTGCCGACGGGCGAGGGCAGCGCTGCGCTGCGTCTGAGCATCGGCCGCGTCCCCGGGCTGTCGCTGCAGCCCCAGGTGTGGGTGAACGGCCAAGAAGTCGTGGTCCCCATCGATTGGGCGGGTGGCTCGCAGGAAGGCCGGCCGACCTTCTTCGGCATGATCGAAGTGCCCGTGCCGGCCGATGCGCTGTCGGCGGGCACGACCGTCAAGCTGGTCTTCCCCGACACCGGCGGCAAGGTCGCCAGCGCGGTGCTGCAAACGAATCTGGTTTCGAATCATTGAGTTAATCGCTTGGGCGTCGCCCCAGCTCATATCAACCGGCACGACATCCCCCCGCGTGGTGGGGCGCGCCCACACATCGCATGACCCGCCTGGGCCAAAGGAGCCAAGACCATGTTCAGCAAGGCGTTTCGAGTAACACAACGGCTAGGCAACGCACTACACGGCACGTGGGCGATCGGCCTGGTCACGGCATTGGGATCAGGCTTCGCCGCGAATGCCGAAGCCAAGCCTGCCCCAACCACGGCATCGATGGACGCAAAAGCCCAACGGCCCAATATCGTGTTCATCATCACCGACGACCAGAAGAACCGTGAGTTGGGCTACCTCGAAGGCGAAGCCCTTACGCCCAACTTCGACCGCATGGCCCGCGAAGGCGTGGTGTTTGAGAAGAACTATGTCGCAGCAAGCGTCTGCTCGCCCAGCCGATACACCTGCATGACCGGGCAGTTCGCCAGCCGATGCGAGATCGATTTCTTCAACTTGCAAACGACCGATGAGGGGGTCCGCCGGGTGCTGTGGAACCTGGGCTTTGCAGACAGCCAGCCCAACCTGCCGCGCGTATTGCAAGCCAACGGGTACCGCACCGGCTTCGTGGGCAAGTGGCACATCAACGGCGTGGGCAAGACCTACGACCTCGCCCCGGGAAGCGATCCGTCGGACCCTGCCATCGCCAAGATTCTCCAAGAAAACCACGACAACATCGCCAAAGACATCAAGCAGTTCGGCTTCGACTACGCCGACGGCGTCTACCGCGGCAACCTGCACGATGACAAGGTGCTCGTGAACACCGGCATGGACCAGCACAACATGGAATGGCTTACCAAAGCCGCGCTGAACTTCATCGAAGACAGCAAAGACGAGCCGTTCTACCTCTACTTCGCCACAACGCTGAACCACGTCCCGGATCCGAAAATTTCGATCAAGGCTGACCCGCGCATCAGCGGCGAGGGGCTGCTCGACGAGCCGATCACCGGCATCATGCCGCCGCGCGAATCGATCTACACCCGTCTCAAAGAGCACGGCGTGCCCGAAGACCTCGCTGACGCGACCTGGCTGGACGACGGCGTCGGCGCAGTGCTCAGCAAACTCGAAGAGCTCGGCATCGCGGACAACACGCTGGTCATCTACTTCAACGACCACGGCATGGCCGACAAGAG
>JBCCWB010000161.1:0-9856 GCA_039194345.1 Planctomycetota bacterium
GCTGGTTGGTGATATCCGCAGCTTTTCAAAATTCGGTAATACATAAGTAATTGTTCAGAAATTGAGCCCCGATTTAATATGCATGACTCTGATCGATTACGCGAATTTTCCATAAAATGGTTTAATATTTACATATGAAAATGCAATCAATTGATGAAAAATGAAGTCGTTATTGCAAAATTGATCGAGATGTTCATTTGAAATGCGCATATGAAGAATTTCTTCTTATTAAGACTTCGCGCAATAAATTTTTTGATGGTTTCATCTTGTCCAAGCCTTCGAGTTTTCAGTCCTGAGTAAATGTGCACAGCATAATTCAGGCGAGATTCCAACCAGCCGCTTCGAATATGAACATGCTTACTGCGATCTCAAACAAGAGCCAGACAGAGGGTGCCCCGTTTAACTCAATGACTGACCCTCCAGATAATTACGTGGTTTTTTATCCGCACGATACGGGTTGGGACCGCGGCAGTTCGCCGATCGATCAGAATCGCCGCTGGGTCCCTCGTCTGATTCACGCGGGCTGGCGTCAGGTGCTTGAGGTAGAGCCGGATCGGGAAGAGCACACGCACGATGTCTATCACATCGGGTTGGTGCAAGACGGAGTGAGTTCGATGTTGTTCAACAGCCAGGTTACGCCTACGCAGCCCGGTAGTTTATTGGTGGTTTCTCCGGGCCAGCCCCACTGTTTTTTTACCCCTCCGGGTGAACGTTCGATGTATGCGGAGGTGACGTTCGAGGTCGTGAGTGACCAAACTGAAAAATGCCGGGAGTCCATGAGTGGCTTGTTGTCCGATTGGGCGGGCTGGAATTGTTCAGAATGGATGACAGGTAAAGTCGTTGACAAGGTCTTGCAGAAGACGATCGCCGACGCTATACGACGCATTGTGGCAGCTTGTATGTTACCTCCACCTAAGCGAGCGTTTACGGTTAACCGCGGGCTGCTCAATCTTCTTGAGGTGATGACGGAGGTGGATCGCCCGTTTTCGCAGGCGGCGGTTGGCCCGATGGTGGTAGCTGCCCAGCAGCTTGAGGAGAATCTGAGCAAACCCGTCTCTATCGAAGACATCGCGGATGGCTTGGGGATGAGCCCAAGCCATTTGATCCGTAGTTTCAAGCAGCGATACGGTGTAACCCCAATGGCGTATCGTCACCAAATCCAGTTGGATACCGCCAAGCAGTTGCTAGTAAGCACGCATTACCCTTTGAAAATGATCGCTCACTCAACCGGCTTCAGCAGTGTGCATTATTTCAACCGCTTCTTCTCCCAGCGGGTGGGCACGCCGCCCGGTACTTACCGTAAATATCACCAGAATGACTGACGCTACCCAGCTTTAGTCTGAGATGAAGTCGAAAGCGGGATCAAAGAAGTCATCTTCACTGCAGCTTACGGTACGGCGAAGCGCTGGTTGCGGGCTCTGTGCCGCGCTCAATTCGTTTTTCGAAGTTGTGTAGCAGGCCGGACCAGGATTCGCCGACGTCGATCTTGACCGGCGGGGCGGTGGGTAGGTTGGTGATCTGCTCGAAGTAGCGGAGTGCGGTGCGGACGCGGGTGGTGAGCTTGGTGAACGGCTGGGGGAGGATGGTGTCTTCGTCGATGGCGAGTTCGAGCCATGGGGTGCCGGGGTCGGAGCTGACCATGACGACGGACCAGCGCCAGCCGTGGTCGTAGGTTCGGCCGTGTTCGCCCCGGGTGACGATACGTTGGACCAAGACGGCGAGGCCGACGTATTGGCGAGTGTCGAATGTGCGGGAAGGCAAGACTTGGCCGCTGCGTTTCACATGCAGTGTGTGGTAGTCGGCGTCGAAGTCGAGGGTGATGCGCTCACGGCGCGAGATGAAAGGGATGGCGACAGCGAGCAGGGTGAGCCCGCCGACGGCGGACCAGTAGAGCGTGTCGCCGAGCGGGCCGAGGGTGGCGCGGGCATCCTCGGTACGCTGGCGTTGTTGCTCTACGTCGCGTTCGAGGCGTTGGGCTGTGACTTGGGCTTGTTGGGCGACTTGCTGGCCGATGGCGCCTTGCTCGTTCGCGGTGACGCCGGTGGCGACGCGTTTGGCGTTACTCCTCGCCTGCTCAAGCTGTGTTTCCATCTTCGCCAGCTTGCGGTGTTCCCCACTTACGGCCCGACAACCCGGTGGGAAACCGAAGGCGAGCACGATAAGGCCAACGAAGACCATGAGGACCGCTGAGCCCTTGAGCGAACGCGTCACCGTCTTGGAGGATGGCCACAAGGCCAATTGCCCCGACAACGAATCGTCGAACTCCCAATCCACACAGTGGCATTGATAGGGTTTGGCCATAACACCATTTAACCCGAAAGTGAGGTGATGTCGTTATCGTTTTTTGATCAGATCTTCCTGCGATCGTAAGTGTTGACCGTAAACGCGTAGGGGTGGCGGGCGTCGGCGAGGTGGTGGCGGGAGTCGGTCAGCGTCCAGGCGTTGAGGTCAAACTCGGGGAAGAAGGTGTCGCCGTCGAGGGTGGTGTGGACGGTGGGGAGGACGATGCGGTCGGCCAGGGGCAGGGCGAGCTCGTAGATCTTGGCCCCGCCGATGATGTAGGGCTCGGGGTCGCCGCCTGAACTTACATCGCCGACGAGAGCAAGGGCTTCGTCGAGGGTGTGGCAGACTTCGATTTGGTCGGCCGCGTCTTCGGGGGGCTGCCAATCGGCGTTGCGGGTGAGGACGATGTTACGGCGGTGGGGCAGCGGTTTATTTTCGGCCTCGAAGTTCACCCGGCCCATGATGACGGGGTGGCCTAGCGTGTAGGCGCGAAACTGGGCCATCTCATCGGGGAGCTTCCACGGCAGGCCGCCGTCGACGCCGATGACGCGGTTTTCCGACATGGCGGCGATCATGGAGAGGCGTTTTTGCATGGGTTTATGGGGCGCGTTCTTTGTGGTGGCATGCGGGCTGAAGCCCGCACGCCGCGAGCGGCAGTTAGACCGCGATGGGGGCTTTGATGCTGGGGTGGGGGTCGTAGTTTTCGAGGGTGAAGTCGTCGAAGGTGAACGCGAAGAGGTCGGTGACGTTCGGGTTGAGCTTCATCGTCGGCAGCGGGCGCGGCTCACGACTGAGCTGTTCTTTCGCCTGGTCGAAGTGGTTCAAGTAGAGGTGGGCATCGCCGAGGGTGTGGACGAACTCGCCGGGCTCAAGGTCGCAGACCTGGGCGATCATCATGGTGAGCAGGGCGTAGCTGGCGATGTTGAAGGGGACGCCGAGGAAGATGTCGGCCGAGCGTTGGTAGAGCTGGCAGGACAACACGCCTTTGGCGTCGCTGCCTTCAAGAGCCGGTGCGACGTAGAACTGGAACAGGCAGTGGCAGGGGGGCAGGGCCATCTGCTCGACTTGGCCGGGGTTCCAGGCGCAGACGAGGTGGCGGCGGGAGTCGGGGTTGCTTTGCAGCGAGTCGAGCAGGTTCTGGATCTGATCGACGCTGCCGCCGTCGGGCGTGGGGAAGCTGCGCCACTGGTGGCCGTAGACGGGCCCGAGCTCGCCTGTATTGGGGTCGGCCCACTCGTCCCAGATGGTGACGCCGTTGTTCTGGAGGTACTGGACGTTGGTGTCGCCGCGGAGGAACCATAGGAGCTCGTGGATGATCGAGCGGAGGTGGAGCTTCTTGGTCGTGAGGCAGGGGAACGTCTCGGCCAGGTTGAACCGCATCTGGTGGCCGAACACCGAGCGGGTGCCGGTGCCGGTGCGGTCGGGTTTGTCGACGCCGTGGTCGAGGACGTGCTGGAGCAGGTCGTGGTATTGCTGCATTGGAGGGATATTGTAGCCGAGGCGGGGAAGGTGTTGTGGGTGTGACAGCGTGGCTGGGCTTGGGTAAACTCATGTAATGCCGATGATCCTCGCCTCCAGTTCGTTTGCCATGTGGGCCGCCGTGGGCGTGTTGCTGTTGATGGCGATCGCGTTTGGTGTGGGCAACATTGTATTGACGCACCTGCTGGGTCCCAGCCGTAAGGGCGAGGTCAAGGGCACCGTATACGAATCGGGCATGAACCCCATCGGCGATGCCCGTCGGCGGTTCAATGTGCGGTTCTACATCGTGGCGATGACATTTCTGCTTTTTGATGTGGAAATCGTGTTCCTCTATCCTTGGGCCACGACGTTCCCGAGCCTGGGCGGGACGGAGGGTGAAGTGTTGACGCCGATCTTCTTCGGGCGGATGCTGTTTTTCATCCTAACCAGCATCATCGCGTTCGCCTACGCATGGCGTAAGGGCGTGTTCCGCTACGATTAATTGCGGGCTTGACCTGATACGGCCGGGCTTCGCAATACAACATTCCAATTCAACTTTGATTGGCAGATCTATGTCTAGGTCAAGCGATGTGATTTTGTGCGCTGAAGTGGCTTGCCTGGTCGTGCTTTGAATGCTTTGCTTGTGCCATGCGTGGAGACGTCGGAAAGAGCGCAAACAAAAAACCCCGTCGGCGACGGGGGGGTGGTCTACGCCGACGGAGCGAAGTTGCGCAGTACGTATATGGGGGCATACCCCATACCCTTACCGGAGCTTCACTCGTGTTGTAAACATGCCTGCCCGAAGTGTAAAGAGCGAAAAGGTTTATCTCACCCAAATTCAGGTTTTCACCTGAAGCGGGAGATAGATTTTTTCCTACGATCAATCGTAAGGTAAATCGCAAGTTTTGCCGAGGCGCAAGTCAGGACGATTGGCGCTTTTCCGAGGGGTTAGGCCCGATGTGTTTTGGGGTCGTTCCGAGGGACTGGAGATACGAATCATCAACCTCGATATTAGTGCATTAACCGAGCGAGAACGGCAGGTCTTGGCCATGATCGGCCGAGGCTATTCGATTCCGAAGATCGCCGAGAAGCTGTTCCGTAGTCAGAAAACGATCGAGACGCATCGGCATTCTTTGGGCCGGAAGCTGGGCGTGAGCAACCGCGTGGAACTAGCGCGGATCGCGATTCAAACCGGCTTGGCTCCCTTGGAGTTGGAAGACATCAATGCGAGTGCTTCGCTCACGAACTCCCAGAACCCGCGTAGTCGTTTGGGAGATGATTTACACGCGGCGGAATTGGTGCATCGGATCGAGTGGGCTTGTGCGGGGGTGGTCGGGCTGACCTATGCCCGCGTGCTTTGCGAGTCCTTGAGCCAGGAGTTGGGGACGACCGGCGCGGGAATCCTGTCGCATGAGACGGAACAAAACGCGATACGTTCACTGGCGTTGCTTTACCGGGGCGAGTGGGTCGATGGGGTGAGTTTCCCCTATGTTGGCTCGCCTTGCGAACAAGCGATATCGAAAGAGATCCACCGCTGCGACGGGACGTTTCCTGAATGCTTCCCCGATATCGATCCCGATTCGCGTTTCGGGATCAAAAGTTATCTCGGTGTCGGCCTGGTCGATCCGCTGACCCAGGAATCGATTGGGACGTTGGCGTTGTTTCTGGACGAGGCCACCGCATCGTTCGATCTCGCCGCCGAGACGGTGCTACAGGTCTGTGCCCAGCGGACCGCGGCTGAGCTCGGCCGTATGAGGCTGATCGACAGCTTGCAACGAAGCGTTGAATCGCTCGAGCAGCGTTTGGCTACGTTGGAACAAGACGAGGCTGATTGAGCCAGAGGCCACCGCTCGGCCGACGGGTTGGAATGGCTTCCGATTAGCGTGAGATGCCAAGCAGATCGAGGCCCAGGCTGTCGCCGGGGTTCACGTCGAAGGGCGGCTCTTCGACAAATTCGTAGGTTCCGCCGAAGCGTTTGGCGATGGCTTCGAGGCGGCGATCATCGGGGCTGGGGTAGAAAAACTGAACGGTATGGATCAGCGGACTTTGGCTGCCCAGCAGCGATTCGAGGTCACGCACATCGACGGCCGCCGCGGTTTTGCGTTGGCCGAACTTGTCGTCCGAGAGGATGTATAGGTCCGTGGGCTCGTACTGCAGGGCTTGCTGCAGCGCATTCAGCGGCGCGGACTTGCCGCGGGGGCGGACGTGGCCCGCGTCGGGAGAGACCCAAGCCAGGGTGTGCTCTTGCGACAGGCTGTCGCCGGGTTTCAGGCCTAGGGGTGGCACCTCGATGATCTCGTTGTCGCGGAAGAACAGCACCGCGAACTGGTCGTGATCCGACAACGAGGCGAGGCGTTGTTCGAGCCAGGACAACGCGCCCTGATTCATGGAGTCAACCATGGACCCGGAGGCATCGATCACGAACACCAGACGCTTGGCATCGGCCACGCTGACGGGTTCCGCGGGTGGAGCCACCTCGTCGGGTTCGGTCGGTTGCACCGGCGTCGGCGTGACGAGCGGTTCGGCCACCGGGGGCGGATCAAGCAGGGCCACCGTGGGGCCGGTGTTGGTCTCGGGTTCTACTGGCACGGTGGGTGCCGGAGGCGTTTGGGGGGTGTCGACTTCGGCCGTCGCTTCAGCCGCGGCATCCGCTGGCGCGGGTTCGCTGGCGGGAGTCTCGGCGACGACCGGCGGAGTGGGAGTTGGCTGGGGCCGAGTGGCTTGCGGCGGGGGGGCGGTAAGGGTCGGGGCTTGGCCAAACGCGTTGGACTTAGGGGCCTCAGGGGTATCGTCGGCCTCGGCAACCTCGACGGGCGGCGGGGCGGTAGCGGGTGCTTCGGGTTTCGGTGCGGGTGGATTCGGGGGCGTGGATTGGGTGGTGCTTGGTTTGCTGGGGGCGGGAGTCGGGGTTGGCATCGTCGATGCCGCGGGTTCGGTCGCGGTGTTGTCCGGTGAGACGTCAGCGATCGGCCCATCCGACTTGTCCATATTGATCGCCCAATACGCCACGCCGCCCGCCAAGGCCAGGAGCACCAGCGCGATCAGGCCCTTCTTCTTTCCCGAAAAGCCTCGGCTTGATGACCATTCAGGTGACAGCTCTTGCTGTTCCTCGGACTCTCCCCAATCGGGTTCCGTGCGTTCTTCGACAGATGCCGGGGTACCCTTCGCCTTGGTGATTTGCTCATCACTTGCCTCGGTGCTGTCGTCGTCATCGGCGGGCAAATCGCTCAGCTCTAGCGAAGCCTGCAGAGAGTCGTCGAGATCGTCGGCGGTATCTTCTTGTTCTTCGCCTGAGCCATCCGATGGGCCGGGCATGTCGAGCGAAAGGCCCACGATGGGTGGGGCATCTTCATGCTCGTCTGCAGCAGGCGTTGTGGCTTCGGCGGTTTCTTCAACTGTCGGAAGTTCCAACGGCGTATCGCTGTCGTCCAGCGGTGAGTTCGGCCGGGTGGTCGGCGTGACAAAGTCCATCGACGCGGCGTATTCGTCTTCTTCCTGCGACAAGTCTGCAGCCGATTCCCCCTCAATTTTCTGAGGCTCGGAAAGCGTCGGCCCAAGCGAAGAAGCGCTTAGACCCACCCCTTCACCTGCCGACGCTTCGTTCAGATCGACCAAGTCGGCATTCTCTTGCGGTGGACTTGATCCTTCTGCCTCATCAGCCGAAGAGGCCATTTCTTCCACCGATGGGGACGCGGGGGAGGGGGCTTCATCGATCACGCCATCGAAGTCGATCGGCTCCAGATCAACCTCATTTTCTAGGCTGATATTATCTGGCTTATTGATTTCAGAGGTGGTTTCGGGCTCTGCTTCATCTGTGAGCGTAGGGGCCTCAGTCGCTAGCTCTGTAGATGGCTTGGGCATAGTGATGCCCACTTCGGTTTCATCCACGTGGACGTGACCGACAATCAAGGTGATTCGGCCGACCAAGAGGCGATCGCCTTCCTCGAGTTCGCAAAGACCTTCCACGCGATCCCCGTTGACCCAAGTCCCGTTCGACGAATTGAGGTCGCGAATGACCCAGGTTCCGTTCTGAACTGAAATCTCGGCGTGCTGACGGGAAATACGAGAGTCGAGCAGCTGGATATCGCCGTTACGTCGGCCGATCACGTGGGGCTGATCCGCCGACAGATGAAAGGTCTGGGGCTTGGCACGCTCGTCGGGATTGAACTGGATCAGAGTGAGCAAGTTTGCAGTCCTGGTGCGTCGGTTTCCCCCGGACGACGGCATGGGCTAAGCGGCGGAGGCCGTTGCCCCTTGAGTTACGCAGTCACGGGCCGAGGACTGCGTCGGAGAAGCTGTGCGATTCAGAAGTACACCTGAACCAAATTCAAGGCGTCCTCAAGTTTATCACAGTAGGCCCGTACAGCCCCTGCGGATTGAACTTTAACTCGGGATTGGGCATCGTCTGAGCCATCGTGGTTTGGTTGTTGGATAACCCTATCCGCCTCCGAACGGCCTGTAACGATTAGAACGCGTAGGCAAAGCCGAAGTTCGTTTGAGGTTCGAAATTGTCCTCAGTTGTCCGATAACTGACCTTAAAAACGGTGGGTTACAGGAAATAAGCCCCGTTCCACCAAGCATTAAGCCTCGCCTAACGCATGTATACGCCACGCCCCACCGGGTGGGAGAGGCCGAGCGTGCCGAAGGATTTCACCATTTGCTGACTTCGGGTTGCCGAGTTAGCGAGGATCGCTACAATGCCTGACTCGCCATCGGACGGCCCCTTCGTCTAGTCTGGTCTAGGACACCTGGTTTTCATCCAGGCAACACGGGTTCGAATCCCGTAGGGGTCACTTCTGACGAAATCCTCTGACGCCGCCTTGTGCGGCGTTTTTGCTTTTCAGAGCTGGGGTTATAGCTCCGCGTTGTATCTCTGCCCGTCTCACCGTGTCGCCCTAAATCTGTCTCTGTCGCCGATTTTCGTGTCCCTATGTGTGGCCCATCGAATGTTGGCAGACCTTCGAGAATGCGTTCAACCGGCTGCTGATCTTCATCCACGTACCGGGCTACTTGGCTGTCAGTTTTGTGGCCCGTGAATCTTTTTAGAACTGCCCCCGCTTCTCCAGTCATTGCAGCCCAGGTGGAGGCGGTATGACGTAAGGCATGGAAATCCATCCGGCCCCGGCTTGTTTCGTAATCAATACCTGCGGCGGTAAGATCCGCTTTCAGATCAGACAATCCACGCCAGATCAGGATACCCTCGAAAACTCGGTCACTAGGTTTGAATTGATCTGGCCGTAGCTGACTCAAAGCCTCACGGAGATCGTCCCGTACAAGCATCGTGTGCTCTTCCCGATTCTTAATTGTCGAGACCGCAGGTCGGATCATTGGGCGATCACCATCCAAATCGACATCGCCCCAAGTAAGTCGGTACAGCGTGTTGCGGCGATAGGCGGTCAGCAGGGCGGTCATATACAGCACACCTCTGTTACCACCCGCTGATGCCACCAAACGCTGTCCCTCTTGAGGTGTAAGAGCCCTGCGAGCGAAAGTTGCATTGCCTGCAGCTACAGCAGTACTCACCGAAGCCAGTGGGTTCCTCGGTAGCCTGTTGCTTCGAAATAACCACATCATGAAGCTTCGAGCGGATGCGAGGTAGTCGTTAACAGTCTTAGTTGCGAGTGGCTGTCCAGTTTTCTTCGATAGCGGTCCTTGGGAACGCCAATTCTCAAAAGACATGGGAGTGACATCTGCGAGTTTGCGCCAATTGCATTCTTCAGCGAGCCTTGCGACTCGATCTTGCATATCCCAGACGTACTGGGGGGACTTGCCAGTTGCCTTGAGATCTGCGATGTATCCCTCAAGCAACTTGAGAAGGGGGGTGTTACTTGCTTTGACCTGTTCGGGTGGAAGTAGTATCCCCGAGTGTTCGTATTCAAGTTGACGGATAAACTCAGCAGCCATCTTCTCAGCTATACGCTTATCACTTACCCCCAAAGCCCTATCTCTACTTTTCTCCATCCACGGCATGCGATAGCGGTGTGTGTAAGTCTTGTCGCATAGCGTCTTGCCGTTTCGTCTTCGCTTACGTTTAAAGACTTTGGAAATCATCGCCACCCCCTTGCTTGTAGCTGCTTCTCGTACTTCTCGAGTGACGATTCCGGCCATCGACTCA
>JBCCWB010000162.1:0-9735 GCA_039194345.1 Planctomycetota bacterium
CGCCCACACAGAAAAGCCAGACATCCTTGTCGCCTTCGCGAAGTCTCGGTAACTGATCCAACAAGTCGGCGTGCCCCTTGAGCGGATCGAGCCGACCGACATGCCCCACGACTAACGCGTCTTGCGGAATCCCGTACTTCATCCTCACCGCATCGCGGCGCTCGGGCTGCGGCGTGAACGCGTCGACATCGATCCCGCTGGGGATGACCGTGAACTTGTCGGCCGACGCAATCTTCTTCGCTTCAAACGCCTCGACCATCTCCGGCGTGATCGCGATCAGGTGGTCGCATCGCTTGGCGGCATACTTCTCTAAGCGGACGTAGAGGTTGTGGATGAGTTTGGATTGCTCGTCGTGAAACGGCAATCCGTGGACGGTGTGAATGATTTTGGGGATGCGAAGCAAATCATCGGAACCAAAGTCGCTGTGACGGATCGCCGCGATGTATTTCGCTGCTGCGGACCTAACCAGGATTCCCGCCTTGCTGGAATGCGAATGGATGATGTCTGGCTCGACCTGATCGTATAGCTCAAACAAGGCGCTTCGACACCACCAATCATTCAGCGGGCTCAACTCCCGCACCATCGGCTTGATCTCGTGCAGCGTCGCGCCGCTGGCTTGGGCCTCTTCGAGCATCGAACCCTCGGGGCCGTGGATCGGGCCGTAGGCCAGATGGACCTCGTGACCCGCGTCGACCTGGGCCTTACAGGACATCACCGTGTTCTGCTGCGCTCCGCCGAGGATGAGACGTGTGATGACGTGGAGGATCTTCATGAGGTTGAAACCGCTGATGAACGCGGATGGACGCAGATCAAGACCATAACGCTAAACACGGCTTTTCTCATCCGCGTGCATCGGCGTCCATCCGCGGTTCCTTATTTCCGTACTTCACCCACTCCAGACACAACCCATTGGGTGGGAGCGTCGGCCCCGCGATCTGCCGGTTCTGGGTGGCCAGAATCTCGTCGATCCGCTCGGGAGGCATACGACCCATGCCGACGTCCAGCAGCGTGCCCGCGACGATGCGGACCATGTTGTAGAGGAAGCCGCTGCCGGAGATGACGACATGGATCTCACGGCCTGCCGACGTGACGTGCGCTCCGTCGGGGAGGTCCGCGTTGCTGAGCGCCGTGGACTCGCCGCTACCGACGGAAAGCGGGTGTTCCTCGACATGACAGTTGTGGATCGTGCGGACCGTTGTCGTTCGGCCGTGCGCGGCGGCAGCAAACCCCTCGACGTCGTGTGTGCCGATGAGCCGTTTCGCTGCGTCTTGCATCGGCGCAACCTCGATGTCGGCCCACTCGTGGTGCACCAGGTGCCGAATCCCCAGCGGGCGGTGGCGGGTGTTGTAGATGCGATACCGGTACTGCTTGTCAGTCGCGTCGCGGATCGCATCGAACTCATCGTGCACCACCTCGGCGTGACGTACATCGATGTCCCGGGGCAGTCGGCTGTTGATCGCCCGGCTCAGCCGTTCGACCGGGATCGTGGTGTCCGAGCTGAAGTGACACACCTGCCCCACCGCGTGCACCCCCGTGTCCGTCCGGCTTGCCCCGAGCAAATCAAACACCTCCGGCGACTGCCGCAGGACCTTCATCATCGCGGCTTCCAGCTCGCCCTGCACCGTCCGCGGCCACGGCTGATCCGGCGGCTGCTGCTTCTGCCAGCCGTGGAACGCGCTGCCATCGTAGGCGACGGTGAGTTTGTAGCGTTTGGTTTCGGACACAACCAAGATTATGGCGATTCCTGCCGCATCCGCGTCATCCGCGGCGACAAGCCCACCGCCTCCCAGAATGCACGCCCGCCGGGGTTCCGTTCCAACACATCCAGCTCGATCGGCATCCCCTCGGGCACACACGCCCGCTTCCACATCTCAAACGCCTGCCGACCTAGCCCTTTCCGGCGATGATCCCGAGCGACAAAAAACTGCCGCACATAAATCAACTCACCATCCATGACACACGGGTCCGGCTCCCGGCCATAAATCACGTACGCCACCGCTTCCCCAGCCAGCTCGAACAACACCGCTTGGTAGCCCTCGCGGTCAAGCCACCCCCGCAGCCGCGCCACCAACTGATCCCACGGCAGCCGTACCCGCGCTCGTTCATCGTCTTTCAATTGTTGATTCAAGCGACAAAGCAGATCGACATCATCGTCATCCGCGGATCGCATCACAAGGGAAGACATCTCTGCCATCGCGATCAGCTCTTCATCGCCTCAACATCCAACCCCCGCTCCTCGCACCACGCCCGGTACGCAATTGGGCTGATCTCGCTGGGCTTGATTTCGCTTTGGCCGCCCCAGAAGACGTTGGTGTAGCTGACGGGGATGCCGGCCTCTTCGAGGTGCTGATCGATGGCGGCTTTGTGGGCGAGGACTTTGTCTTTCTCCGTGCCGTGGGAGACGCCCATGATGTTGACGTCGGAGAACTCGGGGCCGCCTTCGCGCCAGTAGGCGTGGGTCATGCAGTGGTGTCGGCCGACCTCTTGGCCAGCTTCGAGCTCTTTGCCCTCGGGCACGCGCCAGTGGAACAGCGCGTTGAACTTAGTGACGCGGGCGCCGTCTATGTGTTTCTTGACGTGTTCGAGGAACGTGCTGAATCGGCCGATGACGCGGCGTTCGTTCAGGCTCTCAGCGACATCGCAGAAGTCGGCCAGGCTCTCGCCCGCTTCCTCGGCCCGCGGGGCCCAGAGGTCTTCCTGCAATTCGCTGGGCTCGAACTCACGCTTGAGGGCCATGAGTACCCGCCACTCACGGTCGGTCAGTTCGACGATCTTCGTGTCCAGTACTCGGCCAGGCTCGTCGGTGCGGTCCCCCGGTTTGAGTTCCTTGCGACGCACGTGACCGACGCCCAGCGCAAACAGCCGCTTCGCGGGCAGCAGCTTGAACGCTTCGGCCCCGGTCTGCTCGCAGAGGTATTCGCAGTGCTTCTCCATGCTGTAGGGCTTGGGCACCTTGAGCGTGGTCCAGAGCTTGTACTGGCTGCCAGGCGTTTCTTTGTCGGTGGTGCGGAGAACGACGTGGCCGGAGAACGGGTCGTCTTTGAACATAAAGTCGAAGGCCGAGAGCAGCTGCTTGGGTGGGACTTTCCACGCGACGAGTGCGCCGGGCGCGAGGCTGGTCGCGAGCAGGGTCTGACGCACCCGGCGGATCGTGCCCGCTTCGAGCATCGCGCCGATGCGCTCGATGATCGTCTCCAGCGGGAGCTCGGCCGCCTCGGCGATCTGGTTCAGCGGATAGCGGGTAAAGCCCTGCACGCGGTCTTCGGAGACCGCGAGGATCTGGGCGTTGATGGGGTCGTCGACGTTGGAAGGGATCGTGGGGGCGGACATGCCCCAAGTTTAGCGGGTTGCCCACCAGCGAGTATTCACTCGCTGGGCGTGGCGTTGCTGTCCGAGGATTCGGGTTGGGCGGGGCCCGCGTTGTAGCAGACGCGGGGGGTGCCGTCGGTCGAGCCCGCGGCGTGGACCTGCCCGACGAACAGGTCGTGGTCGCCCTCGACGTCCATATGGCAGGACAGCTCGCACTCGAAGTACGCCAATGAACCGGACATGATCGGCACGCTGCCGAGCTTGCTGGGGACCAGGTCGAAGCCGAGGAACGGGTCGTCGCTGAGGTCCGAGTCTTGAGCAAACTTGCGGTGCATCAGGCGGTCGCTTTCGCCAAGCTGACAGAGGGCGAACTTACGCGACTCGCTGATGAGCGGCATGATCGGCTTGCCCTTGGCCACGGCGACGCTGATCATCGGCGGCTCGGCGCAGACTTGCTGTACCCAGTGCACCAACATGCCCGCGCGGCGGTCTTCGTGTTGCGCAGTAAGAACAAATTTACCCGAAGGAACAAGACCCAACGCCGAGAGAACCTCGGGGGCCGGTGCATCGGACGACGCAGACGAAGCAGCTTTACTCTGAGCCATGCGGACTCCAAAGGCCTAAAGAATCACACCAAAAGATAAGTGCTGGGGGGAGGCGACGCAATCACGTTACACTCCGAACCATGAAATTCGACGCGGTGATGTTTGATCTGGACGGCACCTTGGCCGACACCCTGCGCGACCTCGCTGCGGCAGGGAACCACGCGATGGCCGCCGTCGGCCGCCCCGGGTACGAGCTCGATCAGTACCGTACGCTCGTCGGGCAAGGCGTCGAACGGCTGATCCGCGACGCCCTGGGCCCCGAACATCAGGAGCTGTTTGAGCAGGCGAGCGCCGCATTCAAGGCGTACTACGCCGAGCACCGCTACGACTTCTGCGCCCCCTACCCCGGCATCGCGGAGCTGCTCGACGCCTTAACGGCGAAGGGCCTGAAGCTGGCTGTGATGAGCAACAAGCCCGACGAAGCGACCGTGGACATGATCCAACGCGTGTTCGGCCGATGGCCGTTCGACGCGGTGCGCGGCCACCGCGAAAGCTATCCCGTGAAGCCCGACCCCAAGGCGGCGCTCGAGATCGCGGCGGAGCTTGGCATTGCGCCCGATCACTGGGCCTACGTCGGCGACACCAACGTGGACATGTTCACCGGCAAGCGAGCGGGCTTCTTCACCGTCGGTGTGGCCTGGGGGTTCCGCTCGGTTCAGGAGAT
Source organism: Planctomycetota bacterium (assembly GCA_039194345.1). Classification (GTDB taxonomy): domain Bacteria; phylum Planctomycetota; class Phycisphaerae; order Phycisphaerales; family Phycisphaeraceae; genus Algisphaera. The sequence continues at coordinate 4,579 of JBCCWB010000162.1, forward strand.
GCGGGACGCAGGAGCAGATGCGATCATCGAGCACCCCAGCGAGCTGTTGCTGTTACTCGGCTGACGCGGGCGCAGCCACTTCCTCGACCATAACCGGCGGGCCATCCGCAAACGCCGCCGCGACGTCGGCGGGCAGGTCGTCCATGGTGATCGGCGTGACCACCATGTTGCGGTAGTAACACTCCGCTGCTTCGGATTGGATCTGGATCTGACCACGAACGAGCGGGTCGCCGTTACCGTCCACCGCGTCGTGCAGGACCAGCACGATCTCGCCGTTGGCGAGGTGGACCGCGTCGTTGCCGATCACGTAGAACTCCAGCGTGTTCCACTCGCCGTGCGGCGCATCGGGTTCGATGAAGGCGGAGGTGTAGCCGGACGCGGTGTGGAACTCGGTGCTGTTGGGGTCGTAGCTCAGGCGTTTCTTGTTAAGCCAGGTCCCGCGCATCTTGGCTTTGGGCCCCGCGAGCGGGATGAAGTCGCCCAGGTCGGTTTCCTGGACTTGGTATTCGAGGCAGGACTTCCACACGTTCCAGAACGAGCCGTGCTCGCCGTAGCAGTGGTAGAGGATGCCGCTGTCGCGCTTGACGTTGAGCCGGGGCTCCCACTTCTGATCGCCCCAACGGAACTCGGTGGTGAAGTGGTAGTTCTCGAAGGAGTCGAGGGTGGTGAGTCCGCCGTAGATCTCACCGGTGATGGCGAGGACAGGCTCCCCGTCTTCTTCGATCATGGTGAAGACGTTCTTCACATCTTTGTTCAAGCCCATGGGTTCGCCCTTGTGGACGTTGTCGCTCTGGAAGGTGCCCTCGGGCAGGCCCTCGACAGTCTCGTGCGGAATGCCCATCCAGATCTCCCACTGCGAGAGCTCCATATCGAGCAAGGCAACCGAGCGATCATCTTTCTTCACGTAGGCGGTGGTTGAGCAGCCCGCGGCCATCAAAACAAGGACAAGGCAAATCAAACGAAGCATGCACGCGCCTTTCAGAAATCACGAAATGAAGTCCACGAATCCTCCCGGATCACGCTCCCGCTTCTTCGAGCCCAGCGATCCAGTCCATGTAACGGTACTCGATTCTGTTCGCTTTGTGCATCGCCTGCAAGCGATTTAGGAAATCCTCATACACATCCTGCTGCCACGCCTCGGTGCCCTGCTGGCAGAAAAAGATGTGGCAGCCCAACGGCCGAATCGCGTGCGTGCTGCACAACCCGTCGATCTGGTACGGACAAGCCCCGGGGTGCTCAGCAAATTGCGGCAAGCGAATACCGCCGATTGATTCTTGTTGTTCCGCGTCTGCCTCGGGACCCGCGACTTGCCCGAGGAACCACGCGATCTCCAACCCCGTCACATACAACCGATGTTCAAACTCGATGAACTTGCAGCACTTCCCACTACTCCAACACGTCGGCCCCTTGGCCGCGATCGTCGCATCTAGCTCGGCATATAGCTCGCGCAACGCCTGATCTACCTCGACTCGTGCCGATGCTTCACGCCACCCCGCCCACAATTCCGATTCGGGATTGTGCATCGCTGCACTCTACCTCATCCCACGCCCCTCAAGACTCAAAGCCCATCGGGATTCTTCGCCAGCTCAATCCGGATGTCTTCGATCGGCACGAACTTCCCGCCCGTCTCATCGGGCAGCATCATCCCCGGGCAGTCTTGCGCCGCCTCGGCCCACTGCCGCGGGCTGGCCAAATTACTCGCCCAGAACGGCCAGGTTCGGCACTGGGTCGGCCGGGTCTCGTAGATGCTGCATCGGCCCTTGCCCTGCGCATCACGCTCCAGGAACACGCAGTCGTATTGCCGCTGGTACTTCACTTCGTCCAGCGTCCACTTGCCGAACTTACGCTTGGCGTACCGCTGATAGAACTCCCGCTTGTCGACGCCCACGGCGTCGGCCATGGCCTGAGCTTCGTCGTCATCGAACCACACATACCCGGGGGCACCGGTGCAGCAGTTGCCGCACTGGGTGCACTGGAACCGCAGTCCGTCGGCATACCACTCCGTGGGCTCAGCTTTCGTCGCTTGCGGTTGAATCTCGGGGTTATCCGCTTCCGTGCTCATCTATCGATTATATCGGTGCCACCTACGTCCGACTCCATCAGCACGTTAATGTGCCCACACACACCCGCCGCCAGGGCATCTAGGTCGTAGCCCCCTTCCAGCACCGACACGATCCGGCCCTGGGCGTGGCGGTTGGCGACGTCTTGTACTTTCCGGGTGATCTCGACGAAGCCGTCGGTGCTGAGCCGCATCCCGCCGAGCGGGTCGGCCGTCGCCGCGTCGAAACCCGCGGAACACAAGACAAACTCGGGCGCGAACGCCTCGAGCTTCGGCAGGATGGTCTGGTCAAACACCGCGCGGTACGCCAGGTCGTCGCTGCCCGATGGTAGCGGGATGTTGAGCGTGGCCCCTTCGCCTTCGCCGATTCCGATCTCGTATTCGTAGCCGGTGCCGGGGTATTGGTGGTCGGGGTGTTCGTGGACGCTGATGAACAGGATGTCGCTGCGGTGTTCGAGCAGGCGCTGCGTGCCGTTGCCGTGGTGGACGTCGAAATCGACGATGGCCACCCGGCTCAGACCGTGGTCGGTGATCAACGACTCCGCCGCCAACGCGACATGGCCAAACAGACAGAACCCCATCGACCGGTCACGCTCCGCGTGGTGGCCCGGCGGGCGGATCGCGCAAAACGCGTTGCTGACTTCGCCCCGCATCACCGCTTCGGTTGCCCGCAACACGCCGCCTGTTGCCAACGCCGCAATCTCGGCGCTGCCCTCGCTGATCGCCGAGTCGGGCACGTCGATGTACGGCAAACCCGCGACACACGCATCGTGCACCCGGTGGATGTACGACTCGGGGTGAAGCCGCTGAAGTTGAGCGTGGGTCGCGGGCCCAAACGCGAGCAGAACGAGTTGATTCCACATCCCCGAAGCCTGCAACGCCGACACGATCGCCCGCAACCGATCGGGCCGTTCAGGGTGGCCCGGCCCGGTGTCGTGATCCAAGAAGCGATCGTCGTAGATCAAGCCCGTGGTCATGGGCCGTCAGGCTAACCCAAAACCGCTCAGGCTGCGATGCGGGGAGGCGCGTCGTCGGCGGCTTCGTGCTGTGCGGCGACGGCAGGTGTTTTCAGCGTGTACTGCGCCAACGGCTTCTCGCCGAAGCGGTGGCCTTGGAGGTTGTATTTCACCGGCCAAACGCTGAGCTCACAACCATCGATCACCACGGCCCGCGGGTTGCGCGGCGTCTGGTAGGCGCCGGTGTTGATGATGTAGCGGCCGCCATCAGGAACCACCACGTCGTTGCCGATGGTCAGCGGCTTGTCGTCGTGCCAGATGCCCGCGCGGTGGATGTGGCCGAAGATGAAGAACCGCGATTCGGGGGCGAAGCGTCGGGCAAAACCCATCGCCCGCCGGGGGATGGTGTGCCAGTAGTACAACGCCTTGGCCATCTTCACGCCCTGCGACGACCGCCGGTTCAGCTTGCGGCCGATGCCGAAGCGTTCGAGTCCGCGACGCAGCGCGTTCGCGTCTTCGTGCCCGTGCGGCTTGGTCACGAAGTGGTCCCACTGCACGACCGAGGCGTGCTGGCACGCGGCGAGCTGGTGGTCGATGTCCCGTGCTTTGTCGGGGTCCAATGACAGCACCGCGTCGGCGTGCAGGGCTTGCAAGTGTTTAGCGTGGTCGGTCCAGGGCGAGATGGCGGGGTGCAGGATGTCGCCGTGGGTGAGAAAGACCTCGCGGTTGGCCAGCCGCAGGTACCGCCGATCGGTCAGCAGCGGGTCGTGGTTGCCGGAGATGAAGGTGAGTTTGACGCCGTCGGCCTCCGCCAGATCGAGCAGCTCGACGACCTGACGCGCCGCGGGGCCGCGCAACTTTTCGTCGGCGATCTCCGCAACGTCGCCGTTAAAGATGACTTCGCTCGCCCCCTCCCACAACGTGCGCAACGCCTTCGCCGACCCCGCACCTCGGCCGGGGTTGGCCAGGTGGGTGTCCGACAGGATCACAATCCGTCCGGAGGGCGCACTCATCTCCCCTCTTATCGGGAAAGCCCCCGCCGCAAATAACTGGAACCCGCCGCTCCCCGATCCCGCGACCCCCACCGCGGTTTCTCGCAGGATCGGCACGTCCAGAGAAGTTATTCTGTGATTGGTGAAAGACGCATCTCCCACCATCGAGCTCCGCTCCGAACGCATCGTGATGACCATCGAGCTGCTCATCGAGCGGATCGACTACCGCCTGCCCGGCCGGGGCCTGGGCAACACCGCCCGCCTCCTACGAAGCCTCGCCGGAGAAGCGGTGAGCAAATCGATCGAGGTCCAGAAGCCCAACATCACCCTCCGCGTCATCAACGGCGTCATCGTCGGCACGATGCTGGGGGTGCTGATCAAGATCGCCTTGTCCTACCTTCACTTCGAAGACACGCCCGATGCGTTCTCCATGCTCGAAGGCATCGACGCGGCGATCAGCACCATCGTCTACCTCGGCCTGCTGGTGCTGTTCGTCTTCTCGGTCGAGACCCGGCTCAAACGCCGCAAGGTCCTCGCCGCCGTACAGGAGATGCGGGCCCTGGCCCACGTCATCGACATGCACCAGTTCTCCAAAGACCCCGAGCGTCTGGTCCACGAAGAGCTGATCGTGATCGACCCCGCCAACCCCGACGCCAAGCCCCAGGTTGACCAACTTACCCCGTTCCTCATGGGCCGATACCTCGACTACTGCAGCGAGATGCTTTCGCTCATCGGCAAGGTCGCCGCCCTCTACGCCCAGAACACCCAAGACGCGGTGGTCCTCGCCGCCGTCGACGAAATCGAAACCCTCACCACCGGGCTCTCCCGCAAGATCTGGCAAAAGATCATGATCCTGGACCAGGTGGTTGTGGGGCAGCAACACTCCCACCCTGCCGGTGATAAAGTTACATAGCACCTCTGTTCCGGGAAACTCGGTTATGGCAAAACTCGAAGGACCGCGTGACCGCTTCGAAGACGAGCGTTTCTTAACCATCTGCTGTGAGGGCTCACGTAGTCAAAACCGGCGTCTGATCAAGGGATTCAAGCAGTTTACAGCTAGCCACGATTGGCACACCGCGTCCATCGGATACACCAACACACTCAAGAACAAAGACAACCATGCTCTACTCGCGGCCCTTAGCCTCGTCGA
>JBCCWB010000163.1:0-9691 GCA_039194345.1 Planctomycetota bacterium
CTGGGAAATAGGGTTTTGGCTTACCCCGGTAAATGAATGTTGTTTATTTTATCTGGCAAACATTTATATTCCCGAAATTTTATGTTGAGATCAGAGTAAACTCTATTTCGCACAAAGTTCTTCGTCTAGATTTGGATACGAGTTTCTGCTTCAGTCCGCAACCGGATCGGAGCAAGTGCCGGAAAAGCTTGGCGAATGGCTGTATAGAGATCACCTGCAAATGATTTTGCCTTGAGCGTGACTGCTACCGCGTACTCAAACTGATCTTTGGCGCCGTTTCTTCCAAGGGCGTGCAGCGCAATAAACGGATTTTCAATCTCCGGCCCCTTCATGCCCGGCTGCCCCCGTCTCACGATCGACTCCCACTTACAGTCGATCATCCTTCGGCTCTCTTCGTCACGGTACTGGTTGCCAGATGTAGACACTGGCAACCCGCCAGACTTCCAGCCGTTGTTCTTAAGTTGTGCAATTTCAGCCGAGTCCCTGTCCATGTGAAGAGTACGGCTGCGCGGCTTCACATCCAAGTTTTTGGGGGCCTTGAATATGTACTTACTAGCGTTAGCGTAAAATGTGTCCTCCAAGCAGCATGAGGTGTAGTCTCCCGGGTGGGCTGGATCTACGCCAGAAAGTGCGGCGATCGTCCAGGCCATATCGACCTCGCCTGAAACGATCCCGGCTGCAGGCCATGGGATCGGAAGCCGAACAATACGTTTGGGGTATGTGGCACCCTGAAAAACGACGGTCACGCTGTCATCGCCGCAAAGAAGAATGTCCTCAACACTTCCTTGGACTCGACCGTGTCCAAGGAAATTGTCTGCTGTAGAGTTCGGGTGATACGCCGTATGTACTACAAGGGCCCGGCCAAGTAGTGCAGAGCTACGGTCAAAAATTTCCGATGCTTGAGCAGTAAGCGCCGAGGCAATTGGTGATGCAAAGCTTGTTCCCCACTGAAGAATCTTCTCATCAGGAGTCATTGAGACCAAGTGCATTGGCCTTACCGGGCAACCTCCAAATGCTACCACATCAGGTTTTACTTTACTGCATTCCCGTCCAGGTCCCCGGCATGAGTATGCCGCGTGAATCGCCTGCTCGCCGTCAAGTGTGTATGCACCAATTCCGAGTCCATGAACAAGGTCGGAGGGGGCTTGGATGCGGTTGTACTCGTCATCTTCACCGTCATTTCCGGCCGCGACGCAAAAAGTGACTTTGTGAGCTACTGCAAGCGAGTCGAGTGCGAACGTAAATCGTGACACCGGGTCGTCTTCAATAGGACCGCGCGGTCCGAAGCTCAAGTTAAAGACCTTGATATCTTTTCGTGCAGGCACCGCCCGCTCGACCACATCAATACACTCATAGAGATCCACGTCAGACGGATCTTTGGTTGGAAATACGCGAAAACTTACCACGTATACCGGCGGGGTTGGTAGGCGATCCTTGTTGCCCCAAGCCGTCATGGTGCCGTAGAGAGCCGCCCCAGCGACAGCAGTGCCGTGCTGCAGGAACGGCAGTTCAGGTAGTGTTTGTATAGATAACGCCGTATCCTCTTCTGCATGGCCTTGTAATAGCGGGGCTTGATCATCAATCCCCCCATCAAAGATTCCAACCTTGATCGTGGATCTTGTTGCTGAAGCTGGCGGCTTAGGAGCTGGTATTTGGGCAGCGTTCCGGAGATCTGGCAGACCACCAAAGCTAAGCGGGTGAGCTGACCGTAAAGGATTGAGTCCTGCTAAAGTGCCGAGCGCATCTCGCGTCACTCGCACCGATATGAATGTTGGTCCGTTCGGGTATGGGCGAATGGTTGCCTTTGATGCATCGATACCCGCAAATTCAAATAAGTCGAAGAGGAAGCTCTGTTGGCCATCCTCCCCTGTTCGGGTTGGGTGCATGACAAGCTCAATCCGACCTTCACGCCACCCGCCATCGAACCCAACAATTTGTTCTTCCGGAAGAAGCTCGTTGAAGGCCTCTAAGCGTCTAATCTCTTGACGAAATTGTTTTGAAAGCGATGATTCCTTACGGTCAAGCATTTTCGCAAATCGCTGAAAGCCTTCTTCTGAGCTTTGGACAAAGACAAGACGTGCGTTTGCTTCGACCTCCTCATTCTCGATTTTAGTTGTCACGCGTTTGGTCAGGGCCACTTCGCTTAAGTTAGTCCGGTACATACGAGACCCAATGTCGTTGAGCTCGGGCACTTCGCTGAATATGGAGCTAGGGCTGTAGCTCTTTGCCGAAGCGTCTGGGTGCATACGCAAGCAAAAAACGGCTTCGCCAGGTACACATTTTTCCTTAGGAAGTTCGGCGTAACGATTGAGTGTTGACGCAATGTCAGCTTTTATGCGATCACGAGCGTCAGCATAGGGGCGTGGTGGGGTGCTACTCCCCCCACCAAATTTCTTCTTCATTGGCTGTATGTACTGCTCGCCATTCCCCAGAATTAATCGACGCTGGCGATCAGCCATGCTTAGCCCCGTTCTTTAGGTGATGTTGGATTGTAGATGGAACTCGGCCAAAAAGTTCTGCAAGTTCACGAACCTTAAAAGGTTCGTCGCTGCTCTCTTGGATGTCCCGGAGCAGTTTACCCAGTTTCCGCCCCTGTATGCGATCTGACACTTTGGCCTGAAACAATTCAATGAAACATCGAACCAGCTCTACGTCGGAAGAAAGATGACGTCGTACTGCTGCGGTCATAAAGGCATGCACATCAGAGCCGCTATATTGTTCGAGCGAACTCGCCGCTGCACGAAGTAAAGATTCCGAAATTTCGTTTGAAAAGCGGCCGCCTGACCATCGTAAAATACTATATCGTTCCAACTCGCCGGGCAGTGGCACCTCAATAATGGTGTCAAAACGCCGCTCAATTGCTCGATCCAGTAGCTCGGGGTGATTGGTCGCAGCAATCAATACGGAATGCAGCGGCCAGTCTTCGAGCTCTTTCAACAGTACATTCACGATACGCTTAAGTTCCCCGATCTCGCCCTCGTCATTTCTTCGTTTCGCGATTGCATCAAACTCATCCAAGAGTAGCACGCACGGTTGAGACCGGGCGTAGTCGAGAATTCTTCGGAGATTGAAGCCGGTCTTACCTAAAAAACTTGATATTGATGTAGCAAGATCGAGTGTAATCAATGGAATTTCTAGCTGCTTTGCCATCCATCGAGACAACATTGTTTTGCCAGTGCCAGGGGCGCCTGTGAGAAGCACCGTTCCTGGAGGTGAAAACCCCTCTGCCAGTAAACGCTTACAGCCACGACGTTCAAGCAAGAATTGCTCTATGCGCTCCGAAACACTCCGACTCATAACCGGCTGCGGCGCATCATCGACCGCTTCAATATGTACCAGAGCGAGACCTTCATCAGAATCTACGGGCGGCGGACTTGCCTGCCCCCAGCGAAGAGCCATAGGATTTGCTGAATTCTCGGCTAAAAGATGCCCGAGTTCAGAGCTTATCTCCGGCATCTCTTTCTTTAGCGCTCGTACGGCCCGAACGATGACAATTTCAAGCTTTCGGTGATCTCCCGAGAGCCCCGCTGCCGCAATTTTCGGAAGCCATGCCTGCCACCGCCTTGTTCGATCCACACTGCCACCTCTTTCAAAATCGAACAGGTAAACAGCACGTTTTTTACGTGTTTTTGCGGCTGCTGTTCGATGTTTCGACTGCACTATACCCAAATCGAACATGCGGTCAAGGTGTGTTGTTGGTGCTCCGGTCACGTTACCTTTGCCCCCGCGATTTGAACCGCTCGTTGCCCCCAGTGACGCGGCAACGAGGCGTTTTTGAACGCCAGGGCCGCCTCGCCCCAGCCCAAATGCTTCTGGCATACGCAATTTTCGCGGGCCAAGATTGGTGGAGCCGCAAAGCCGAATCGCTGCTGTGCGATATCAAACTGCTGGTCATAGTGAGGAGGTGAAAATGTGCCCGTTAAAATACCCTCCGTATAGCCTGCCACCAGTGCTCCGGCGGTTGTGGTGAGGTAACCCACAGTATGGAGTTGTCTCGGCTTGCCCTGCCAGTACTGGTCTGGTTCAACTCCGCGTGCGGCAGCGTCGTGGGCTAGCTTCTCGCGCTCTTCCCGTTCACGTTCTGGCATTAGCTCGTAGCTCAGCTTAAAGGCATCAACCTTCCCTCGGCAGAAAAGGCAAGGGAGCCCAGGGCTGAGCATTGTGATGTCGATGACCTGATCGGTAACCCTGCCGTTTTTACCGTTCATGAGTACGCCGACGTCGAGACACGTCACAAGGTGGTGGCGCGATAAGTCGTCGAGAGCAACTCGGCCGTGTGCCGTATCTGTACACCCCAAAACCACATCTGTCCGTACGAGGTGGTCAATCACGTTTGCGTGTAAGACGTTGCCTGCAAAGGCGGCAACACTTGCGTGTGGGTTGATCGAGTGGATCATCTCTCGCATTAACTCCACCTTCAGTGGTTTCTCTGAAAGTTCCACGTGCCTTCGCTGACTGCCGTGTACACGCTCCAAGTTTGACTCGCCGAGGTGATCGGGATCGACCAAGATGAACTCTCCAACACCAGCGCGTGCCAATACCTCAATTGCTGGAGAGCCTGTGCCGCTGCAGCCAATGACTCCTACCGCTGAATGCCGAAGCCGCCTTGCTGAACTATCTCCCATAAGCGAGGCGAGCCGGTCAGTAGTAGCGCAGTTAACTTGTTCGTTCTCCAGAGGGGCAAGCTGTGACTGCATACGAGCCACGTGATTCCCGGCTGTGACCAATGAAGTGACTGCGAGCCATTCACCTCGGTCATACAGTCGTCCAGAAAAACTTAGCCCACCCCGTGTATTGTGCTCGAAGATCAAGCTACAGTAGGGCTTTCCAGCCCCATAGGCCTCTAACTCTTCTCCGAAATAGCGGTCCATATCATCGTCAAGCAAGCTCGGAGAGGTGCGGCAGCCCACGGGATGAGAATGGGCGACACCGATGGCCAGGCCATCGCTTCGGGCCGCGGTATGAAATGCACGCTTGGCGTACAAGGCATCGAACTTGGTCAGGTCGGACTGGCGATCAAGGTCGCCGGCCTGAGGCCATAGCGCATCTATAAAGTAGACACTAACGCCACGTGAAGTTCGGCGAAACCCAAAACGAAAGAACGTGCCCCACTCCCGATCCGGATAGCGCTGGAACAAGTGCTTACACAACGACTGTAAGTCTTCAGTACGAAATCGAACATGAACGTCACGCTCGGTAGGCGCGATGGTTGTTAGCCTGTCGGGGATTAGTTGGTGTCCTGCAGCCACGACATCACCTCCCCTAAGTACGTGTGGAAACCGTAGCGAGATGGATCCCAAGCGGGGCCTACGCCGTTTGTGTGCGGGTGGTAACTGACCAGCCGCCATGCGGTATCCAAGGCGGTAAGACGGTTACTTTGCGGCGAGCCTTTGACTAGTCCAAATAGCGGGGAGTCGTCGGGCAGATAGGCTCCATCGATCATCTGCCCCGGGTACCCTCCAGGGATGACGACGAGAACATCGGTGGTTGCTACCGGTAGGCCCGGTTTGACCGCAAGCTCGTGGTAGATAACCGCAGCAGGTTTCGTAGTGACGCTGACCCGAGCACCACCGGCAATAAGCGTGTTTGTTTCCAACTCAACACGCGAAGCTTCAAATCCGCCGGTGACTCCCTCTCGTACGACATCAAAAACTTCACAGTCCTCAATGGACACCTTTTCGTGAGGTCCTATCTGCAAATCAACACCCGACTTACGCCATACCCGTGTTTTCGAGGGGTCATCCGGGAAGACGAGGGCTGCGATCTGAAGGCCGGTCATCTCAGGCTTCACACCGTCATCCTCGGTGAAGATCCGCGAGTTCACCGTGATTTTGAGTTGGCCTTCGACCTCGCGAGTGACGAACACCGGGCCGTCTGTGAAGCGCACTGCGTCCTCTGGGGCAAAAACCTCATCGTTTGGACTCTCGAAGTCGCGCACCAGCTTCATGTGCTTGGGCAGGCTAAAGAGTTGCAACAGTTGAGTTGCGGTCTGCTCGCTTCGCAGGGTGACTTCAGGGCGGTCATTAATGAATACTGCAAGCTTCGCCGCGGCCGAGCAGCGCTCGCGGGGCTGCACTTCGCAGCGCTTCAGGCTGTAGAAAACGTTTCCGTCTGCAAGGTCAATCTCTTGATCCTCATCCAGAACAACGTCATTGGGGGAATTGTGGTCGCGAACAAGCACAAACTCATCCGCAACTCCACTTTGGGATTTCAGAACGGAAACAGCAATTTTACGCTGAGGTAGCGGTACGCCGCCGTCGTTTACGAGGGCCATCCACTTCGCTTCTGCGTCACATTCTGTCTTCACGGTTGTCATCGATTTTGCTCCGTTGGCTCAAGGTTCATTCGGCAGACGGCCCGCTGCGCGTCACGCCCGCGGCAATCCTATCAAGCATTGCTAAGTTTGTCAAGCAGCATGCAAGCGGTGCTTGACAAATTGAGCGAAATATAGTATTTTCGTTATCTAACAACGATCTGCGGAGGATTTTTCATGTCAAAACCCCTTTCTGAGCCACAGACGGCCGCCTCCGAACATAGTCTTGGTGCATACTTATCTGTCGTACGAGGCTCGCTTGGCTTGACACTTCGCGATGTCGAAAAAGCCACCGAGAAGCGGGTTTCGAATGCCTACCTGTCGCAGGTTGAGAATGACAAGATTGCCCGCCCCTCTCCAAACGTTCTCCACGCTTTGGCAGGGGTCTACAAGATTTCTTATGAAGTCCTGATGGACAAAGCTGGGTATCTCTCGGCAACAAGCAGCGATGGTTCTGGAGCTCTTCGCTCATCGAGTAAGTCTTCAAAAACTCCCAAGCCAAATGCTCTCTCTCACCAGGAACTGTCCGAAGCAGAAGAGCAGCAGCTCCTGGAATACCTCGCTTTCATGCGGTCTCGCCAAAGCCGAAGCAGTGAGAAGTAACTAGCTGTTTTCCCCGGCTCTGAATTCGGGACATGCCGTGATGTCAGCGAGCTTTGCGTATCGACTAGGAATCGTGCCCCCTTTCCTTCAACGTCATCACTCGAGCCGACCAGCTATATAACGCCTGGCTCAGCTGGCACGTTTCGAATCTGTGGAAGGGCTCTCTTTGCGACAACTCTGTTAAACACTTCGGCATTCCCCAGCAGAGAGTGCGAGAGTTTATTGCTAATCGGCGAATGATCGCCCTGATTTAGATCTGAGTGATCGTGGATATCTGCTCTCTGCATGACTATCAGAGAGCTTGCGTGGTTCGAATACATCGCTGGGGGGCCCAGAAGTACGATCAAATAAAAAACGCCACTGACTCTGGCCAGTGGCGTCTCGTGTTAACCGTACGGTCGCGGCGTTTCGCGACCGGATTTGAAGCTCCCGCGGCTGGATTCGAACCAGCAACCAAGTGATTAACAGTCACCTACTCTACCGTTGAGCTACGCGGGAAACGCAGGGCGAGTCACATAGGGTAACGATCTGCGCCCAAGGTTCAAGGCGCTATTCACAAACTCGCCTCGGCTCGTCTGTTCGTGGAGATTTCGGGGGTATTCCACGGAGAGCCACTGCCGCTTGGCCAGACGGACGGGTCCGTAAGCGATGGCGTGGTAGGGCTTTACTCAATCCTTCAGGATCACCACGTCTTCGGGGGCCAGCGTGGCCGAGAGCGTCGGGCCGCCGGCCTCGATGAGGCGGGGGTTCAGCTCGAAGGCCTTGAGTCGCAGCTCATCGCTGATCTGCAGCTGATACTGGGCCATCTCGCCGAGGTAGACCGAGTCGGCTCGGCCGGCGGCGAAGTGATTGATGCCGTTGAAGTTTTGGCCGTTCGACCCGTTCGCAGCATCCGGGCTGAGGGTGATCGTCTCGGGGCGGATCGACACCGTGACGTTGCCGGCGCTCGGCAGCTCTTCGGGGAACACGCCCGAACGCAGCAAGCCCATCGGCGTGTCCAACACCACGAACTCGCCGCCGGCGGGGTTGTCCTCCCGGCCCTTGACCTCGGCGGTGACAAAATTCGTCTCGCCCAGGAAGTCCGCGACAAAGCGGTTGGCGGGGCGCTCGTAGAGCTGGCGGGGCGGGCCGACCTGCATGACGTTGCCCGCGTTGAGCACCGCGACGCCGTCGGCCATCGACAGCGCTTCCTTCTGGTCGTGCGTCACGTACACGCCGGTGATGCCCGACGCTTTGCAGATGTCGCGGATCGACTGGCGCATCTCCAAACGCAGCTTCGCGTCGAGGTTCGACAACGGCTCGTCGAGCAGCAGCACCGTCGGCTTGATCACCAGCGCCCGCGCCAAGGCGACGCGCTGCTGCTGACCGCCGGAGAGCTGATTGATCTTGCGTTCGGCTTGGACGGTCAGCTGTACCGAAGCGAGTGCTTCGTCGACGCGGTTGTCCATCTCCGCCTTGGACACCTTGCGGACCTCCAGGCCGAAGGCCACGTTCTGGCGGACAGTCATGTGCGGCCAGAGGGCGTAGCCCTGGAAGACCATGCCGGTGTTACGTTTGTTGGGCGGCAGGTGGGTAACGTTGTCGTCGCCGAAGCGGATCTCGCCGGAGGTCGGGTCGGTGAAGCCCGCGATCATCCGCAGCAGCGTCGTCTTGCCGCAGCCCGAAGGCCCTAGCAGAAAGAACAATTCGCCCGAGCCGATGTCGAGGTTGATGTTGTCGACCGCGACGGTCTTGCCGAACTCTTTGCGTAACTGGCGGATGATGATTGGCGTCATAACCCGGATAGGGTAAAGCCTAACGCGGGGCGGGTCTATGTTTATCGCGGTGCTTAACCCGCCATTAACACGAGGCCCCGAGGTTTGTAGCTCGTATCAGGCTGATTGTCCCGGGGAAATCATCGCCGCGAGGTGTCCGACGCCCTTGCCTTGCTGGCGATAGCTGAAGAGTTCTGGGTCGTTGAACGTACAACCGGGGAACACGTCTATACGGTCGGGCAATAGGCCTGCGTCGCGTAGTTGAGCTGCCGCGACAGCGCGCGTATCAAGGTGGGGCTTATCGCCCAGATCATCGCGCACCGCTTCGGGCACGGCACCGCGGAAGCGTGACGCGACTTCTTCTCCGACCTCGTAGCGTTCGAGCGAGATGCAGGGGCCGATCGCCGCGACACAGCCAGCCACCTCCAGTGAGCCCCGTGCTGCCTTGATCAGTGCGGCAACGGTTTGGCCGATGACATTCATCGCCGGGTCCAGCCCGCGCCAGCCCGCGTGCACCACGGCAACCAGCCCGCCGTCGGCCGAACTGATTAACACCGGCACACAGTCCGCGGTACGCACCGCGACGACTTCATGTGGGTTTTGCGTGAGGTGGGCGTCCGCCTCGCCGATCCGTGCCGCGGGTGTACTGACAGCGTTGCCGTGTACCTGCTTGGCCATGACGATGCGTGGTGGGTGGCCAGTAAACCAGCGGGCGGCCCCCACGACCTCCGCGATATCGTCCGACGACTTCACATCCCAGGCGCAGGTGGTGAATAGGTGGGGAACCCCAAGATCGTCGAGGAGCGATGATCGCCAGACACGCTGGCCCGAGCCGAGTTGGACCTGACGGAACATCGGCGAGAGTTTAACCTTGGATTTTCAAAGAGCGAACCCGTGTTCCCCGCCTCACCCGCTGCCGTGGCCGGCGTGGGGTGGGCGGTTGGGATTCGCCCGAACCAATCACGGAGCTTCGGAGGCGCGGAGACGCGGAGTAAGGCAGGAAGCATTGGGCTTCAAACCA
>JBCCWB010000164.1:0-9655 GCA_039194345.1 Planctomycetota bacterium
ATCGCCCGCTTGAGCGACAGGCCGATCTTGCGGTCGTCCAGATCGACGCGGAGGCTCTTGACTTCGATCTCCTGGTCCTGCTTGACCACGTCGGTCGGGTTCTCGACCTTGTGGTCGGCCAACTCGGAGATGTGCAGCAGGCCTTCGAGGTCGTCTTCGAGCTCGACGAAGACGCCGAAGTTGGTGATCTTGGTCACCTTGCCCATGACGATCATGCCGGGCTGGTAGGCCGACGGGATGGCTTCGTCCCACGGGTCTTCTTCCATCTGCTTGAGGCCGAGCGCGACGCGTTGCTTCTCGCGATCGACTTCGAGGACGACGCACTTGGCGTCGTCGCCCTTCTTGAGCAGCTCGTTGGGGTGGCTGATCTTCTTGGTCCACGACAGGTCGCTAACGTGCAGCAGGCCGTCGATGCCGGGCTCGATCTCGACGAACGCGCCGTAGCTGGCCAGGTTGCGGACCTTGCCTTCGACCACAGTGCCGGGCGGGTACTTCTCGGCCACGAGCTCCCAGGGGTTGACCTCGGTCTGCTTCATACCCAGGCTGATTTCCTGCTTGTCCTTGTTGATGTCGAGCACGACGACATCGACTTCCTCACCGATGGAGACCAGCTCCGACGGGTGGTTGATCCGCTTGGTCCAGGACATCTCGGAGATGTGGACCAGGCCTTCGACGCCTTCTTCGAGCTTGACGAAGGCGCCGTAGGACATGATGTTCGTGACTTCGCCGCGGACACGGGTGTTCGCGGGGTACTTGGCTTCGATATCTTCCCAGGGCGAAGAATCCTTCTGCTTGAGGCCCAGGGCGATCTTCTCTTTTTCGAAGTCGATGTTGAGGATCTTGACTTCGAGCTTGTCGTCGATCTTGACCACGTCCGAGGGGTGGTTGACCCGGCCCCAGGACATGTCGGTGATGTGCAGCAGGCCGTCGATGCCGCCGAGGTCGACGAACGCACCGAAGTCGGCGATGTTCTTGACGGTACCTTCGACGATGTCGCCGACCTTGATCTTGTCGAGCAGGCCCTTACGCAGCTCGGCGCGACGCTCTTCGATGAGGTTGCGGCGGCTGATGACGATGTTGCGACGCTCGAGGTCGATCTTGAGGATTTTCGACTCGATGGTCTGGCCGATGTAGATGCCGATGTCGGCCGGGCGGCGGACGTCGACCTGCGAGGCGGGCAGGAACACGGGCACGCCGATATCCACGAGCAGGCCACCCTTGATCTTCCGCATGACCTTGCCTTCGACAACGTCTTCTTCTTTGTTCTCGGAGATGATCTTTTCCCAACCGCGGATGCGGTCGGCTTTGCGTTTCGACACGACGACGGTGCCGCCATCGCCTTCGACTTCTTCGAGCAGGACTTCGACGGTGTCGCCGATCTCGACGTCCTTGGGGTCGTCGAACTCGGTCTTGTCGAGGATGCCTTCGGACTTGAGGCCGACATCGACGAGGAAGTCGTCACCGGCGTGGCCGATGATCTTGCCCTGGAGGATGGTGCCGGTGCTGAAGTCACCGATGGTTTCCTCAAGCAGGCCTTCCATGTCGCCGTCGGCGACCGCCTGTCCGAGGGCTTCAGCGATCATCGCTTCGGCTTCCTGGTCTTCAATGCTGAGGGATGCGATAAGGTTCTGGTTTACCATAAGAAATGCTTTTCCTTCGTAATCGATTTACCCGGCCATGCACAACGTGTGCTGGGGAACCACCGGGTCGCGGCCCACGGTTAGGCCGCCTGGTGAAAAAACCGCTGACCAACACCGGTCAGCGAATCGCAATAGCGAGCCGAAAAGTGTACCAGAAAAGCCCCCGGATGGGGTGAAATTCGGGTTTGGCTCGCCACGTGCAATTGTTCGATGCCGCCTCGGCTGAGTCAGCGTGCCGACGTATACTGCCCCTATGCGGGCGGCCTGCCCCGCTCTCCTCCCAGCCCCCGGCGAGCCCTCCCATCTATGTCCAGCCAAAATCCGTCCCACGATGAAGTTACATCAACCGACGACTCCCCCCAGGCCCACGCCGCGGGCGGATGGGGCGCCCTGATCTCCACGATGAAACACGTCGGGGCCCAGGAGGGCAAGATGCAGATCGCCCTCTCGCTGCTCAATGTCAACCAGGCCGACGGATTCGACTGTCCGGGGTGTGCTTGGCCTGAGCCGAAAGATCGGTCGTCGTTCGAGTTCTGTGAGAACGGCGCGAAGGCGGTGGCCTGGGAAGCGACCAAACGCAAGGTCGGCCCGGAGTTCCTCGCCCAGTACGACGTCGCCACCCTCCGCAAACAAACCGATTACTGGCTAGAGAAGCAAGGCCGACTCACGCATCCGATGCGGTACAACCGCGACACGGATCGCTACGTGCCGATCTCGTGGGACGACGCCTTTAGCCTCATCGCTGAGCACCTCAACCAACTCGAAAGCCCCAAGGAAGCGATCTTCTACACGTCCGGCCGGACCAGCAACGAGGCCGCCTTCCTCTACCAGCTCTTCGGACGGAAGTTCGGCACCAACAACTTCCCCGACTGCTCGAACATGTGTCACGAGTCGTCCGGCGTTGCGCTCAACAAAGCCATCGGTGTCGGCAAAGGCACCGTGACCATCGAAGATTTCGAAGAAGCCGACATGATCATCGTGGTCGGCCAGAACCCGGGAACGAACCACCCTCGGATGCTCAGCGAGCTGCAGAAGGCCTCCAAACGCGGCGCGAAGATCGTGTCGATCAATCCGCTCAAAGAACGTGGCCTGGAAAACTTCGTACACCCGCAGCACAAGCTGGCGATGTTGACGAATCAAAGCACGCCGATTTCTTCGCACTACCTGCAGCCCACGATTGCGGGCGACCTCGCACTGTTCAAGGGTCTGTGCAAGCTGGTGGTCGACGCCGAGGACGCCAACCCCGGCAAGGTGTTCGACCATGAGTTCATCAAGCAGCACACCGAAGGCTTCGAGGAATTCATCGCGGACGTGAAGCAGGCTTCTTGGGACGACATCGAGAAGCAGTCGGGCCTGTCGCGGGCCGAGATCGAGTCCGTCGCGGATCTGTACCTCGCCTCGGACAAGGTCATCATCTGTTGGGCGATGGGGCTCACCCAGCAGCGTCACGGCGTCGCCACGATCCAGATGGCCGTGAACCTCCTGCTGCTCCGCGGCAACCTCGGCAAGCCCGGCGCGGGGGCGTGCCCGGTGCGTGGCCACTCCAACGTGCAGGGTGATCGCACCATGGGCATCATCGAGAAGCCGCCGCCGTTCCAGGACAAACTCGCCGAGGTCTTCGACTTCGCCCCCCCCACTTCGCACGGCTACGACGTGGTCAAAGCCATCCACGCCATGCGCATGGGCAAAGGCAAGGTCTTCTTCGCGATGGGCGGCAACTTCGCCGCGGCCACGCCCGACTCCGAAGCGACTTACGCGGCGCTGGAAACCTGCGACCTCACAGTCCACGTGTCGACCAAGCTCAACCGTTCGCACACCGTTGTCGGCAAGGAGGCGCTCATTCTGCCCTGCCTCGGCCGAACCGAACGCGACGAGACCGCGGCGGGCAACCAACGCGTCACCGTCGAAGACTCCATGTCGATGGTCCACGCTTCGACCGGCAAGAACCCGCCCGCCTCCGAGCACCTGCTCAGCGAGCCCGCCATCGTCTGCCGTCTCGCCCGCGCCACCTTCGGCCCGGAAGACCCCGCGCCATGGGAAGACTTCGCCAAGGATTACGACACTGTCCGCGACAAGATCGCCGCAGTGGTCCCGGGCTTCGAGGATTTCAACGATAAGCTCAACCTCAAGAAGTACCCCAACGGCTTCTACCTCGGCAACACCGCACGCGACCGCGTCTGGGTCAACGCCGGGAAGAAAGCCGCCTTCACCGCCTCGCCCATCCACGACATGACGCTGCCCGAGGGCCAGCTCAAGCTCATGACGATGCGCAGCCACGACCAGTACAACACCACGGTCTACGGCCTCAACGACCGCTACCGCAACATCGATAACGCCCGGGAGATCCTGTTCGTCAACGCCGAGGATTTGGCTGAGCGTGGCCTAACCGACGGCGACCTCGTTGACATCGAAAGCCACTTCAACGACGACACCGTCCGCAAGGTCGCGGGGTTCCGTGTCGTGGCCTATGACATCCCACGTGGCTGCAGTGCGGGTTACTTCCCCGAGCTCAACCCGCTAGTCAGCCTCAAGTCCGTTGCCGTCGGGTCGAATACCCCGGTGTCGAAGCTGGTCCCCATCACACTTAGCAAAGCTGAAAGATGAAGCCCCCACCTTCTGTTTCCGACGGCCCCGCCACGACCCAGTCGATCCTGAAGATCGAAGCGGGACAGGAGCCGCTGCGCGTTGAAGACGAGCTCGCGGGGGAAGAGCCGCTGGAGATCCGTGTTCGCGGCAAGGCGGTGTCGGTCACGATGCGCACGCCCCACCCCGATACCGATCAGCGGGATGAGCACGACGCGGAGATGGCCGTCGGCTTCCTCCTCGGCGAAGGCGTAATCCGCGACCGCGACGACATCCTGAGCGTCGAACCCTGCGGCCGCCCCGCCAACAGCCACGGCAACATCCTCAACGTCTTCCTCGCGCCCACCTGCGAATTCGACCCCGAGAAGCTCAGCCGACACGTCTTCGCCTCGTCGAGCTGCGGCCTCTGCGGCAAAGCCTCGATCGACGCGGTCCACGCCTACTTCCCCCCGGTCTTCAGCGACGCTCAGATCACCAGCGACACCCTGCTGGCCCTGCCCGACAAGCTCCGCCCCTCGCAAGCCACCTTCGACCGCACCGGCGGCCTCCACGCCGCCGCCCTCTTCGACACCGCGGGCAACCTCCTCGTGGTCCGCGAAGACATCGGTCGACACAACGCCATCGACAAGGTCCTGGGCCACGCCCTCATGCAGGGTTGGCTGCCGCTCACCGATCACGTCCTGCTGGTCAGCGGCCGGGCATCCTTCGAGATCATGCAGAAAGCCCTCTCGGCCAGCGTCCCGATCGTTGCCGCGGTCAGCGCCCCCTCTAGCCTCGCCGCCGAGTTCGCACAGGACAGCCAGCAAACCCTGGTGGGTTTCCTGCGTGACAATCGGATGAATGTCTATTCGCATCCCGAGCGTGTGCTCTTGTAGGGTGGGCACCGCCCACCTGGGATGAAATGCAAATCGTTGCGGTGGGCGATGCCCACCCTACATCAACCGCCCACTGCAGCGGCTTGCTTATCTTTCACGTAAGCCACAGCGTTGTGGAAGTATTGCAGGCCGATCGGTGTTTGAGTGAGGAAGTCTTCGCCCATGCGGGTCCACTGCGGGTGATTCGTGGGGTGCTGGAAGCGTTCGGGGTGGGGCATGAGGCCGAAGACTAGGCCGGTGGGGTCGCAGATGCCCGCGATGTCGCGGGCCGAGCCGTTGGGGTTGTCTTTGTAACGCAGCGCGACTTGGCCGTTGGCTTCGATGCGGTCCAGCACGTCATCCGGCGCGGTGAAGCGTCCCTCGGCGTGGGCCATAGGCAGGTCGTGATCTTCCAGCCCCTTCGTCCAGATGCACTTGCTCTCGGCCACCACCTGCATCGGCGTCCAACGGTCGATGTATCGGCCCGAGGCGTTGTCCGCCAACGTAACTTCTTGCACCCCGGCGTGCGGGTCGGGCAGCAGGCCGAGCTTGGCCAGGATCTGGAAGCCGTTGCACGTGCCGAACATGGGCACGCCGCGGTCGATCGCCGCGAGCAACGGCTCGTACAGCCGGTGCTTGAGCCGATTGGCAAAGATCCGCCCCGCCGCGATGTCGTCACCGTAGCTGAATCCGCCGGCAAAGCCGATGAGGTCGAATTCTTCGAGCCGCTGGGGGTGGTCAATCAGGTCGTTGAGGTGCACCACGGTCGCCGGGGCCCCGGCCAGCTCAAAGGCGTTGGCGAGCTCGCCGTCACAGTTCGTCCCGGCCGTGCGGAGGATGAGGGTTTGGGGGGTCATACGCCTACTTTACTGGGTTCGATCGGGTTTAACCACGAAGGCGCGAAGAACGCGAAGTAAGGCCGATGCGATGACTTAGCAGTCTTCGCGTCTTCGCGGTTCAATCCGTTTCCCGCTCCCCCGTCTTGCGGTACTTCGCCCGTTGGTTTGCGTACTCCGCGGGACTGACCGGCAAATCGGGCTGCTCCACCCCGTCGAGGGCTTGCTGGTGTAACTTCTTGAGGTACGGGATACACCAGCCGCAGCCGGTCCCGGCCCCGAGGCATTCGCTGATGAGGCTGGCGACGGGCGGCTTCTCGCGCTTGCAGTAGTTGGCGATCTTCCGCTGGCTGACGTGGAAGCAGAGGCAGACGTAGTTGTCGGGGTCCATGGGGTTAGTTTAGCACCGGGTGGATGGGGGCCACGGCGGCCCCGGGTCATTGACCCGGGGCTAAAGTTGGGGCGATTGGCCGCTCGACGCTCGGCGGGTTGTGGCATACGCTTGAGGCATGCGAAAGCCCACGGCCTACGACAACCTTCTGGCCCACCTCGAGAAGCTGCCGGGCATCGGAAAACGCTCGGCAGAGCGCATCGCGTTCCACCTGCTCCGCCAACCCGAATCCGACACGCTCGGCCTGGCCGACGCGGTTCGGGCGTTCCGCGAAAACCTCAAGGTCTGCTCGGTCACCGGCCACGTCTCCGAATCCGACCCCTGCAGCATCGTCACCGACGAGTCGCGCGACCACAGCACCATACTCGTCGTCGAACAGCCGTCGGACGTCATCGCCATGGAGCAGACCGGGGCGTACCGCGGCAGCTACCACGTGCTTATGGGCAGGCTTGCTCCGATGGAAGCCATGGGGCCGGGCGACCTGAACATCGACAAGCTGCTGGGCCGTGTCGAGTCTGGCCAAGCTGGCACCAGCCCCGCCATCACCGAGGTCATCCTTGGCACCAACCCCACGCTCGAAGGGGATGGCACCGCCCTGTTCCTCGCCGAGAAGCTCCAGGACATGGGCGTGAAAGTCACCCGGCTGGCCCGCGGCCTCCCGACGGGGTCGAACCTCCAGAACGTCAGCAAGGCGGTGCTGAGCGACGCGGTGCAGGGCCGTGTGAGCGATTTCTAGCGGCGGTTACCAACATTTCATCCCGGATGGATTGGTCCGCCTGCCCCGGCGTGGTAAGGTTATGCCGTAGAGCAAATTCCGGGCCAAAGTGAACGCTCTTCGACGACTCACCCCAGACGCTCCCCGCCCATGAGAATCGATACAGGCCAACACCTCCGCATGGACCAGCGCATGAAGCTGGCTCCGCGCATGATTCAATCGATGGAGATCCTCCAGATGGCTCAGCCAGCCCTGGAAGAACGCATCGAGCAGGAGCTGGCCAGCAATCCCACCCTCGAACAGGTCGAACCCGGAAGCGACCGCGAGAAACTGCTCGCCGAGATGGAGCAGGCCAAGCGGGACGACCGCGAGGGTGAACGCGAGCTGGTCGTGTCCGACGGCGACGGCAGCACCGGCCAGGCCGACGACTTCGAACGCCTCTCGAACATGTCCGAGCAGTACGGCGAGGCCTGGGCGAGCAACACCTCCGAAGGCGGGGCGACCGAGTTCCGCCGAGCCGTGAACACCGGCGGCGAGCGCGACGCCAAGATGGACGCGATGGCCAACACCGCCGCCCGCGGCGCGTCGCTCTACGACCAGCTCGTCGATCAGTGGCACCTCGTGGACATCGACGAGCCCACGCTCAAGCTCGGCGAATACCTCATCGGCTTCGTCGACGCCGACGGCTACCTCCGCAACCCGCTCCAGGACCTGCTCGACCAGGCCCCCGCGGGGACGACCGCCGATCAGATCGAAGAATGCATCGAGCTGCTCCAGGAAGCCCTGGAGCCCACGGGCCTGTGTGCCCGCGACTTCCGGGAATGCCTGCTGCTGCAGATCGACAACAAGACCTACCTCGAGCCGGACGCCGACCTCAAGACCGAACGGCTACTGGTCAGCGACTACCTCAAAGACATCGAAGCCAACCGCTACCCCAAGATCGCCAAGTCCACTGGGCTTGAGATCGAAGCGGTGCAGAAGGCCGTGCACAACCTCCGGCAGTTCCACCCCCACCCGGGCCGACTGCTGGCGACCGACACCGTGCGCACGATCACGCCCGACGCGACGATCGACTACGATGACGAGAGCGACACCTACTCCGTTCAGCTCACGCACAGCAGGCTGCCCGCCCTGCAGATCAGTGCCGAGTACGAAAAGATCGCGTCCGACAAGAGCGAGGACAAGAAGACCCGCGACTTCATCGGCACCAACCTCCGCAACGCCCGCTGGCTCATCGACGCCGTCCGCCAACGCCACGCCACCCTGCTCCGCGTCATCGGCGTGGTCATCGAGGCACAGCGCGACTTCTTCGACCAGGGCCCCCAGGCCCTCAAGCCGCTGCCCATGACGCTCGTCGCCGACCAACTCGGCATCCACGTCGCTACGGTCAGCCGTGCGGTCAGCGAGAAGTACCTCCAGACCCCCCGCGGCATCTTCCCCCTACGCATGTTCTTCTCCGGCGGCACCGAGACCGACCAGGGCGACGCCATGAGCTGGACCGCCGTTCAAGCCAAGCTCAAGGAAGTCATCGACAACGAAGACAAGAACAAGCCGTGGTCGGATGATGCGCTCGTCGACGAACTCAAAAAAAACGGCATCGAAATCGCCCGGCGGACGGTGGCGAAGTATCGCAAACAGCTGAATATTCCACCCGCGCGTCAGCGACGGGAATACTGACCGCGTAGTTTTGGGATGGTCATAGTGAGAAAGTCGTTATCGCCAGATTCAGCGGATGAAGCCACTGCTTGCGAAGCTGTACGCTGTTTTATGCGTGATCATCGAGCCTGGGAGATTGAAACCGCTAAAGCAGACAGTGCCTTTCGGGAAAAGTATATCTCTGATCATGTATACCAATGTTCGCGTGAGGAAATCGAACAACACAATGCCGAGTTACTGCAAAACAAACTTACAGTTTTACAAACACATCTCACCGATCGGAAACGGACTTATTCGGAACAGGTCAGCTACGGCACTCCAACGAAATACCATGAAAATGATCCGATCATCGCCATCACTACTGTTGGCCCCAAACGGATTGAGGTCGACGTCCAACGCACCGAAGGTTTTGGAGAGGTCAATCGCTTTGTGGTTTTATTCCGAAAGGACGCGTGGCGGATCGATAGCTTGAAACGCCGCATGTCCCCCAACGGAACATGGCGAGCCGGGATTTTTTGATTCTTACAGAGACCGTATCCCCACGCGAACTAAAACAATCAGATTCACCCACCCAGCACAGTCTCAGCCCGATCCCGAGCCGAGTTGATCTCGGTGATGCGGATGCCGAAGTTTTCGCCGACCTTCACGGCCGAGCCGGTGCCGATGGTCTTGTTGTTGATGCAGAAGGCGAGTTCTTCGTCGGCGGACTTGGGCAGCTCGATGATCGAGCCGGGGGCGAGGGACAGGACTTCGCTCAACGGGAGCTTGCGCTTGCCGATCTGGACGATCATCGGGACGGTGAGGTTCAGGATGGTTTTGAAGTCGGTGGCCACGAAAGGCTTATCGGCCGATTCGTCGTGCGGCGTTGACGAAATTTAGCCCCGGGCGAGCCGCCCGGGGTGCCGTGGGGTGGGTTTATTGTGGGGATTGTGGTTTCGGACGGTTGGACGCCGCGGCGGCCCCCGGGGGGGGGGCCCCGG
>JBCCWB010000165.1:0-9650 GCA_039194345.1 Planctomycetota bacterium
ATCACCACATCGGGCTATACGACGACGCGAAGCCCGATGTGGTGATCCACCTCGCGGCCGAGGTCGGCGGGATCGGCGCCAATCAAAAGCACACCGGTAGGTTCTTCTTCGCCAACGCCGCGATGGGCATGCACCTGATCGAGCACGGCCGACGCCGAGGCATCAAGAAGTTCCTGCAGACCGGCACGGTGTGTGCCTACCCCAAGTTTGCCCCCGTCCCGTTCACCGAAGAAGACATCTGGAACGGCTTTCCCGAAGAGACCAACGCGCCCTACGGCGTGGCGAAGAAGGCGCTCTTCGTTATGCTCGACGGATACAAACGCGAATACGGCCTGGACAGCAGCGTGGTTGTCCCTGTCAACCTCTACGGCCCGCACGACAACTTCGACCTCGAAACCAGCCACGTCATCCCCGCACTAATCCGTAAGTGTGTCGAGGCCCGCGACAACGGAGATCCCAACATCACTTGCTGGGGCACCGGCAGCGCCTCGCGGGAGTTCCTCTTCGCCGAGGACGCGGCCGAGGGCATCGTCGTGGCCACCGAGTCGATGGACGACCCCACGCCGATCAACCTGGGCACGGGCAACGAGATCAAGATCAAAGACCTGGTCGAGCTCATCGCCCGCCTCAGCAAGTTCGAGGGCGACATCGTCTGGGACAGCACCAAGCCCGACGGCCAACCCCGGCGTTGTCTGGATACCGCCAAGGCCCAAGAGCTCATGGGCTGGAAGGCCCAGGTCGGCTTCGAGGAGGGCCTGGCCCGCACCATCGAGTGGTTCGAGCAGAACCGCAACGAGGTCCGTGAGGTCGTCTACGGCTGAGCCACGCTTAATATCTTCACCATCATTTTGTTGACAAGCCGACAACTCACCAGGGCGGTAACGGACTACACTGCGCTTAGACAACCAATGCAAGGCCCGCTTTCCACCCCCTTTCAGGTTTACGCATGGCAATCAAAAAAGACGGCGATTTTGTCACCTTCACCCAGTTCATCCAAGACGAACAGAAGAAATTCCCCGGCGTGTCCGGGCGGTTTTCGTGGATGATGTCCGGCGTGGCGCTGGCGACCCGCATGATCGGCAGCTACATCCGGCGGGCAGGCCTGATCGACGTTTGGGGCGAGCACGGCACCACCAACGTCCAGGGTGAGGTCGTCAAGAAACTCGACATCATGGCCAACGACGCGCTCAAGCGCACCCTCGGCTACCGGGGCAATGTCGGCATCATCGCCTCGGAAGAAGACAACGAACCCCGCGTGCTCCAAGAGGTCGACGAGGACGACAGCTACATCGTTATGTTCGACCCGCTCGACGGCTCGTCCAACATCGACGTCAACGTGTCGGTCGGCACGATCTTCACCGTGTTCAAAAACCCGCCCGCCGTGGTCGGGGCCGAGCAGTCGGTCCTGCAAACCGGGGCTAAACAAGTAGCCGCGGGCTACGTGCTCTACGGCAGCTCGACCGTGCTGGTCTACACCGCGGGCAGCGGCACGCACATGTTCACCCTCGACCCGCAGTTCGGCACGTATCTGCTGACCCGCGAAAATATCCAGATGCCTAAGCACGCCCCGCAGTACTCGGTGAACGAGGCCTACAGCCACACGTTCCCCGAGGGCTACCGCCGGTACCTGGACTGGGTCAAGCTGCAGGACCGCCCGATCTACTCGTCGCGTTACGTCGGCTCGCTGGTTGCCGACTTCCACCGCATCCTGATCAAGGGCGGGGTCTACATGTACCCGCCCACGAGCAGCGACCCGCAGGGCAAGCTGCGCCTGATGTACGAGTGCAATCCGTTGGCGTTCATCGCCGAGCAAGCAGGTGGCCTGGCCACGGCGGGTGACCGACGCATCATGGACATAGTTCCCACCAACGTCCACGAACGGGTGCCGTTCATCATCGGCTCGCAGAAGAACGTGGAAGAAGTCGTCCGTTACGCGGCGCCGAAGCAGACCGTGGGGGCTTAAGTCTTTTGAAGTACGGTTCCGCCGTACGATATCCGTATGTCTGATCGCACCGTCCTCACCCTCGGCAACTTCGACGGCCCGCACGTTGGCCATCTGGCCATCTTGGAAAAAGCCAAAAGCTTGTCTGTGCCGCACGACGCCCGTGTGGTGGCGATCACGTTTGACCCGCCGCCAATTCAGGTGCTGCGTCCCGGGCAGGAGCCGCCGATGCTCGTGCCGCTTGAGGAGCGGATCGCTCGGCTGAAGCGGGGCGGGGCGGATGAGGTTTTGGTGCTTCAGCCAACGCCGGAGCTGTTGTCACAGTTGGCCGAAGAATTTATTGCCGGGCTTGTCGAGCGGTATCACCCGTTAGCGATCGTCGAAGGGCCCGACTTCCGCTTCGGCAAGGGCCGGGGGGGCGACATGGCCAAGCTGACCGAGCTTGGGCAAACCCATGGTTTTGAGACCGTATTGGTCCCCCGTGTGGAAGCCCCGCTGTCCGACCTGCAGCTCGCGCCCGTCAGCAGTTCGCTGGTGCGTTGGCTGGTGGGGCGGGGACGAGTGGCCGACGCCGCGGCGTGCCTGGGCCAGCCCTTCAGCCTGACCGCTGACGTCGTCAAGGGCGAGCAGCGTGGCCGTCAGCTGGGCATCCCCACCGCCAACCTCGACCCGCAGCAGATCGCGCCGTTCATCGTCCCTGCGGATGGGGTCTATGCCGGGCTCGCCGAGGTGCCGGGCGATTCCGCGGATGGGGCGGTACAAACTTATGCAGCGGCGATTTCGATCGGCGTCAAGCCGACGTTCGGCCGCAAAGAGCTCACCGTAGAAGCCCACCTCCTGGACACGCCTAAGCCGCTCGAGGCGTTCGACCTCTACGGCAAAAAGCTGAAACTGCACATTGCCCGCTGGGTCCGCGACCAGTACCCTTTCCCGGGGGTCGGTCCGCTCAAGGAGCAGCTGCTCCGCGACATCGAACAGACTCGGCAATGGCACGCAGCGGGGGCGCTGCTACCCACGGCCGCCGACTCGTCTTCTCATCCCTTCAAGGTCAAGGCTTGAACTCTTCGACATACACCCAGCCCACCCTCGATCTCCCCGCGGTTGCCGACCTGTTTCGCCAAACCGACGGCCCCATCCTCGTGCTCACCCACGCCAAGCCCGACGGCGACGCCTTCGGCTCGGTCGTCTCGCTCGTCGCCACCCTGCAACAGCTCGGCAAGACCGCCCGCGGCGTCTTCGTCCCGCCGCTGCCCGAGGCGTTGGGCAAGCTCCACGGGGCGGACCTCGCGGACGTCTGGGACGAGAACTACCGCTTGCCGTTCGAGCCCGAGCTGTTCGCCATCGTCGACACCGGCGCCTGGTCACAGGTCGGCCCGCTCCGCGACCTCGTCGAGCCGCACCTCGACCACACCGTCATCCTCGACCACCACCTGTCCGGTGATATCGAGGCCAAGCACCGCCACGTCGTGGGCGACGCCGCCGCTGCGTGCGAGATCCTCGCCGAGCTGATCGAGCTGCTCATCCCCGCTTGCGTGCCCCCACAGGGTGGGCCCGCCACCGGGCGACGCGACGGCGACGTTTCGGGTTATACCCCGCTGCCGGAAACCATCCGCGAAGCCCTGTTCGTCGGGATCGCCTCCGACACCGGCTGGTTCCGCTTCTCCAACGTCCGGCCCCAGACCCACGAGCTCGCCGCCAAGCTCATCCGCCAGGGCGTCGACCACGCCGACCTCTACTCCCGCCTGGAGCAGGGCGAACGCCCCGAAAAGCTGGCCCTGCTCACCCGGGCCCTGCAAAACATGACCGTCCACGCCCACGGCACCGCGGCGGTCATGGTCCTCCGCCAGCAGGACTTCATCGACACCGGTGCCCGGCCCGAAGAGACCGAGCGGCTGATCGACACCCCGCAGATGGTGGGGGCGCTGCAGGTGTTTGTCGTGCTCACCGAAGCCGAGGGCTCCGACGGCCAGCCCCAGACCCGGATGAGTTTCCGCTCCAAGCACACGACGGACGACAGCGCGATCAATGTCGCCGCCCTCGCCAACCGGTTTGGCGGCGGCGGACACGCCCGGGCCGCTGGGGCGAAGGTCGATCGGCCGGTGGACGAGGTCCTGGCCGAGTTGTCGGGCATCCTCGCCGATCTCTAACGCGATTTATTTCGTCAACCGCGTTTCCGGGCCCTCACCGCACCCCCACATCTTGGGGTAACACGGCGCTTATCTGGTGCTCATCCGGGCCTTACACGCTGCTCATACCGCCCCCATGCTGTGGAAAACCTGTCCCGTGGTGTCGCGATCCTGTCATCGCAACCGAAAACACCTATCATAACCCAAACCAATAGAAAAAAGTAAATCCCGTTAAGCGCTTGAGATCATGGCGCTTAAGGAAAAACACTCCAAAATGACACTAGGTTTAGTGAAGAAATCGGTTGAGATCGCAAGATATAGTGGTTATGATGGTCGCCGCTCAACCCATCTGTTGAGCTTTGGACGCTAGGGGCGTCCAATGTGAGGCCATCTCAAGGGACGCCAGCATACACCGTATGGACGGTATTTGGTTGGCGTGAGAAGGCCAGTGTTTAGGTGGATTTGCGAATCCCGAAGCCCGTTTCAACCGGCAGCCGCCTGCCGGAAGAGTTATCGCCGCCGCATTTTGAATCGCCCGCACGCCTGCCCGTGCTCATCAGGGGACTCCCGGAAAGATTTTTGACCCATGCCCGTACTTTGTGACAGCCAAATCCGTGAACTGGTCCCGATCGAGCCCTTCGAAGACGCCGTGAAGCGTCCGGGCAAGATCAGCTACGGCGTCTCGTCCTACGGCTACGACGTCCGCGTCGGCACCCTGTTCAAGATCTTCACCAACGCCCCGACCGACGGCGGCCAGTCCATCGTCGACCCCAAGCAGTTCGACGACCGCAACTTCGTCACCGTCGACACCCAAGACACCAACCGCGACCATGTCATCATCCCGCCCAACAGCTTCGCCCTCTGCGAGACCGTCGAAGAGTTCGACATCCCGCGTGACGTGCTGGTGATCTGCGTGGGCAAGAGCACCTACGCCCGCTGCGGCATCATCGTCAACGTGACCCCGCTCGAGCCCGAGTGGCGCGGCAAGGTCACCATCGAGATCAGCAACACCACGCCGCTGCCCGCCAAGATCTACGCCAACGAGGGCATCGCCCAGATGATCTTCCTGAAGGCCGAGCGTGTCTGTGCCCAGTCTTACGCCGACAAGTCCGGCAAGTACCAAGACCAGACTGGCCTCGTATTGCCGAAGGTGGATTGAACTTTAGCCCCGGGTCAATGACCCGGGGGGATAAACAGCGGCCCAACGCCGCGCGACTGTTGCGTGCCCCCGGCGATTGGCCCGGGACCAAACGGAAAGCCCATGCCCTTCGAATCCCTCGAACCCGAACTCGCGACGCACCTCACGCAGATCTGTGAGGCCCAGATGTCCGGCCAGTTCGACCCCCGCATGGTGTTCCAACCCGGCCAAGGCCTGTCCGCCAAGCCACGCACCGGCGGCGACGACCAAGTGATCTCCGCCGACATCGACCGCAACGACCTCCGCGCCCTGGCCACCCACGACTACATCAGCCTCGCCACCCCCCGAGCCCACTGGTTCGTGACCGCGACGGCCAAAGCACTGACCGAATTCGCAGGTGATTAATGATGTTTAAGCAACGCACCACCAACAGCAGAAGTAGGCGATATAAAAGCTTGCCAATGCCCCGAAAAAGCCAAAGCGATAAGAATGGTTGGTTTTGGGCTTTCCTAGGAACTTTAGTAGTTGCTGTAGTTAGCGGAACATTCAATATCGCCCCTTCACTCATACAAATTGCGGGGAAAGAAAAAGAGAAAACCCCGCTTTTAACTTACGGAATCATTGGCGAATGCGACATTCTGTACGAACCAGACGGTAAGCCGTTCGTGCCGGGTGAAAAGCACTATCTGTCGACAGTGAACGTCTTGATTGGAAACGAAGGCGACGCAAAATCTACCGATATTATCGCGCGTATTGTCGCAAAGCAGGGATATGACGTGATTGGGTATTCGTCGTCGGCAAACGTAATGGCTAAGCCATTCCTGCCCGTAGAAACCCAACGCTCTACTGATTTCACTATCTTCAACGAAAGACACCGCGAGGCCTCAATTTATATCAACGAGATTAATCCGAAAGTCTTAACTACGGTCACGTTCCTGTTTATCAGCAAGCAAAACCATGAACTGCCGCATTCTTACATGACTATCGAAGCTAATGATGGACCTGCTAGGCATAGCCTAAAGACCGTTATTGATGAATGGGGAGATGACGAGTTTTGGGCAAACACAAAATTCTCTAAGCGTGATGACTTTTACCACGATTAACGCTTACTAACTACTTATTTGCCGCGGGCAGGGACGACCCGCGGCTGACCGATTCATTGTTTTATTTTTTTCAGAGAGATTAGGGACTACATGCAGATCAAACGGAAATTTACCGAAGCGGGCAAGGACGTCTTCAGCACCGTCGAGTGGACCACCCGGTCGACCAAGATTGCGAACATGGACGGCAGCGTCGTGTTCGAAATGAACGACGCCGAGCTGCCCAAGGCCTGGTCCCAACTCGCTTCGGACATCATGGTTTCCAAGTACTTCCGCAAGGCTGGGGTGCCTTCGGACGGCGGACCCAACGGCATCGCGTCCCCCGACTTCCAGGAAGGCGACAAGGTCACCAACGGCCCCGAGAAGTCGGCCAAGCAGGTCATCCACCGCCTCGCCGGTTGCTGGCGCCACTGGGGTGAAACCCACGGTTACTTCGACACGCCCGGCGACGCCCAGGCGTTCTACGACGAACTCTGCCACATGATGCTGCACCAGCAGTGCGCCCCCAACAGCCCGCAATGGTTCAACACCGGCCTCAACTGGGCCTACGGCATCAACGGCCCTGCCCAGGGCCACCATTATGTCGATCCCAAGACCGGCAAGGCCAAGAAGTCCGAAGACGCCTACACCCACCCCCAGCCCCACGCCTGTTTCATCCAGTCGGTGGAAGACGACCTGGTCGGCGAAGCGGGCATCATGGACCTGTGGACCCGCGAAGCCCGCCTGTTCAAATACGGCAGCGGCACCGGCACCAACTTCTCCAACATCCGCGGCGAAGACGAGCCCCTGTCGGGCGGCGGCAAGAGCTCGGGCCTGATGAGCTTCCTCAAGATCGGCGACCGCGCGGCGGGTGCGATCAAATCCGGCGGCACCACCCGCCGTGCAGCCAAGATGGTCTGCCTCGACCTCGACCACCCCGATATCGAGAACTTCGTGTCGTGGAAGGTCCGCGAAGAGATCAAGGTGGCTGCGCTCGTCGAAGGCATGAAGCACCTCGGCGACGAGATGCAAGACACCGCCAAGGACCTCGGCCTCGTCCTCGACTACGACTTCAACGGCGAGTCGTACCAGACCGTCGCGGGTCAGAACTCCAACAACTCGGTCCGCATCTCTAACGACTTCTTCCGCGCGGTGCGTGACAACAGCGACTGGGGCCTGGTCCGTCGCACCGACGGCGAGCTCGCCAAGACCGTCAACGCCAAGGAGCTGTGGGACAAGATCGGTTACGCCGCGTGGCGTTGTGCCGACCCGGGCGTGCAGTACGACACGACCATCAACGAGTGGCACACCTGCCCGGAAGCGGGGCGGATCAACGCGTCCAACCCCTGCTCGGAATACATGTTCCTGGACAACACCGCGTGCAACCTCGCGTCGCTTAACCTCCTGACGTTCTATAACGCCAAGGAGCGTCACTTCGACATCGAGCGGTTTGAGCACGGCGTGGCGCTGTGGACCATCGTGCTGGAAGTCAGCGTGTTGATGGCCCAGTTCCCCTCGAAGGAGATCGCCGAGCTGAGCTACAAGTTCCGCACGCTGGGCCTGGGCTACGCCAACCTCGGCGCGATGCTCATGCAAGCGGGCATCCCGTACGACAGCGAACGCGGCCGGGCGATCTGCGGCTGCCTCAGCTCGACGCTGACCGGCAAGAGCTACGAAACCAGCGCCCTCATGGCCAAGGAGCACGGGGCGTTCCCGGGCTACAAGAAGAACAAAAAAGCGGGTGGCAACATGCTCCGGGTCATCCGCAACCACCGTCGCGCCGCCTACGGCGTCACTTCCTCCAACGCCGAGGCGGCCGCGGTTGGTGGTTACGAAGGCCTCGAGATCAACCCCGTTCCCATCGACGCCGATAAGCTCACCGACACGTCCGAGGCGTACGGCACCCTGGCCAACAGCGACGCACTGATCGCCTCGGCCCGCAAGTGCTGGGACGACGCCCTCGAACTCGGCGAGAAGTACGGCTACCGCAACGCCCAGGCCACCGTCATCGCGCCCACCGGCACGATCGGCCTGCTCATGGACTGCGACACCACCGGCGTCGAACCCGACTTCGCCCTGGTCAAGTTCAAGAAGCTCGCGGGCGGCGGCTACTTCAAGATCGCCAACCAGTCCCTGCGTCCGGCCCTCGAAAGCCTGGGCTACAGCGACAGCGAAGTCCGCGACGTGCTGACCCACGTCATGGGCACCCTCTCGCTCGACATCCCGATGGACGGCAACGACAAGACCTTCGCGGGTTGGCTCATGGACAAGGGCTTCGAGAGCGACGACCTGGCGAAGATCACCGACGCCCTGCCGACGATCTTCGACATCAGCTTCGCGTTCAACGCCTGGACCCTCGGCGCGGATTGCATGGACCGCATCGGTCTCGCCGAGCAGTCGCAGGACCCGAGCTTCAATCTGCTCAAGGCCCTGGGCCTCAGCGGCAAGCAGATCGCGGACCTGAACGCCGTCATCTGCGGAACCCAGACCGTTGAAGGTGCTCCGCACCTCAAGGAAGAGCACCTGCCCGTGTTCGACTGTGCCAACAAGTGCGGCCCCACCGGCGAGCGGTTCATCCACGCCCACGGCCACATTCGCATGATGGCCGCGGCCCAGCCGTTTATGTCCGGTGCGATATCCAAGACGATCAACCTGCCCAACGAGGCCAACATCGAAGACATCCAGGACTCTTACGAGTTGTCCTGGGAGCTCGGCCTCAAGGCCAACGCCCTGTACCGCGACGGATGCAAACTCAGTCAGCCGCTCAACAACAAAGCGAGCGATGAAGAGGAAGACGACGGCGTCGAAGATGTCGAAGGCATCGAAGCCGCCCTCGAAGAGGTCGCCGAGGACATCGTCGAGACCGCCGCGATCGCGGCCGCCGAGGACGCGCTGCAGAGCACCGAGACCGTCCGCACCGTCGAGAAGGTCGTCGAGAAGATCGTTGAACGCCCGATGCGTCGCCGTCTGCCCGACACCCGCACCAGCCGAACCCACAAGTTCAACGTCGCGGGCCACGAGGGCTACCTCACCGTCGGCCTCTACGACAACGGCCAACCGGGCGAGCTGTTCATCACCATGGCCAAGGAAGGCTCGACCATCGGCGGCCTGATGGACTCGCTCGGCACAGCGATCTCGGTCGCCCTGCAGTACGGCGTGCCCACCTCCTCGCTGGTCACCAAGTTCAGCCACCAACGCTTCGAGCCCGCGGGCATGACGCACAACCGCGATATCCCGTTCGCCAAGTCGCTGGTCGACTACATCTTCCGCTGGATGGGCATGGAGTTTGTTGCCGGGTATCGGGAGGCGAACGCCCCGGTGCGTCCCGCCGCCGAAGCCAAGCCCGCCGAGCCCGCCAACGAGCC
>JBCCWB010000166.1:0-9597 GCA_039194345.1 Planctomycetota bacterium
GCATTGGCTCTTGCGGGGTTTTGTTTTGCGCGGATCGCGTGGCTCCTTTGCGTCAGTGAGTAGACGCACCGCTCGTTTGGCGTCATGATCCGCGTCATGTTTTCTGAGTCTGAGATGGAATCCGCGCCGCAGCGCCAGGCCTTGGCCTCTTCACCCGACACGCCGCCGGACGTGTTGGCCATACT
This sequence comes from Planctomycetota bacterium, assembly GCA_039194345.1. GTDB lineage: Bacteria > Planctomycetota > Phycisphaerae > Phycisphaerales > Phycisphaeraceae > Algisphaera. The sequence continues at coordinate 186 of JBCCWB010000166.1, forward strand.
GGCGGCGGACGGCAACCTGCACGTCCGCCGGGCAGCGGCGAAGAACCCTTCGACGCCGAGCGCGACGCTGCAGCTGCTCGGGCGGGCGGGGGCGACGCCGGACCTGATGGGGTTTGGCGGAAGTGTGGATGCGTTGTCGATACAAGAGATTGGCGAGCTTGTTGGGCTCGGCGAGTGGGGACGTCTGCTGGCGGCTCAGCACGCCGACGCCGATCCAGACATGCTCCGAAACTTGGCGGAGTCGGGAGGCACTGCGCTGCGGCATACGGTGGCCACGCACCCGGCGTGCCCGGCCGAGGTATTGGGGGCGCTCTGCGGGGATGTGGATCCGGCGGTACGACAAGCAGCTGCGGCACATCCCAACGTGCCAAGTGAGACCGTGGCGATGTTGGGAGCCGCGGGCAGCCGAACGGACCTGTCGGGTTGGTTGGATGAAGTGCCCGCCGGAGAAATCGATACCGCGGGCTTGATCGCGGCGGGTAGCTACGGCAAACAACTCGCCGCACGCCACCCGCGCGTCGATCCGGACACATTGGCGGAGCTGGCCCAAGACACCGACTGGCGCGTCCGCGCCGCGGTGGCGGAGAACCCCGCCGCGGCGGGCGGGTTGCTCGAAGCATTGGCGGGGTTGGACGTGTTCGAGACCCGGCAACGCGTCGCGGGGCATCCGCAAACGCCCGCCGCCACGTTGGAACAGCTGGCCCAAGAACCCGACATCCGCATCCGCGTGGAGGTGGCCCGTAACACCGGCACACCCTCGCCGTTACTTCGCAAGTTGGCGCTCGACGGCTCATCGGCGGTGCGCGAGTTCGTCTCGGCACACCCCGCGCTGACCCAAGCAGACCGGGATTGGCTTACGGCGGCAGGGACCACGCCCGACCTGCAACAGTTCATTGAGCCCGATTCCACGTTAGATGAATCATCGCTCGAAGAACTCGCGGCGGCCGGGGGATGGGGCCAACGCCTCGCCGCCCGTCACCCGGCGACGCCGACCCGCATCCTGGCGGTGTTGATCACCTCGGGGGATCCGATGCTGCGTGACGTGGCGCTGCGTCACCCCGCCTGCCCGCTTGGCCTGATCGATCTGCTCGTGGCGGCGGGCAGCAGTGATGACCTTCAAGGCTTTGAGCGGGGAGCGCGATCCCTACCGGTTGAGTCGATCGACCAACTCATCAAGCTCGGCCCGTGGGCACGACGTCTTGCGGCCCGCCAGCGGTCAGCCAGTGATAATCAACTCGAAGCGTTGTCCCAAGACGAGGATATGGCCGTCCGCGTCGCGGTGGCGAAGAACCCCGCGACGCCCGTCGGTGTGGCGGATGCGATGGTGCACGACGTGGCGCACGATGTGCGGTGGGCGCTGGTCAACCGCGCCGATGTCTCGGCCGAGGCGCTTGGTGAGCTTCTACACGACGCCATCCCCGCCATCCGATTGGCGGCGGTGGCCAATCCGACACTGCCTCCATCGAGCCTGGAGCTTCTGAAGTTTGATCTGGATGAGGATGTGCGGGCCGCGGTGCGGAAACGGCTAGCTCAAGAGGCTTGATCGGTCAGCCACTGGATCCATTCGTCCATGCCTTGGCCGGACTTGGCCGAGACTTCGAAGGCCCGCATGCCGGGGCGGACGTCCTGGATGCTGTTCTGCATCTTCTCGGCGTCGTACTCCAAGACCTCGGCGAGGTCCATCTTCGTGATCACCGCGACGTCGGCGGTGTTGAAGATCGTTGGGTATTTCAGCGGCTTGTCTTCGCCCTCGGTGGTCGAAACCAAAACAAGGCGGAGGTCTTCGCCCAGGTCGAAGCCCGACGGGCAAACGAGGTTGCCGACGTTTTCGACAAAGAGCAGGTCGAGGTCGTCGCAATCCCACGATGCTTCTTCGATCGCGCGTTCGACCATGTCGGCCTCGAGGTGGCACATCGTGCCGGTCTCGATCTGGCGGACATCAACGCCCGACTCGGCGAGGCGGGCGGCGTCGTTGTCGGTGCGCAGGTCGCCAACCAGGGCCGCGATCTTCAGGCCGCCGCGTTTCTGCAGGCGGATGAGCGTCTGCTTGAGGAACTCGGTCTTGCCGGTGCCGGGGCTGGAGACGAGGCTCACGACGAAGCAGCCGGCCGCACGGAAGCGGTCGCGCAGGTCGCGGGCCAGCTCGTCGTTTTTCTTGAGGATCTGGGTGCGGACCTCGAGGATGCGGGGCTTGGCGGCGGATTCGGAGGTGGGTGATTCAGGAGGCATGTTGGGACTCGGGTTGAAGTTCAACGGACAGGATATCGAGTTCTCGGCCGCGCACGAGGCGCGGTGAACGCGTCTGACAGACCGGGCACACCAGGCGTTGCCCGGGCAGTTCGATGGTATCGGAGCATTGTTCGCAGTAGATCGCCGCGGGGATGAACTCGATGCGGAGCTCGCTGTCCTGGAGGGGCGTGTCAAGCGTGGCGGGGGTCCAGGCGAACTGCAGGGCTTCGGGGATCACGCCGGACATCGCGCCGACGCGAACGTTGACCGCGGCGATCTGGCCGTGGTCTTCGGCGGCGGTGGCGTCGGTGATGCTCTGGACGATCGAGATGGCGACGGAGAGTTCGTGCATGGGGCTGTTTTTACCACAGAGACACAGAGGCACAGAGATTAAAACCGAGTAGAGATTCTTCTCTGTGACTCTGTGTCTCAGTGGTTCGTTTTCAAGTACCTTTCCAAGCATTCAGATCGGCGTCGAGCATCGGTTCGCGTTTAGCAGGCAGGTGGCCGTGGTCGACGAGTGAGCCCAAGACTTCCATGGTGGCGTGCACGGCCATGATCGAGGTGACATCCGCGATGTCGTAGCACGGGGCGACCTCGACGCACTCCATCGCCGCCAGGCCGCGCGACGCAATGAGCCGGAGCAGCTTGAGGACTTCGCGCGGCTGAAACCCGCCGGGCTGGGGCCAGCCGGTGCCGGGGACGTGGCCCGCCTCTACGCTGTCGATGTCGAATGACAGGTACACCGCATCTGCATCTTTCCACGCGATGTCGAGCGCAACCTCGGCGGCCTTTTCGATGCCCATGGTTTCGATGTCGTCCATGGTCAGGACGTAGGTGCCTATGTCGCGGGCGCCCTTGACCCATTCGCGTGAGGTCTGCCAGCCGCCGATGCCCATCTGCACGAGGTTCGTGGAAGGGGCATTGGGGATGTTGGTGGCGTGGAACCACGGGCAGGTGTGCATCCGTTCGTCCATGTCTTTTTCGAGCGTGTCGAGGTGGCGGTCGATGTGGATGATGCCGAGCTTGCCGGGGGATCCGTCGGGCTTTCTGATGTGCGGGGCGAGGCCGCGGACGCAGGGGTAGCCGATGCTGTGGTCGCCGCCCATGATCACGGGGAAGGTGCCCTGGGTGTAGGCGTGGCCGACCGCACGGCTGATCTGGTCGAAGGATTTTTCGATGTTGCCGATGGTGAACACGTCGCCGAGGTCGCACATGTTCAGCGACTCGAAGAGGTCCACGCCCATCTCGAAGCTGTAGAAGCTGGTGTACTGCACCGAGGCGCGACGCATGCCCTGCGGGCCGAAGCGGGTGCCGGGGCGGAAGGTGGTGCCGATGTCGAAGGGGACGCCCATGAACGAGACGTCGTGCTGGTGGGCTTGCCGCACGTCTTCGACATAGGGCAGCTTGAGCATCGTGGGGATGCCCGCGTAGAGCGGGAGCGGGCCGCGCGAGAAGGTGCCGATGTTAGGATCGCTGATCGATTCGGCCCCGGGCAGGCCCATTTCTAAGGCACGGGAGTCGGCGGCTTCTCGTTTACTCGTGGGCAAGGAAGCCTCACGGGCGACGGCGTCCAGGCCTTGGGAGGGCGGGCGGAAGTCGGGGGTGGGGTCGGTCATGTTCGTTGGCCGCGGTGGCCCCGGGTCATTGACCCGGGGCTAAAGTTGGCGATCCGCCGTCTGTCAGGCCGCGGAGCGGAGGGCCTTACGTACCTTTCCACGCGTCGATGCCCGCGTCGGAGGTGTGTTTCTTCTGGCGGGGTAGGTGGCCTTCGTCGACCAAAGTCGCGAGCACATCGAGCATCGCGCGGATGCCCAGCAGCGCGGTGATGTCGGAGGTGTCGTAGGCCGGGGCGACCTCGACGCATTCCATCGCGCAGATGCCTTCCTTGGCGACGAGCTTGAGCAGCTTGAGGACTTCGCGGGGCAGGAAGCCGCCGGGTTCGGGCCAGCCGGTGCCGGGGACGAAGCCGCAGTCGACGCTGTCGATGTCGAAGGAGAGGTAGACCTGTTTGACGTTGCCCTTCCAGGCGGCTTCGAGGGCCATCTCGGCGACCTTGTCGATGCCGTGGTCGTCGACGTCGTCCATGGAGATGATGGTGCTGCCGCGTTCCCGGGCGACTTTCACCCCGGGGCGGGGGACCTGCCAGCCGCCGATGCCGACTTGGACCAAGTTCTTGGCCGGGGCGTTGGGGATGTTGGTCGCATGGAACCACGGGCAGGTGTGCATCCGCTCGTCCATGTCCTTCTCCTGCGTGTCGATGTGGCGGTCGATGTGGATGATGCCGATGTCGCCGTCGACGTGCGGCGCGATGCCTCGGACATTGGGGTAGCCCAGCGAGTGGTCGCCGCCCATGAGCATGGGGAACACGCCGTTGGCGTAGACGTGGCTGACCGCCCGGCTGACCTGGTCGAAGCTCTTCTCGATGTTACCGATGGTGAACACGTCGCCGAGGTCGCAGATCTTGACCGACTCGACGAGGTCGACGCCGAGCTCGTAGAAGTAGTGTGTGTACAGGGCGGAGATGCGACGCATGGCTTGCGGCCCGAAGCGGGTGCCCGAGCGGTAGGTCGTGCCGATGTCGAAGGGGATGCCGAGGAAGGCGACGTCGTAGTTGCCGACCTGGCGGACGTCTTCGAGGTACTTGGTCTTCATCACCGTATTGATGCCCGCGTAGTGGGGCAGCTCATCACGGGAGAACGTGCTGATGTTCGGATCGCTGATCGAGTCGGCCCCAGGCAGGCCGAGTTCCACGCCCTTGCGGATGTTCTCCATCGTCTGCGTGTCGGTAAGGGTTTCTTCCTTGAGCGCCGCGAGGTAGCCCTTCATCTGTTTGGGGCTGAGCGGTTCTTTCAGGGGTTCGTCGGGCATCCGTGATTCTCCGAGGTTGAGGCGTCGGCCATAGGGCCGGGTGAATAGCAAGAGGCTTATCGTAACGGGGGTGGGCTCGTCAGGCGATCTTCGCCGAGGTCGTTTGCTCTGGTGAACGCATCAGGGCAAAGAAGAACTGATCGACTAACTGCGGGCCGTAGGTGTTGATCGCAAACAGCCGGGGGTTGAACAGCCAGGTATGCGTTGCGCCCATGAGCAGGTTGTAGGCTGAGAGCGCTTGGAAACGCACGTCGGTGTCCGCGGGCAAGGCGTCTTGATCCACCGCGGATTGGATCATGTTGGCCATGCCGTCGACCATGGCTTGGGTCAGCGAATACTCGGATTCAAGGTATTCGCTGAGCTCTTCGGTGAGTTCGGTCTTGTTGAGCAGGATCTCGAACGCCTCGCGGTGCTGCGGATTGCTTTCGAGTAGCTCAAACCATTCGATCATGAAGCTGCGCAGGGCCGAGAGCGGCGGGGCGGGGTTGGACAGCGCCCGGTTCATGATGTCATAGAGCGGGCTCTGGGAGAGCTGCATGAGTTCGGTGTAGAGCGAAAGCTTGTTCTTGAAGTGGCCGTACACGGCGCCGCGCGTCATGCCGACTTCCTTGGCGATCATCTCCAACGACGTGTGGCCGTAGCCACGCTTCGAGAAGAGCATGAGCGCTGCGTCGATGATGCTGCGTCGGGTTTTCTCCGCGTCTTCGCGGTTGTTGAGGCCCATGAGAACGGTCGGGTCGAGTGACAGAAGGACAGTGAAGCTACGGCGACGTGCGAATCAAAACACGTCGTCGCCGATTTCGGTCATGCGGTAGATCGGCAGGGGTTTGTCTTCTTCTTCCCCGGGCGGGTGGATCAGGTCGTCGATATATTTCTTGGTCTGGACAAACAGCGGGTCGACCAGTTGCTCGGGGTCGCGTGGTCGGGGCAGGGGCACCTCGACCATGGTCTTGAGGTGGCCGGGGTTGCGGCCCAGCACCATGACGCGGTCGGCGAGGTAGATCGCTTCGTCCATGTCGTGAGTGATGAAGATGATGGTGACGTCCACGTTCTGCCAGATCTGCAGCAGGTACTTCTGCATCGTGCAGCGCGTCTGCGGGTCGAGCGCTCCGAAGGGCTCGTCCATGAGCAGGACGCGTGGCTTGTTGGCCAGGGCGCGGGCGATCGCAACGCGCTGCTTCATCCCGCCGGACAGTTGGTGGGGGTAGTGCTCGGCGAAGTCGCCCAGCCCGACCATTTCGATCCATTGCATCGCTTCATTGGCCGCGCCGGTCGGGCTGTGTCCCGCTTGTTCGAGGCCGAACATCACGTTCTTTTTTACCGACAGCCAAGGGAAGAGTGTGTAGGACTGGAAGACCATGCAGCGGTCAGCACCTGGGCCGGTGACGGGTTGGCCGTCGAGCAGCATCTGGCCGGAGGTGGCTTTTTCCAGGCCCGCGATGATGCGGATCAGCGTGGACTTGCCGCAGCCCGACGGGCCGATGACGGTGATGAACTCCCGGCGGTGGATCTGGAACGACAGGTCGCCGATGGCCTGGATCGCTTCGCCCTGAGGGCTGGTGAAGACGCGGCCGAGGTGTTGCACGTCGAAGACCACCGGGCGCTGCTTGATGCGCTCAAAACGCTCGGCCACTTCGGGGGGCATCGGCGCGGGGCCGGCAAGGGTGTGTTGTTCGTCGGACACGTTGGACCTTTCAAAGGGCGGTAGCGTTTAGGCGGTTTCGGCGGGAGTGGTGACTTCTTCTTTCTTACCGATCTTCGAGAGCAGCAGGCCGGGAAGCCCGACGATCTTGGAAATGATTCCGCCCTGCGTGTTGTATTCCCAGGGGAACAGGCCGCGAGCGATCCATTGCAGGATCTGGTCGGTGAGGAAGCCGATGATGCCGATCATGATGATGACCGGGAAGACGCGGTCGAAGTTGTACTTGCCGCCTTGGGTGTCGATGAAGGCGGTCAGGCCGGTCTTCTCACCGATGAGCTCAGCGATGACCAGCCAGGTCCAAGCCCAGCCCAAAAGCACCCGTAGGTCGTTGTACATGCGTGGAAGGATGCCTGGCACGATGACCTTCGTGAACAACGCGCGGGGTCTGGCGCCAAGGGTCTGGGCCGCTTCGAGCAGGCCGCGGTCGAGTTGGCGGGTGGTGTTACCGAGCATGAGGATCATGTGGGGGAACGTGCCGATGAAAACCATCGCGATCTTGGGGGCCCCAGCGACGCCGAAGATGGCTTGCAGCAGCAGGCCGAACGTCGGGGCGGGCATGTAGCGGAAGAAGTCGGTGAACGGCTCGATCAGCTTGGCAAAGAAGTCGTACGTGCCGCAGAGCAGCCCGATCGGGATGCCGATCACACACGCCAGGAGGAATGCACCAAAGACCACCTTCAACGAACTGATCAGCCGTTGGTACATCCAGGGCTGGTTGTTGGCGGGCTCTTTCGTGAAGTCGTCCCACGCGGCAGCCACGCACTCGAGCGGCGGGGGCAGGAAGACCGGCGACGACGACACGCCTTGGGGCAACAAGTGCAGAAGGGGCGTCTTGATGAAGTTCTTGCTGTCGTACGGAGCAAACTCTTTGAGCAGTTCCCAGTTGGATTTCACGATCTCCAGGTTCTCGGCACTAAGTTGGTCGTTCGAGACGGTGGCGGTTCCCTCTGCGAGTGAGCCGTAGAGACTAAATAACTTGCCGTCTACGGCGGCGAAGTCGTCTTGCGGGACGCCGTCCATCAGGCCCATGGACTCTGCAAGAGGCATGAGTTGGCGGAGGCGTTTCTTGTTGGCCCGAGACGAACCTTTGGCATCGCCCGCTTCCCGTGCTTCGAGGATGGCCTGGTTTTCTTCGCGGACCTGGTCGAGGTAAACCGAGAAGTATTCTTTGTCGATACGGTCGCCCACGGAGAAGGCCGCCGAGTTACCGATCTTCTCGGCGACCAGCGTGAACTTGATCTCGGACTGGAAGGCCGGGAGATAGGTCGCCAGCGACCAGATCGCGATGGGCAACACGAACGAGAGGATCATCAGGATCGCTCTTCGTCGGTTGCTTAGGTTGGTGCGGATCCGGAACCACGGGTCACGGGGGAGTTGGGGCGGGGGAGTTTCACTCATGGATGAACCGTCGCGGGGCGTGGCGGGAAAAACGGGCCGTGAAATCCCAGGCCCGGCGGTTAAGCCGGGCTTGGGCGGAGGTTTTGGGGTGGGGCCGGAATTACTTGAGCGACTCGGCGTATTCCAGCGTCAGGCTGGGGTCGAGGTAGGTCTTGTATTCCAGGGGCGAGTCGTAGGCTTCGTACTCCACATTGAACTTGTTGGAGTAGTCGGTCGAGCCGTAGATGGAGCTCAGGCCGTCGCCTTCTTCCCAGACCTTCAGGGCTTCCTCGAGCGACAGGATGTAGGTGCCTTGGAAGAACGGCTCATACTCGGCAGGGCTGATCTGCACGCGGGCGGCGAGGATGGCCAGCGCGTCATCCCAGTTGTCTTCGTCCTTGAGGTAATCAACGACTCGGTACCAGACGGCCACGACCTTGGCCCACTCGGCACGGTCTTCGGCTAGGCTTTCGGGGCTGACGGCCAGGACGTCGTAGATGATGCCCGGGGCGTCGGCCGAGGTGAAGATGGGGCTTGAGCCGGGAACGGCCTTTAGGGCTTCGCCGGAGTTGGGCTGCCAAGCGGCGATAGCCGAGACATTACCCGAGGCGAGCATGGCTGGGGTCTTGTCGGTGGGGGTGTTGACCCACTCAACGCTAGCAGTTTCGATGCCGTTTTCTTTCAGGGCGGTGATGGCCAGGAGGTGGGCGACGAAGCCGAGCTCAGCACCGATCTTTTTGCCTTCGAGGTCATTGACGGACTTGATGTCGGGGGTGGCGACGAGCATGTCGTTGCCGTTGGAGTAGTCGTTGATGATGATGGCGACCGAGGGCTTGGCGGTGCCGGTGACCAGGGCGTCGCCGTTGGTCATGCAGACGGCATCGAGCTGGCCGGCGGCGTAGGCGTCCATCGACGCGACGTAGTCGAACCACGCAAATTCAACTTCGACCCCGGCTTCATCGAACCAGCCCTTTTGGATGGCGATTTCCCAAGCGACCCAGCCGGGCCAGTCGGAGTAGCCGATCTTCAGCGGGTCGGCCTGGGCCGAGGTGAACGGAGCCAGAGCCAACACACCCGTGAGGGCGGCAGCGGCAGCGCGGCGGACAAGCGATTTGAGTCGGGTCATCGAGAATCTCTCCAAAGGGTTTCCGGGCGGGGTGTGAAACAAGTGCTAACCCTCTATTTGGCAAAAGGGATGCCAGCCGCCCGAAGGCCGTTTTTGAGCCGATAGAC